>DASTWQ010000161.1:0-22841 GCA_035758545.1 Holophagaceae bacterium | reverse complement strand
GTGCTGTGGTTCAGGTTGTAGGTGCTGATGTGCATCGCGCGGAAGTTGTCCACCATCTGGTAGGTGGAGCCGGTGTAGTTCGTGTGGATCGAGCGCGTGCCGCTGTACTGCGTGTTCGCCGTGCCCGTCGCGTCGGACGTCCGCAGGCTGTTCCACTTCATCAGGATCGCGCCGGTGTGGGCGTCGATCATGTAGTCCGTGTGGCGCGTGTCCACGGTGCCGTTCTCGATCTGGGTGTGGACGTGGTAGGCAAGCGCGTAGCGGGCCGCGGAGCCGTGGCCCTCAGCCTGGTCCTGGTCGCCGGCGTGGAGGATGCCCGGGTGGGCGAAACCGCCCTCGAGGGGCAGCACCACCAGCTCCACCGTGGGGGCGTAGGCGAAGGGGCCCTTGGGGGCCAGGTCCGCCGTGGCGGCGGCCAGCGCCTCCTCCTGGGAGAGGTTCGGCGTCGTGTTCAGCAGGATGCCGCCGCGCAGGGCGGCCGTCGGGGCCAGGGCCTCGCCGTTGGAGGCGGTGTGGGCGATCACCTCACCGCCCCACACGGGGACGCCGCGGTAGGTCTGGGTGAAGCGGGCGTGGGTCTGGCCGAACTGGTCGGTCAGGGCGCGGACCGGGGCGAAGCCGGCGTCGGCGTCCAGGCCGAGCTGGGCGCGCATGCCCAGCAGCTGGGCCTGGGACTGGGCCACGCGCAGGGACTCCTGCGAGCGGATCTGGGCCAGCGCGGCGGGGGCGGCGGGCTTCAGGCCGCCGGCCGCGCACAGCGGCGCCGCCACGATCAGGGCGGTGAGGGGGGTGAGGGAGAGGCGGGTCGTCACAGGTGCTCCTGGCGGAAAGGTAAGGACAGGCGGGCCCAGCCGCGCTGTCATGCCTCGGCTGGCCCCATGCGGGGGTGGGAAGGAAGCTGTTAAGGATCGGAAAGGCTTGACCATCCTTCCAGGCCCCCGCCGCAACGGTTATTAAGTCTTGTTAAACATGGCTTAACAAAACTTCACATCCCAGAAACCCTCGCTTCAATGAAGTTGAAGCCCCCCTGGGGCGCCTCGGTCGTGAAGGCGATGACAGGATCTGCACGCCAAAAAACAAGGGGGCCGCCTCCTGGCGGCCCCCTTCCTGATCGGGAATCTGGGTTACTTGGCGCTCACATCGTCCAGGACGAAGGAGGTCTGCAGGCTGCTGTCCTCCACGCCCAGGAACTTGATCACCACCGTCTTGCCGGCGTAGGCGCCCAGGCTGTAGCTGTGCTGGGTGTAGCCGGAGGCGGCGTTCAGGTTGCTGAAGGTCGCCAGGGTGCCGAGGACGGTGCCGGAGGTGCTGAGCACCTGGACCTTCAGCGTGTCGTAGGCCGTGGTGGTGGTGGTCTCCGAGGTGTCGATGTGGAGGTAGAAGCTCAGGGTCGGGCTGGTGCCGGCCGCGATCGTGACCTGCTGGGTGACGTAGTCGGTGTGGCTGCTGCCGTAGCCGTCCAGCCAGGCATCGTTGGAGCCGGTGTGGGCGGGCTCGCTGGGGCCGTTGGCGCCGATGACGCCGGAGGTCTGGGTCCAGCCGGTGGTGCCGGACTCGAAGCCGCCGTTGGTGATCAGCTGGGTGCCGCCGGAGGTCGCGGGGTTCACCGTGATGGTGCGGGTGGCGGTGCCCTTGGCGCCGGTGGTGTCCGTGGCGGTCAGGGTGGCGGTGTAGGTCACGGCCGTGGAGCCGGAGTTGGTGTAGGTGTGGCTCGTGGAGGCGCCGCTGCCGGTGGTGCCGTCACCGAAGGCCCAGCTGTAGGTCAGGGTCTGGCCCGAAGCGGAGTCCGTGCCGGTCCCCGCGAAGGCCTGGCTGGTGCCGGAGGCGATCGTCACGTTGCTGGAGGGCGTCGTGATGGAGGCCGTCACCGTGTTGGAGCCGGAGGCGGCGGGATTCACCGTGATGGAGCGGGTGGCGGTGCTGGAGACCCCGGTGTTGTCGGTGACCTTCAGCGTGGCGGTGTAGGTCACGGCGGTGGTGCCGGTGTTGGTGTAGGTGTGGCTGGCGGAGGCGCCGGTGGCGGTGCTGCCGTCCCCGAAGGTCCAGGCGTAGGAGAGCGTGGCGCTGGAGCTGGAGTCGGTGCCGCTGCCCACGAAGGACTGGGTGGTGCCGGTGGCGATCGTCACATTGCCGGAGGGCGTCGTGATGGAGGCCGTCACCGTGTTCGGGGTGTTGGAAGCGGGGGAGCCGACGTTGATGGCCGCGAAGGAGTTCTCCACCGCCGCGACCTCGGGGGAGTTCGCGCCGTAGAGGTCCGTCGCCGCGTTGATGTGGGCGGTGCGGGCCTGGGCGTAGGTCTCGGTGGAGGTGTAGTAGGTGGTCAGGGCGCGGTAGTGGATGCGGGCCGCGTGGTCGTTGCCCACGCCGGCCATGCCGCCGGGCAGGTAGGAGCTGTAGTAGTTCGAGCTGGAGGAAGAGCTCGAGCCCTGGCTGAGGAAGTAGAACTCGCGGTTGCCGGGGCCGGAGCTGTAGTGCACGTCCAGATTGCCGATGGAGCTCGTGTAGGCGTCGGGGGAGGAGCCGTCCAGGCTGGGCTTGTACATGTAGCGCAGCGGGCTGGAGCTGAGCTGCTCGCCGATGGTCCAGTTGCCGCCGGTGGCGGGGATGGTGGTGGCGCCGGAGGCCTCGCCGCCGCCGAAGTCGTAGAACTCCACCATGGTGCCCATGACGTCGGAATTGGACTCGTTCAGGCCGCCGGACTCGCCGGAGTAGTTCAGGCCGCCGTGGCCGTTGTTGGCGCAGACGCCGTGGCTCATCTCGTGGCCGGCCACGTCGACGGAGGTCAGGGTCGTGAAGCTGCTGCCGTCGCCGAAGGTCATGCAGAAGCAGGTGTCGTCCCAGAACGCGTTGTCGTAGCTGTTGCTGTAGTGCACGCGAAGGTAGGTGGACTTCCCGTTGCCGTCGATGCCATTTCGGCCGAGGACGTTCTTGTACATGTCCCAGGTGGCCTGGATGCCGTAGGCGGCGTCCACGGCGGCGGTCTCGCCGTTGGCGGCGGTGGTCGAGGAGCCCTCGACGTAGTTCGCGCCGTCGCCCCAGGTGTTGTCGGCGTCCGTGTAGATGGTGCCGTTGCCGCTGGTGGCGTGGTTCAGGTTCGTGACGACGTTGTTGCCGAAGGTGCCGCCGGTTCCGCGGGTCATGTCCCGCAGCTCATAGCCGCTGCTCGTGCTGTTGGTGTTGATGTTGACCGTGCCGCTGTACTGGGAGTGGCCAGTACCGACCGAGGCCGCGGTCTCGAGGGAGGACCACTTCTTGAGGATGGCGCCGGTGTGGGCGTCGATCATGTAGTCGGTCTGCTTGGTCTCGCCAGCGCCGTTCTGGAGGTCCGTGTGGATGTGGTAGGCCAGGGCGTAGCGGACCGGGCGGTACTCGTAGGAGGTGGCGTCCTGGCCGGTGCCGACGTGCACCTGGACCAGGATGGGGAACACCACGAGCTCGGCGGTGGGCTTGGAGGCGTAGGCGCCGCGGGGCGCCAGGTCCTGGTGGGCGAAGGCGAGGACCTCATCCGGGCGGAAGGAGGGCGTCGTGTCCAGGCTGATCCCGCCCTTGAGGGCGGAGGTGGTGGGCAGCATGGCGCCGGTGCGGTCCATGTGGGCGACGGCTTCGCCGCCCCAGACCTTCACGCCGCGGTAGAGCTGCTGGATGTGGGTGTGGGTCTGGCCGAGGGCGTCCGTGTGGACCAGGGTCGCCTTGAAGGCGGAGTCCGTGTCCAGGCCGAGCTTGGCCCGGAGGCCCTCCAGGTGGGCCAGGGACTGCTGGGCGCGGACGCCCTCCTGGGCACGGATCTGGTCGAGCTGATCGGCCGTGGGGTGGTAGACCGCCGCGGCCGCGGGAGCGGCCACGAGCAGCGCAGAGAGGGCGGTGAGGGTCAAGCGGGAGCGGGTCGCCAAGGCAACCTCCGGGATGGGGGTGGGTGGAGACGGCCCCAGCGCGGAACTCCCCGCGGGGTCGGGTCCGTCAGTAGGTTGGGGAAAGATCAGGGAAGCGGATCCCAGCATTCCCCGGCGCCCCGCGCCCGAGGGTTAAGTCTCTTTAAATCGCGCATTGAGGATCTGTCATGCCCGCCGGGCCAGCAGCGGCGCGTTCCGGATCCGCAGGACCCTCCGCCGGGGCGGGCGCATGGCACCGCCTTTTCCCATGAACGTTCATGAACACCCGGGTTCACACCGGAGAACCCGGGCTCGGAGGACCGCCTTGATGAAATCTTGATGAAGGGGTGCCCAACCTTGATGCCCCTCTGAGGCGCGGGCGCCGAGGCTGATCCCTGCGGCCGGAGCCGCTTCGGGAGTCGCACGCATGGGACGCCGCCTGGCCCCCCTTCTTCCCCTGCTCGCCCAGGGGATCCTGCCCGCCCAGGCGCCGGGCTCCGCGCCCGCCCCGCAGCCTCTGGCCTTCGCGGACTTCTCCTGGCTCAACGGGAACAGCCGCCAGACGGCATCCCTGCTGGACACGACGTACTTCACGGGCGAGTTCCGCCTGGACGCGAACGCCGTCTACGACTTCAACCATCCCCAGGACCACACGCTGGTGGGCTCCAGCGAGCTGGGCCGGACCGGCGAGCTCCAGGTCCAGCAGCTCGGCATCGGGGGCGACTTCCACTGGGACAACGTGCGGGGCCGCCTCATGACCCAGTTCGGGCTCTACGCGACCATGACGCCCCGCAACGATGCGAGCCCCAGCAAGGGTCAGTGGCAGACGGCCGACGCCTACCGCTACGTGTCGGAGGCCTACGGCGGCTACCACTTCGACGTGCTGGACGGCCTGAATGTGGACGCGGGCATCTTCATGTCCTACATCGGCCTCTTCAGCTACTACAACTTCGACAACTGGGCGTACCAGCCCTCCTACGTCTCCTCCAACACCCCCTGGTTCTTCAACGGCGTCCGGGTCCAGCTCTTCCCCAGCGAGAAGATGAAGGTCGAGCTCTGGATCACCAACGGGTGGCAGTCCTACAACATGTCCAACCACACGCCGGGCCTCGGGGCGAGCTTCACCTGGTCCCCCAACGGCAGCGTCCGCTTCATCTCCAACAACTACCTCCTCGGCGCCGACACCCTGGGCAACCAGAAGCGCACCCGGCGGCACACGGACAACAGCCTCGAGGTGAAGTACTACGACCGACCGGACGCCTTCCTCGACAGGATGGCCTTCACCTTCACCGGCGACCTCGGCGACGAGCATGGCGGCGGCGTAGGAGGCACCGGCGAGCCCAAGCAGTACTTCGCCGGATGGATGCTCTACAACCGGTTCTGGTTCGCCCACGACCGCCACGCCCTGACCCTCGGCGGCGGCGCCATCACGAACCCGGGCCGGTACCTCGTCCTCGTCCCGCCCATCAACGGGGCCACGGCGGCCTCGGGCACGCCCTACTTCAGCGCCAACCCCGGCGATCCCTTCCACGCCTGGGACTGGTCGGCCACCTACGACTACATGCCCAACCCCTTCGTCACGATGCGCGCGGAGTTCAACCGCCGGGGCGCCAGCGTGCCCTACTTCGCGGGGCCCGGCGGCGTGACGCCCCCGGGCGGCAATCAGGGGGATCCCGGCTCGGTCGTGCCCGGCTGGGCGCCGGACCTGCGCAAGACCGAGAGCCGCGTCACGCTGGCGCTCCTTGTGAAGTTCTGAGCCATGCATCCCTGGATGATCGGCCTCGGATGCCTGGCGGTCGGCCTATATGGCTCCGCTTCCGGAAGGGACCACGAGGGGACCTCCCGATGGACCATCACCGGCCTCGGCTGGCTCCCCTTCGCCCTCTGGCTCCTCGCAACCCTGGCCCACGCCTGGAGGACCCCATGACGCCCCTGCTGCTCGCCGCCTTCATCCTCACCCTCGCCCTCTTCGGCTACCTCCTCGCCGCCCTGCTCAAGCCGGAGAAGTTCCAATGAGCCACGCCTGGATCCAGAACCTGCTCTACCTGACGCTGCTGCTGGGCCTCGCCGTGCCGCTCGGGGCCTACATGGCCAGGGTGCTGGAGGGCGAACGGACCGTCCTCCATCCGCTCCTGCATCCTGTCGAACGGGGCCTCTACCGCCTGATGGGGATCCGGGGCGATGAGGAGATGGACTGGAAGGCCTACGGATGGGTGATCACCCTCGTGAAGCTCCTCGGCCTCCTCGCGGTGTTCCTCCTCATGAAAGCCCAGGGGGTCCTGCCCCTCAACCCGGAGCGCCTCCCGGGGACGGGCACGGCGCTGGCCGTCAACACGGCCGTGAGCTTCATGACCAACACCAACTGGCAGGCCTACGGCGGGGAGGGAACCCTCTCCTACCTCACCCAGATGCTCGGCCTCACCGTGCAGAACTTCGTCTCCGCCGCCACCGGCATCGCCGTCCTCGTGGCTCTGGTGCGGGGTCTCACGCGCCGCGGCGCCTCGACCCTGGGAAACCCCTACGCGGACCTCCTCCGGACCACCCTCTACATCCTCCTCCCGATGTCGCTGGCCTTCGCCCTCATCCTGGTCTCCCAGGGGGTGATCCAGAACCTCTCGCCCTACGTCCACACCGCGAACGGCCAGGTGCTGCCCATGGGGCCCGCGGCCTCCCAGATCGCCATCCAGATGCTGGGCACCAACGGCGGCGGCTTCTTCGGCGCCAACGCGGCCCACCCCTTCGCGAACAGCACCCCCCTGTCCAACCTCCTCCAGTGCCTGGCCATCCTGCTCATCCCCGCGGGGCTGGCGGTGACCTTCGGCCGGATGGTGAGGGACCGCCGGCAGGGCCGGGCCTTCCTCGCCGCGATGACCCTCCTCTTCGTCGGGTGCCTCGCCGTCTGCACCTCCTTCGAGGTGAAGGGCAACCCGGCCCTGACCCGCGCCGGGGCGGACCAGGTGGCCACGGCATCGAACGCCGGCGGCAACCTGGAGGGCAAGGAGCTGCGTTTCGGGCCGGGGCCCTCCGCGCTCTGGGCCACGGCCACGACGGCCGCCTCCAACGGCTCCGTCAACGCCATGCACGACTCCTTCACGCCCCTGGGCGGCCTCATGCCCCTCTGGCTCATGCAGCTCGGGGAGGTGGTCTTCGGAGGCGTGGGCTCGGGCCTCTACGGCCTGCTCCTGTTCGCACTGGTGGGGGTCTTCATCGGCGGGCTCATGGTGGGCCGGACGCCGGAGTACCTCGGCAAGAAGGTGGAGGCCTTCGAGATGAAGATGGCCTCCATCGCCATCCTCCTGCCCTGCGCCGTCGCCCTGGTCGGCACGGCGGCCTCGGTCGCGAGCGCCCAGGGCGCCGCCTCCGTCAGCAACCCCGGGCCTCACGGCTTCACCCAGGTCCTCTACGCCTGGAGCAGCGCCGCGAACAACAACGGCAGCGCCTTCGGGGGCCTGGCCGCGAACACCCCCTGGTACGACTACGGTCTCGCCCTCGCCATGCTCCTGGGGCGCTTCGGCGTGATGTGGCCCGTCCTGGCCATCGCAGGCTCCCTGGCGCGGAAGCGGCACACCCCCGAGAGCGTCGGGACCCTGCCCACCCACACGCCCCTCTTCGTCGCCGTGCTGGTCGGCGTCGTCCTCCTCGTCGGCGCCCTCACCTTCCTGCCCGCCCTCGCCCTCGGCCCCCTCGCCGAGCATCTGATCCTTCGCTGAGGCGCCCATGACCCCCCACGCGGAAGCCCGCCCCCTCTTCGAGCCCGCCCTCCTGCGCCGGGCCCTCCTGGATGCACTCCGGAAGCTGAATCCGCTCCACCAGCTCCGCAACCCCGTGATGTTCACCGTCTGGATCTGCAGCGCCTTCACCACCGCCCTCTGGATCCAGGCGCTGCTGGGGGGCGGCGACGCCCGCCCGGGCTTCGTGCTCGCCATCGCGCTCTGGCTCTGGTTCACGGTGCTCTTCGCGAACTTCGCCGAGGCCATGGCCGAGGGCCGGGGCAAGGCCCAGGCGGACAGCCTCCGACGGGCCAAGCGGGATGTGGTGGCCCGGAAGCTCGCCTCCGCGGACCGTTCCGCCACCGCCGAGCTGGTGGATGCCCCGAGCCTGCGCATCGGGGACATCGTGCTCGTCGAAGCCGGGGAGACGATCCCCGGCGACGGGGAGGTCATCGAAGGGGTGGCCTCCGTGAACGAGAGCGCCATCACGGGAGAGAGCGCGCCCGTCATCCGCGAGAGCGGCGGAGACCGCTCCGCCGTCACCGGCGGCACCCTCGTCCTCTCGGACTGGCTGATCATCCGCATCACCGCCAACCCCGGCGAGAGCTTCCTGGACCGCATGATCGCCATGGTGGAGGGCGCCAAGCGCCAGAAGACCCCCAACGAGATCGCCCTCGACATCCTCCTGGCGGGGCTCACCCTCGTCTTCCTGCTGGCCACCGCCACCCTGCTGCCCTTTTCCAGCTTCAGCGTGAAGGCGGCGGGCCAGGGCCATCCGGTCCCCCTCACGGTGCTGGTGGCCCTGCTGGTCTGCCTGATCCCGACCACCATCGGCGGCCTGCTCAGCGCCATCGGGATCGCGGGCATGGACCGCATGATCCAGGCCAACGTGATCGCCACCTCCGGCCGCGCCGTGGAGGCCGCGGGCGACGTGGACGTCCTCCTGCTGGACAAGACGGGGACCATCACCCTGGGCAACCGCGAGGCCGTGGCCTTCCTCCCGGCGGAGGGCGTGGACGAGGCGGCCCTGGCGGACGCCGCCCAGCTCTCCTCCCTGGCGGACGAGACGCCGGAGGGCCGCAGCATCGTGGTGCTGGCCAAGGAACGCTACGGGCTCCGCGAGCGGGACATCCGGGCCCTGGACGCCCACTTCGTCCCCTTCACCGCCCAGACCCGCATGAGCGGCGTCGATCTCGGCCCCCGGGAGGTCCGCAAGGGCGCCGCCAGCGCCATCGAGGCGTTCGTGGCCTCCCGGGGCGGCCGCTTCCCCGAGGAGCTGCGGCGCCGGGTGGACGAGATCGCCATGGCGGGCGGCACGCCCCTCGTCGTGGCCGACGGCGCCCAGGCCCTCGGCGTCATCCAGCTCAAGGACATCGTGAAGGGCGGCATCAAGGAGCGCTTCAGCGAGCTGCGCCACATGGGCATCCGAACCGTCATGATCACCGGCGACAACCCCCTCACCGCCGCCGCCATCGCCGCGGAGGCGGGCGTGGACGACTTCCTCGCCCAGGCGACGCCGGAAGCGAAGCTGAAGCTCATCCGCGAATTCCAGCAGGGCGGGCGCCTCGTCGCCATGACCGGGGACGGCACCAACGACGCCCCGGCCCTGGCCCAGGCGGACGTGGCCGTGGCCATGAACAGCGGCACCCAGGCCGCCAAGGAGGCCGGCAACATGGTGGACCTGGACTCCAATCCTACGAAACTCATCGAGATCGTGGAGATCGGCAAGCAGCTCCTCATGACCCGGGGCTCGCTCACCACCTTCAGCATCGCCAACGACGTGGCGAAGTACTTCGCCATCCTCCCCGCCGCCTTCGTGGCCACCTACCCGGCCCTGGGCGCGCTGAACGTCATGGGGCTCCACAGCCCCGAGAGCGCCATCCTCTCGGCGGTGATCTTCAACGCGCTGGTCATCGTCGTCCTCATCCCGCTGGCGCTGCGGGGGGTGAAATACCGCCCCATGGGCGCCGCCGCCCTCCTCCAGCGCAACCTCCTCGTCTACGGCCTGGGCGGGCTCCTGGCGCCCTTCCTGGGCATCAAGCTCATCGACCTGGCCCTCGTCGCCCTCCACCTCGCCGCCTGAGGAGACGCCCATGGACCTCCAGCTCCGCCCCGCCCTCGTCGGCTTCCTCGCGCTCACGGCCCTCACCGGCGTCGCCTATCCGCTGCTGGTCACCGGCGCCGCGCGAGCCCTCTTCCCCCGCCAGGCCGGCGGCAGCCTCCTCGTCCGGGACGGCAGGGTCGTCGGCTCGCGCTGGATCGGCCAGGCCTTCACGGATCCCGGCCATTTCTGGGGCCGCCCCTCCGCCACCGTGGACGCGGACGGGAACCCCCTGCCCTACAACGGGGCCAACAGCGGCGGCTCCAACCTCGCCCCCAGCAATCCTGCCCTCGTCCAGGCGGTGCAGGCCCGCATCCAGGCCCTCCGGGACGCCGACCCCGACGCCAGGGGGCCCGTGCCCGTGGACCTCGTGACCGCCTCCGCCAGTGGCCTGGACCCGGACATCAGCCCGGCGGCGGCGGCGTTCCAGGTGCGCCGGGTGGCGAAGGCCCGCCACCTGGACGAGGCCGCGGTCCGGGCCCTGGTCGCCCGCCACACGGAAGGACCGCAGTTCGGCGTCCTGGGGGAGGCCCGGGTGAACGTGCTGGAGCTCAACCTCGACCTCGACCACGCCTCCACCAGCCTGCGCTAGGCTGGCCCGGTGACGCCGCGCCCCGACCCCGACGCGCTCCTGCGCCAGGTGCAGGAGGCCGAGGCCCTGGCCGCCCGGGCGAAGCTCAAGATCTTCTTCGGGGCGGCGCCCGGCGTGGGGAAGACCTACGCCATGCTCAGCGAGGCGAAGGAGCGCCAGGCCATCGGCATCGACGTGGTCGTCGGCGTCGTGGAGACCCACGGCCGCTCGGAGACGGCCCTCCAGGCCGAGGGCTTCGAGCGCATCCCGCCCAGGGAGCTGCCCTACCACGGCAAGTTCTACCCCGAGTTCGACCTGGACGCGGCCCTGAGGCGCCGGCCCCAGCTCATCCTCATGGACGAGCTGGCCCACACGAACATGCAGGGCTCCCGCCACGCCAAGCGGTGGCAGGACGTGATGGAGCTGCTGGACGCGGGCATCGACGTCTACACGACGATCAACGTGCAGCACATGGAGAGCCTGCGGGACGTGGTCGCCCAGATCACGGGCATCGTCGTCCGGGAGGGCGTGCCCGACACGGTGCTCGAGCGGGCGGACGAGGTGGAGCTGGTGGACCTGCCTCCCGAGGACCTGATCCAGCGCCTGCGGGAGGGCAAGGTCTACGTCCCCGACCAGGCTCGGCACGCCATCGACCGGTTCTTCCGGAAGGGGAACCTGCTGGCGCTGCGGGAACTGGCCCTGCGCCAGACGGCCCAGAGCGTGGACGCCCAGATGCGGCGCTACATGGCCAGCGAGGGCATCCAGAAGACCTGGGCCGCTGGCGAGCGCGTCCTGGTCTGCGTGGGGCCCAGCGCCCTGACGGCGCGGCTGATCCGCGGCGCCCGCCGGCTGTCGGCCTCCCTCGGCGCGCCGTGGATCGCGCTCTACGTCGAGACGACCCGCCACCTGCGCTACTCGGAGGAGGACCAGGCGCGGGTCGAGGCGAACCTGCGCCTGGCGGAGCAGCTCGGCGGCGAGACGGCGGTGGTCCAGGGCGGGGCCCGCATCGGGGAGGACATCCTCGCCTTCGCCCGCAGCCGGAACGTCACCAAGATCGTCGTCGGCAAGCCGACCCGCCCGCGCTGGACCGAGCTGCTGCGGGGCTCCCTGCTGGAGGAGCTGGTCAGGGGCAGCGGCGACATCGACGTCTACGTCATCACCGGCGATCCCGAGACCGAGGCCGCCCGGCCCGCCCTCGCCCGGCGTCCGGCGGGGCCCCGGCCCCAGGCCTACCTGGGGGCCGCCGCGGCGGTGGCCCTGGCCACGGCCGCCGCCCACCTGTTCCACCCCGCGGAGCTGGCGGACATCGTGATGGTCTACCTGCTGGCCATCGTCGTCGTCGCCGCCCGGCTCGGCCGCTGGCCGTCGCTGCTGGCCAGCGCCCTCAGCGTGGGGGCCTTCGACTGGTTCTTCATCCCGCCCTACCAGACCTTCACCGTGACGGACCTGCGGCACCTCGGGACCTTCGGCGTGATGTTCCTCGTGGGGCTCGTCATCAGCAACCTCACGGAGCGCATCCGCCAGCAGGCCCGGCTGGCGCGGGCCCGGGAGCAGAAGACCCAGGCCCTCTACCGCCTGAGCGGCGAGCTGGCCCGGGCCGCGGGCTCCTCGGAGCTGGTGGCCTCCGCCATCCACAGCGTCGCCGAGCAGTTCCAGGGCCGCACCAGCGTGCTCCTGCCGGACGCGGAGGGGCGCCTCGCGCCCTCGGGGGAGGCCGGCTTCCCCCTCACGGACCAGGAGCGGGCGGTGGCCCAGTGGGTGCTGGAGCACGGCGAGCCCGCAGGGCTCGGCACCGGCACGCTGCCGGGGGCCGGGGCCACCTACCTCCCCCTCAAGGGCGCCAGCGGCACCCTCGGCGTCATGGGGCTGCTGCCGGAAGGCGCCCCGCGCTGGGCGGATCCGGACAGCCTGCGCCTGCTGGAGGCCTTCGCCAACCAGACCGCCCTCGCCATCGAGCGGGCCCTGCTCTCCGAGCGGGCCGCGGAGGCCCACCGGCGGGCGGACGAGGAGCGGCTGCGCAACGCCCTGCTCAGCTCCGTCTCCCACGACCTGCGCACGCCCCTCGGCGGCATCCTCGGCGCGGCGACGACGCTGCTCGCGGATCCGGGCCTCGGCCCGACGCCGAAGGACCTGGCCCAGACCATCCAGGAGGAGGCCCAGCGCCTCCACCGGCTGGTGACGAACCTCCTGGACATCACGCGCCTGGAATCCGGCGCGCTGAGCCTGGCCAAGGAGTGGGTGCCCCTGGAGGAGCTGGTGGGCTCGGCCCTGTCGCGGCTCGAGCCCCTGGCCGCGGGCCGCGACGTGCGCGTCGACCTTCCGGAGGGGCTCCCGATGGTCCAGGTGGATCCGGTGCTCTTCGAGCAGGCCCTGGTGAACCTGTTGGAGAACGCGCTCCGCCACGGCGGCGATCCCATCGAGGTGAAGGCCTGGTCCACGGGCCCCGCCGTGACCTTCTCCGTGGGCGACCGGGGGCCCGGCCTCCCGGAGGGGCTCGAGGACCGGCTCTTCGACAAGCTCGTGCGCGGTCCCGGCGCCAAGGGCCCCGGCGCCGGGCTCGGCCTCGCCATCTGCAAGGGGATCGTGGAGGCCCACGGCGGGACCATCCGCGCCTCCAACCGCCACCACGTGGGCGGGGCCCAGTTCTATGTCACCCTGCCGGTCGGCCCGGCGCCGCCGGCGCCGCCCCAGGAAGACACCCCCATGGAGGGCTGAGCCGCCGTGAGCGACGCGACCGTGCTGCTGGTGGAGGACGAGGCGCCCATGCGGCGCTTCCTGCGGGTCGCCCTCGAGGCCGAAGGCCACCGCCTGCTGGAGGCCGAGACCGCCCGGGAGGGCCTCAGCCTCGCCGCGAGCCACCAGCCCCAGCTCGTGCTGCTGGACCTGGGCCTGCCGGACCTGGACGGCCTGGAACTGACCCGCCGCCTGCGGGAGTGGTCGTCGGTGCCCATCATCGTCCTGTCCGCCCGGGGCCAGGAGCAGGACAAGATCGGCGCCCTGGACGCCGGCGCCGACGACTACCTCACCAAGCCCTTCAGCACCGGGGAGCTGCTCGCGCGGATCCGCGTGGCCCTGCGCCACCGGGCCGCCGGGGAGAAGCCGGAGCCCGTCCTGCGGATCGGCGAGTGGGAGGTGGACTTCCCGAAGCGGGAGGTCCGGGTCCGCGGCGCCCGGGTGCACCTCACCCCCATCGAGTTCAAGCTCCTCGCGCTGCTGGCCCGCCATGCGGGGAAGGTGCTCACCCACCGCCAGCTGCTGCGGGAGATCTGGGGGCATTCGGCCGCGGCGCAGCCCCACTACCTGCGGGTCTACATGGGCCAGCTCCGCCACAAGCTGGAGGCGGATCCCGCCCGGCCCCGGCACCTCGTCACCGAGTCCGGGGTGGGCTACCGCCTGCGGGAGTGACTCACTTCACCGCGAACCAGACCCGGGCCTGGTGGGTGTCGGCGCCCTCGCGGGTGTTGCGGGTCTCGAAGACGCGGTCCTGGGGGGCCTGCAGCTGCTGGAGCGCGGCGAGGGCGGCCTTGGCGCGGGCCTGGGCCAGGGCGTCGAGGGCCGCGGCGTCCACGGGCTGGTCCGCAAGGAGGCGCTGCTCCATCTCCGGCAGCGGCGGCTCCGGGGCCTTGGCCTTGGGATCCGGCGGATGGGCCGCCAGGAAGAGCGCCTTCACCGCCGCCGCGCGCTGGTCGGCGTCGGGCGTGAAGGCCGCGGCCTCGCCGGTCTTCCGCTTCAGGCGGGCCCAGGCGGTGGCCTGGATGAGCCGGTCCAGGGAGGCCCGGCGCAGGGCGGCGCCGTCCGCGGCGGGGTCAGCGGCGCCTTCCACCTCGAGCTGGAGGTCCGGCCGCTCCGCCAGCGCCTTGGCGAGGCCCTGGAGCTTGGCGTGGGCCTGCGGCGAGAGCTGGCTCGTGCCGGGCTCGAAGGCGAGGAAGCTGAGGTCCGCCCCGCCGCCGAAGAGGTTGCCCAGCAGGGTGAAGGGGCTGGCGGCGACCTTGCCCACGAGGTTGAAGATGGCCTTCCAGACGAGCTTGCCGTACTTGATGTCCGGGTCGTCGAGGCTGCCCTGCACAGGGACCTCCAAGTCGATGACGCCCTGGCGGTCCCGCAGCAGGGCCAGCGCCAGCTTCACAGGGAGGTGGGTCGCGTCGGGGCTGTCCACCTTGTCGCCCAGGTAGAACTGGTCCAGTTTCGCCTTGGCTAGCACGTCCAGACCCCGGTGCTGGATGGCCACGTGGGCGTCCAGGTGGAGCTTGCCCTTCTGGACCGTGCGTCCGATGTACTTGCGGACGTAGGGATCGAAGTCCGCCAGGTCCGAGCCGTCGATCTTCACGGTGACGTCCGTGTCCTGGTCCGTGCGGAAGGGCATGGCCCGGCCCTGGATGGTGAGGGGCGCCAGGCCGCCGGCCAGGCCCTTGAGATCCACGGTGGAGACCGCCGCGGGATCCGTGGAGAGCTTCTCGTAGCGGCCCTGGAGCTGGTCCAGCAGCAGCGCGGCGGTGGGGCTGAGGCTGCGGTCGATGAAGGAGAGGCGCCCGCCCTTCAGGGTGATGAGGCCGATGGCGAGGGGCAGGGGCGGGGCCCCGGGCGCCGGCGGCGGGGTGGGGGTCACCGCGGCGGCAGCGGGCGAGGGCGGCGCCTCGGGGCTGAGCTTCAGGGCCCGGGCCACGTTGGTGGTGCCGTCGGCGGCGATGACCACGCGGCCTTCGGGGGCGGTCCAGTCGAGGCGCTTCAGCTTCAGGGCGAGGGGCGCGGTGGCGGTGTCCAGGCCCGCGAGCTGGAGCCGCGTCCAGCGCAGCATCACCTCCCGGTCCCGGGCGTCGGCGGCCTCGAAGCCGTCCACCGCAGCGTCCCCGGCGTAGCGGAGGCCGTCCCGCTTCGTGCCCTCGAAGGCCAGCCGCAGCCGCCCCTTGAGGCCGAGGGTGCCGCGGTTGATGCGCAGGTCCAGGGGGCCGTCCAGGTAGGGGTCGAAGGGCGCCAGGGCCAGGCCCCGGCCCTCGGCCTGCAGATCCGCGGTGACGCCCAGGAGGCGCACCGGGCCCTGCAAGCGCAGCGTGCCGCCCTGCCCCACCGCGGCCTGCAGCTCCATCTGGGCGGGGGCCTTGGGATCCAGGGTGAAGCCGTGGAGCTTGAGGTCCACGGTGGGCAGGTCGAGATCCACGGGCCGGTCCGGCACCGCGTCCTGCCACACCAGGTGGAGGCCCTGGACCGCTGCGGCGTCCAGGGTGAGGGCGAGGGGTTTGGCGGAAGGATCCTTCGGCTTGGGCTTCACCCCTGGCGGCGCCGCGAAGAGCCGGGCCAGGTTGAGGCTGCCGTCCTTGGCGCGGATCACCGTGGCGGTGCCGCCGGTGGCCGTGAGCAGGCCCACCTCGACCCGGTTGGCGAGCAGATCCGCGTGGATGCCGCTGGCCTGGAGGGCCGGCAGGTCCAGGGCCGGCTCCGCGCTCCCGGGATTCGCCACCTGCAGGCCGGAGAGGCCCAGCCGCGCGTCGTCCACCGCGACGACCTTGGCGGCGGGGCCCCAGGCGAAGCGGTACTGGGCCGTGAGATCCCCCCGGCCCGCCCGCAGGTCCAGGTCCAGGGCCTGCCGGAGGTAGGGCCCGTACTTCGCCAGATCCAGGTTCCCCAGGATGAGGGTGCCGTCCGAGGCCAGGGGGCTGACGCCGATGCGGCCGGACCACGCGAGCTTCTCGCCGGATTCGGTGGTGGCCTCGAAGCTGTAGGCGCCGCTGGAGCCCGGCGTCGTCCGGAAGCCGTCCAGGCTGAGGCTGAGGGGCCCCAGCTCCGAGCGGAACTCGGGCTGGGTGGAATGGTCCACGAAGGGCAGCCGCCCCTCCGTGAGGCTGAAGTGGCCGATGGCGAAGGTCCAGGGCTTGGAGGGCGTCTCGGGCTGCTCCGGCGAGGCGGGCCCCTCGAAGAGGTCCGCGAACTCGGGCCGGCCGCCGGCATCCAGCGCCACCTGCACCGAGGGCCGCACGATGGCCAGCTCCTTGAGCGAGATCGTCCGCCACAGCAGGGGCAGCACCCGCGCGTTCACGTAGATCCGCTCGCAGCCGATCCAGGGCCCGCCGTCCTTGGCGCGGATGTCGAGGCCCTCCAGGGTCACGCTCGGCACCAGGGGGTTCACCCGCACCTTCGCCAGGCGGACGGGCCGGTGCAGGGCCTCGCCCAGGCCCGCTTCCAGCTTCGCCTTCAGGATCCGCGGCGCGACCAGGAAACCGAAGAGGCTGTAGGCCACGAAGAGCCCGCCGAGGGCGTAGAGCCACCGGCGGCGGCGGACGGCGAAGGCCTGGAGTCGAGCCAGCGGGAGCATGGCCCGAGCCTAGCAGGGCCGGGCCTCGCGGGCCGGTCCGGGCACGGCGCGAGGTCCGGCGTCATCCCAGGGAAGGCCATCCCGGCCGATGGAGTTCCCATGGTCCGCACGGGCATCCTCGCCCTTCTCGAAGCCAGGCCCGGCAAGGAGGCCGAGCTGGCCGCCTTCCTCGCGGGCGCCCTGCCCCTCGCCCAGCAGGAGCCCGCCACGGCCGCCTGGTTCGCCCTGAAGCTGGGCCCTTCCCGGTTCGGCATCTTCGACGCCTTCCCCGACGAAGCCGGCCGTCAGGCCCATCTGGACGGCGCCATCGCCAAGGCCCTCTTCGCCCGGGCGGAGGAGCTGCTGGCCGCCCCGCCGCAGATCGACCTGCTGGAGGTGCTGGCGGCCAAGCTGCCGGCCTGAGGGTTCCGCGGAAGGCCGCCCGGAGGCGGCTCAGGAGGCGAGATCCGCCGCCAGAGCCGCCTTCTGGGCGTCGGTGAAGTCCACCCGGGCGGAGTAGCCGGGGTGGTCCACCGCCAGGCCCTTGGGCGCGCGGCCGTCCACCTGGAAGCGGAGGAACTGGACGCTGCTGGCCTTCTCCTCGTTGAACTGCTCCTCGTCCACCTGGGCCAGGGCCTGGGAGCCGTCCTCGAAGACCAGGGCGATGCGCCGGGGCAGGTCGCGCCAGGACCGCAGCAGCTCCGGGCGAAGCGCCTCGTCGTCGATCTCGATGAGCAGGGTCGCGCCCAGCTCGCCGGGGCCGCCCATCAGGGCATTGTAGGTGTCCAGCTCGTGCTGGATGTCCGCCTCCTTCACCATCTGCTCCGACCGGACCATCTCCAGCACCTGGTAGCGCACGGTCTCGTGGTTCTCGAAGAGGAAGGTGAGGTGCTCCCCCAGGTGCACCCGCCGCAGGTCCTTGGCCTTCATGGCCGAGGCGCGGATGGCGTCCCGCTGCTCGCCGTAGGTCACGTAGTCGAGGATCTCGTTCCGTTGGACAGTTTTCATAGGGACCTCTTGAACCACGGAGACCCGGAGGCACGGAGAAGACCCTGGGGTCTCTGCGTCTCTGGGGTTTCAGGTTTCAGGGACCGGCGTCGGGAAGCCGTCTTTGCGGTAGGCCCGGGCCAGGATGGTCATGGGGTGGAGGGCCTGCCGGCCCGCGTGCTGGCCGAACTGGAGCCCGGCCAGGGGACATTCGGTGGCCCAGACCTCCGCCGTCTCGTTGGCCTTCATGCCGGCGAAGGCCTTCTCGCCGATGCGCTTCGAATCGTCGAAGGTCTCATATTTGAGGGCGTAGGTGCCGTCGTGGCCGCAGCACTCCATCACGGTGGAGAGGGTCACGCCGGGGATCTTGCGAAGCAGGTCCCGGCCCTTGAAGCCGATGGACTGGGCCCGCAGGTGGCAGGGCGCGTGGTAGGCCACGGGGCCCGGCGTGGACTGGAAGGTCCAGTTGGCGCGGTCCTCGTTGCGGATGGACCAGAGGAACTCCCCCGGATCCCGCACGGCCTCGGCGAGCTTCTTGGCCCGCGCCCGGTCCTCGCCCTCCAGCAGCTCCGGATACTCCCGGCGCAACATCATGGCGCAGGTGGGGTTGATGGCGATGACCTTGGAGCCCGCCTCCACGTGGGGCATGAGGGCGTCCAGGTTGCGCTTGGCCTGCTTGCGGGTCAGCTCCAGGTCGCCGTGCTCCCAGGCCGGCATGCCGCAGCAGGCGAGGCCCTTCACGCAGCCGGCCCGGCAGCCGTTCTTGTCCAGCACCTCGAGGGTGTCCCGGCCCAGCTGGGGATCGTTGTTCTGGACGTAGCAGGTCTCGAAGAGGACCGCCTCGGCGCCGGGCGTCTGCTGGATGCGGCCCGCCCGCTCCGCCCAGGCCTCGAAGGTCTGGTTCGCGAAGTCCGGCAGGTGGGCGTCCTGGTGCACGCCGAGGACCTTCTCCAGGAACCAGCGGTGGAGCTTCACGCGGTTCATGCGGTTGGCCACGCCGAAGGAGGCCCGGGCCAGCCTGCCGACGAGGTCCGGATCACCGAGCACTCGGCGGCGCAGGGCCTTGCGGAGCCCGTGGCCGCCCCGCTTCAGGCGCTGGGCCTGGTAGCGGTGCACGAGCTTGGGGAAGTCCAGCTGGAACTCGTGGCCCTCCCGGGGGGTGTAGGGGCACTGCACCTCGCAGAGCTTGCACTGGAAGCAGGCGTCCATGACCTGGTCGGTCTCCCGCTTCGTCAGCCCCCGCACGTCGCCGTTGTGGCGCTCGTCGATGAAGCTGAACAGGTCCGGGAAGCTGTCGCAGTACTTGAAGCACATGCGGCAGCCGTGGCAGATCTCGAAGGCCCGGTGGACCTCCTCCTGCAGCAGCTCCGCGTCCCAGTAGCGGGGATCCGCCGGGTCGTAGACCGTGCCCTTCCCCGCCAGGTAGCTGATGCGCTCCCCCGGCGTGGTCTCCGGCCTGTCGTGCCCGTCCACCGAATAGTGCTCAGCCATGGGTGCTCCGGAAAGGTTCACCGCAGAGGCGCAGAGGGCGCCGAGAGGCGACCCTCCGCGTCCTCCGCGCCTCGGCGGTGGGGCTTAGCTGATGCTCTCGAGCATCTTCTGGAAGCGGCCGGCGTGGCTCTTCTCGGCCTTGGCCAGGGTCTCGAACCAGTCCGCGATCTCGGGGAAGCCCTCCTCGCGGGCGGTCTTGGCCATGCCCGGGTACATGTCGGTGTACTCGTGGGTCTCGCCGGCGATGGCGGCCTTCAGGTTCAGCACGGAGTCGCCGATGGGCAGGTCCGTGGCGGGGTCGCCGACGGCCTTCAGGTAGTCCAGGTGGCCGTGGGCGTGGCCCGTCTCGCCATCCGCGGTCTCCTTGAAGTTGCCGGCCACCTCGGGGTAGCCCTCCACGTCCGCCACCTTGGCGAAGTAGAGGTAGCGCCGGTTGGCCTGGGACTCGCCGGCGAAGGCGTCCTTCAGGTTCTGGTGGGTCTTGGTGCCCTTGAGCTTGCTCATGGTGTCCTCCGATCGGGTTGGGAGTGGACGATCTCCAGGCATCTTAGGCACCGTCGATGCCAAGTCCATAAGTAAAATCAGCGCCACACTTTAGCTTTTTCCGGGCGACGCCCGGATCCGAAGGGCCGAGAGCGGGGTTTCGGCATGTCGAGAGTGGGCCCGCCGCCCGCCTGTCATCCAAGTGATCCCAATGGGACAAGGGGCGGAGGCTCCTGTCCGCATGGTTGGCTCTAGGACTCGGCGTTCTCCTTGGCGAAGAAGGAGCGCCAGGAGCCCACGACCAGGTAGAGGAGGAACACGGGCCAGCCGAGCAGGCCGAGCAAGTGCGCGACGGCGGGATAGGCGTCCTCGATCAGCCTCGCCAGGGCCATCAGGCCGAGGATGAGCCCCAGCCCAAGCACCACCTTCAGCACGTTCTTCAGGGAAACATAGGGCATGCGGAGCACCGATCGGCCATAGATTCGCCTAAAGGTGGAGGGAAGCGGGCCCAACGGCCAGCGAGAAGTTGAAGGGGGAAATGGAATTACTTGGCATGACGGAGAACCATGAAAGCGGCCGTTGGGTCCGATTGCGCGACTGGTTAGGTTTCAGCGCGCGGACCCACGAATTCAGAGCATCTCAAGAAATTGGATGAGGGACGTGGAGCCCGAGGGGACCCAGACGTGCCCAGCATGCCGTGAAGCGAGCTTATCTTCTGGATCGAAAAGAAACACCTTATCAAAGACCCTCGATTGCAGAGCTTGTTCGACTGCTCTAATGATGTGCTCATCTTCGTTTCTGAAGCCAAAGCCGATGATCGCCAGATTGTTCTCGGAAACGTCGCCTCTCTCATTGAAAGCAGCAGCGAATCGTTTGTTGTAAAACCGAAGGGCTTCGCTTGATCCGATAATCCCCTTTTTCACCTCTTGATCACCCACCACAACCACAGGCCAACGATATGGGGGAGAGTTATGCCTAGTTTTCTTGAATGGCTTGTAGCGAAGGTCCCCATGCAGGTGGAACACCCTCATCTTTCTATCGATTGACCGGTCGATCTTTCCATCCCATGTCCAGAAATCAGTTACCTCACCGCCACGCTTGTAAGCCTTCCCATAAATGATGTGATCGAAAATCCCATCGAAATTGAGGGTGAAATAGTTCATAGAGTTGTACTGCTCGAACAGTCTGGAGATTGAGGCATCGAAGGTTTCGGTTACATCCAGCATTTGGTCGAGAGAAATGGTCAGCTGCTCTTCAATGGAGTCCAGCGCATCAGCAATAGAGGTCTGAAGCTCCGACTGCTTGAACAAGTCCATGAACGCTTGTTCATTCATTCGGAATCTCTTCAAATCTTGCTTGGTCTTCTCAATCGCCAAATTGACAGTCAGCAGTCCGCCGAGAATGTAATCGAATGATTCAGGCGAAAACATGGACCTTATTTCAGGTTTAATCCTTCCGTACACACTTTCGCTCACCTTCTTGTAGGTGAAATTGAGCATTTCATCTGCCTTCGGGCATACAGCAGAGATCCCCAAATTGATGCCCGCACCGCTAAGAATCGTCAGCTGTTTTCTACTCATGAAATCCTCTAAGGAGTGACATGAAACCTAACTTTCGAAATCACCAGCGATGCCGCGTAGCGGCAGCGTCTGGTGCATTGAGTGGTTAGGCGAACTCATCGTGATCAATGCACATCCCCTCTACTGCCCAGGACTCGAGTGAATCAAAGAAAATTGTATGCGGGCAATCGGGAACTGTTTCAGGTCTCATAGACCAGGTGAGGTGTACGACCGCAACTCTTCCACTCCCATCCTCGAGCTGGAACAACACGTCATCGCAATCTCGGCGACGCCCGATCGTGGTTGTTGGAATCCCAAATAGTGGGTGGCCCTTGATTACCTCTCGTACCAACTCTGGAGTCATCTCCTCAGAGTCAGTGACTGGGTGCCAAGGTGTTAGCCATTCCATAGCAAGTTCGCCTAACTTTGAATTTGGCGAACCGTTCGGTGAAGGATCCATCCCACCTTACACAGTCGCCAAGCGTGAATATCTGACCCCACGTTACTCCCCCTCACAGCCGCTTCTCCATCACATAGTCGTCCATCACGAACCCGTTCCCGATGTCGAAGACGGCCTCTTCCCGGACGGTGAAGCCGGCCTTGCGGTAGATGGCGATGGAGGCGGCGTTGCCCTTGTTCACGGTGAGCCAGAGGCTGCGGCAGCCCAGGCGGCGGGCCTCGGCCTCGACGTGGCGCAGCATGAGACCGCCGAGGCCCTGGCCCTTGAGCTCCGCCAGGAGGTAGAGCTGCTCGAGCTTCAGCTCCGTCGGCGTAGGTCCGAGGGCGTAGCTGCAGTAGCCCACCGCGCGGCCGTCCACCCGGAGGATCCGCAGCCAGCGGTCCGCGGCGCCCAGGTAGGCCCGCAGCTTCTCCGGGGTGTAGCGGCCCTTGAGCATGTAGTCCACCTGCTCGGCGCTGATCATCCCGATGTAGTGGCCCCGCCAGATGGTCTCGCCCAGGGCGGCGATGGTGGCGAAGTCGGCGTCGGTGAGGGGGTCGAGGACGGCATCCATCCCGCGAGCATAGCGGCGGATGCGGGTAGGGTGGGGGCATGCGCCTGCGCCGCCCGCCCCTCGTCTCCCTCGCCGGCCTGCTGGGCTGGCTGCTGCTCTGCTACGCCACGGCGGCGGTGGGGGCCCTGGCCTCGGTGCAGGCCCGGGCCTTCTACGCGGAACTGGCCCTGCCCCCCTGGGCGCCGCCGGGCTGGGTCTTCGGGCCGGTGTGGAGCCTGCTCTACACCCTGATGGCCGTCTCGGCCTGGCTGGTCTGGAAGGATCGGGGCTTCGGCGGGGCCCGGGCGGCCCTGGGCCTCTTCCTGGCCCAGCTCGCGGCCAACGCCCTCTGGAGCTGGCTCTTCTTCGCCTGGCGCCGGGGCGCCCTCGCCACGGCCGAGATCCTGCTGCTGGACGCCCTGGTGCTCGCGACGGTGGTGGCCTTCCGCCGCCACCGGCCCCTGGCGGCGGCGCTGCTGCTGCCGTACCTGGCCTGGATCGCCTTCGCGACGGTGCTCTGCCTCACCCTCTGGCGGACGAACCCGGCGCTGCTGGGGTAGGTCAGCCGCGAAGGGCCCGGAACAAGGTCAGCACCCGCACCTCCTCGGCGCCGCCGGCCTGCAGGGCCTGGGCGCTGCGCAGGAGGGTGGTGCCCGTGGTCCAGACGTCGTCCACCAGCAGCACGCGGCCGGCCACGGCGCCCGTCAGCCGGACGGCCTTCCGCGGCAGGCGCCGCCGCTCGCCCTCGGGGCGGCCGGTCTGGGAGGGCACCCGCCAGGCCTTGCGGAGGAC
>DASTWQ010000151.1:0-8171 GCA_035758545.1 Holophagaceae bacterium | reverse complement strand
TCCTGGCCTCCGCCCTCTCCAACGCCCTCTCGGGCCCCCTGCTCCTCCTCGACGCGGTGGGAGGAATCACGCACCCGGCCGGACGCATGTGGGGAGCCACCCTGCTGAACGGGCTCGAGGTGCTCTCACGTCTCCTCCTCCTGGCCGGCCTGGCCTCCTGGCCGCCGGAGCGCCCGGGCGGGCTCGCCGCGGCCCAGCGGTCCCTCGGCGGCCTCCTGGTGAGTGCCTGCCTGCTCTTCGGCGTGCTGACGCTGGTGCCGGACCTCCTGGAGGTCTTCGTCCATCCCACGTCGCCCTACGGCCCGGTGAACCTCACCTTCCTGCTGGACCTGCTGGCGGTGCTGGCCTGCCTCTCGGCCCTCCTCGCCGCCGGGCTGGACCTGCCGGAGGAGGCTGCCCAGGCCCTGGGCACCCTCCCCCTCGCCCTCTGCCTCTACCTTGCGGTCCTGGCGGTCCAGAGCCTGCTGGTGGTCAGCACCGGGCAGTTCCGGTGGGACGGCCCCACGGCCTGGCCCCTGCTGGTCGCCACCGGAGGCCTGCTCCAGGCGGCCCTGGCCCCGGTCCCGGAGCGCCGTCCGGCCCGGGCGGCGGTCTCCGACTGGCTCCGTCCCGCGATCCTGGCCTTGCCCGTCACCCTGGCCCTGGCCTGGGCCTCCTGGCTCGCCCTCGCCCGTCCCGGCTCCGTGACCAGCCTCGCCCGCGCGGTGGGGATCACCATCGCGGCCCTGCTCCTGCTCCGGCTCTTCCTGGCCCAGCGGGAGCTCCAATCCTTCAACCACCGCCTTGAGCGGGAGGTGACCGAGCGCACCCGCGCGCTGGAGGAGAGCGTCTCGGCCGTGCTGAAGACCCAGCGCCTGAACATGGTCGCCACCCTGGGCGCCGGCCTGGCCCATGACTTCCGGAACCTGCTGACGGTGATCCTCGGCTCCAGCGAACTCCTGATGCTCAAGCGGGAGGCCGGGCAGGCCATCGAGCCCGCCGACCTGGAGGCCATCCGGGGCGCAGCCCAGCGGGGCCGCCAGCTGGCCCAGCAACTGATGTCCCTGGGCCGCCAGTCGGACCTGGCCCAGCCCGTGGACTTCGACCTGTCGGCCCAGGTGAAGGCCTTCCTGCCGCTGCTCGAGCGGATGCTCCCGGCCTCGGTGAAGCTCCTGGCGGAGGTGGAGGCTCCCCTTGCGGTGCGGGCCGACCCCCGGCAGGTGGAGCAGGTGCTCGTGAACCTGGTGGCGAACGCGCGGGACGCCCTCCCCCGGGGGGGCCGGATCCGCATCCGGACGAGCCGGATCGACACGGAGGCGGGCCCCTGGGCGCGGCTCCAGGTGGAGGACGACGGCAGCGGCATGGAGCCCGGGGTCCTGGAGCGGATCTTCGAACCCTTCTTCACCACCAAGGCTCCCGGCCAGGGCACAGGCCTGGGCCTCGCCAGCGTGAAGGGTATCGTCGAAACCTGGGGCGGCCGGCTGCGGGCCACCAGCGCCCCGGGCGAGGGCAGCACCTTCACCGTGGACCTGAGGCTCGGCGGCGCCTGATCCGCCCCTTGGGATGGGGGCCGGTCCATGGTGAACTGGATGGTTGGAGGGGCCATGTTCCAGCTGACCGACGACCACACCGCCATCCGCGACGCCGCCCGCGAATTCGCCCGGGAGCAGATCGAGCCCGGCGCCATGGACCGGGACCACCAGGCCGAATTCCCGGCGGAGATCATCCGGCAGCTCGGCGAGATGGGCTTCATGGGCATGTGCGTGCCCGAGGCCTACGGTGGCGCGGGCCTGGACACCCTCAGCTACCTCCTCGCCCTGGAGGAGATCGCCTACGTGGACGCCTCCGTGGCCGTCACCATGAGCGTGAACAACTCCGTGGCCTGCGCGCCCATCCTCGCCTTCGGCACCGAGGCCCAGAAGCAGAAGTACCTCAAGCCCCTCGCCAGCGGGGAGGAGCTGGGCGGCTTCATGCTGACGGAGCCCGACGCCGGCTCCGACGCCGCGGCCCTCAAGACGAAGGCCACCAAAGTGGACGGCGGCTGGAAGCTGAACGGCTCCAAGGCCTGGATCACCAACGGCGGCATCGCCCGCTACTACGTCGTCATGGCCATCACCCATCCTGAGAAGGGCAAGAAGGGCATCAGCGCCTTCGTGCTCGACGCCGACCAGCCCGGCGTCGTCATGTCCAAGCCCGAGGAGAAGATGGGCCTGCGCTCCTCCAAGACCGTGATGGTGACGCTGGAGGACGCCTTCGTCGCCGACGACGACATGCTGGGCAAGCCCGGCGACGGACTGAAGGTGGCCTTCGGCGGCCTCGATGGCGGCCGCATCGGCATCGCCGCCCAGGCCCTGGGCATCATGCAGCGGGCCCTGGACGAGTCCGTGAAGTACGCCAAGGCCCGCCACGCCTTCGGCAAACCCCTGGGCGACCAGCCCGCCATCCAGACCTACCTCGCCGAGATGGAGGCCCGGGTGCAGGCCTCCCGCCTGCTCATCCACAAGGCCGCGGTCCTCAAGGACGCCGGCCAGCCCTGCACCCGCGAAGCCGCCACCGCCAAGCTCTTCGCCACCGAGAGCGCCGTGTGGGTCTGCGACCGGGCCGTCCAGATCCACGGCGGCTACGGCTACTCCAGGGAGTACGTCGTCGAGCGCCTCTACCGGGATGTCCGCGTGACCACCATCTACGAGGGCACCACCGAGATCCAGCGCATGGTCGTCGCGAGGGACCTGCTCAAGTAGGCGTCCCAGTGATCCTGTCTCAGGGCCCCCGAGGGGGCCCTTTTCAGGGAACTCCAAAAACAGGGTTGACAAAGTAAACGCAGTTTACAAAATGAACGGTGTTGACCTTGGAGGCCCCGTGGGACCCACCAACCGCCGGGAGCGGGAGAAGGAAGCGCTGCGGACCCAGATCCTGGACGCCGCCCGGTACCTCTTCGCCCGGGACGGCTATGACGCCGTCACCATGCGGGCCATCGCCGAGCGCATCGAGTACAGCCCGCGCACGATCTACCTTCACTTCCAGGACAAGGAGGACCTGGTCCGGGAGCTCTGCCGCCACGATTTCCAGGTCTTCGGGGCGGAACTCGCCAAGGCCGGCCAGGTGAAGAGCCCCCTGGCCCGGATCAAGGCCATGGGCCGCGGCTACGCGGCCTTCGGCCTGCAGAATCCCAACCACTACCGCCTCATGTTCATGTCCGACTCCCCGGACTACGAGGGCAAGGGCGAGGAGGAGTGGAAGGACAACCCGGAGGTGGACGCCTACGCCCTGCTCCGCGACACCGTCCAGCAGGCCATCGACCAGGGCCTGATGGCCCCGGCCTACACGGACGCCGAGCTCGTGGCCCAGACGGTGTGGGCGGGCATCCACGGCGTGGTTGCGCTCGCGCTCGCGAAGGAGGGTGACCCCTGGGTGGATTGGCGGCCCATTGCCGCGCGGGTCGAGGCCATGTCCGACGCCATCGTGGATGGCCTCTCGGCGGGCGCGGCGGCGCCGGCCCGGTCCGCCCGGAAGGGGCGCTGACATGGTCGACCTCGCCCTCAAGATCCTGCTCCACGACAAGCTCCGCTTCACCATCACCGTGGCCGGCGTCGCCTTCGCGGTGGCCCTGGTGCTGTCCCAGATCGGTCTCTTCTTCGGCCTCCTCGACAACGCCTCCCTGACCATCCGCCACGCCCAGGCCGATCTCTGGGTCACCTCCAAGGCCACGCCCAACGTGGATTTCGCCCACCAGTTCCCGGATTCCTACGTGGACCGGGTCCGCTCGGTGCCTGGGGTCCAGCGGGCCGACAACCTCATCGTGACCTTCATGAACATCCAGCTCCCCACCGGCGCGGAGGAGGGCGGCGTCTTCTACGCCCTGGAGGACCACGCCGCCTGGGGCCTGCCCTGGAAGGTGAAGGAGGGCGACCTGGGGGACCTGCGCCGCGGCGACTACCTCTTCATGGACGAAAGCGCCAAGCGGCGGCTCGGGGACTTCCGGGTGGGCGACTACCGGGAGGTCCAGCACACCAGGCTGAGGATCGTCGGGATGTCCGAGGAGGCCAAGTCCTTCACGACGACCCCGGTCTCCTTCATCGACTTCCGGCGGGCCCAGGCCATGAACCCGGACCTGCTGAAGGGCCAGACGAGCTACATCCTTGTCCGGCTGGCCCCCGGGGCGGACGCGTCGGCGGTGAAGGCCGAGATCCAGCGGCGCCTCCCCTTCAACGACGTCTACACCAAGGCCGAGTGGGCCGCGAAATCCGAGGCCTACTGGATCAAGAACACGGGCATCGGCCTCAACGCCTTCCTGGCGGTCTTCCTGGGCGTGCTCGTGGGCGTCATCGTCGTGGCCCAGACGCTCTACACCTCGACCATGGAGCACATCAAGGAGTTCGGGACCGTGAAGGCCATCGGCGGCACCAACGCCGACATCTACCGGATCCTGGCCCGCCAGGCCTCCATCGCCGCCGCGCTTGGGTTCGTCCTGGGGCTGGGGCTGGCCTTCGCCCAGAAGCCCGCCATCGAGTCCATGGCCCTGAAGCTCATCATCCCCGGCCCCACCATCGCGGTGGTCTGCCTGGGCACCTTCGCCCTCTGCCTCGCCTCGGCCATGGTCAGCTTCCGCAAGGTGGCCGGCCTGGACCCGGGCCTCGTCTTCCGGAGCTGACATGGCCGTGCTCCAGGCCGAAGGCATCACCAAGGTCTACCAGGAGGGGCGCCAGGTCACGCCGGTGCTGAAGGGGGTCTCCATGGACCTCCACCCCGGGGAGATCGTGGCGCTCGAGGGCCCCTCGGGCTCCGGCAAGACCACGCTGCTCCAGATCCTCGGCTGCATCCTCTCCCCCACCGAAGGCGAGCTGCGGCTGGAGGGCGAGCCCATCCTCGGCGATGCCGCCCGGCTCGCGGAGATCCGCCGGCGCAGCATCGGATTCGTGTTCCAGCAGTACAACCTCTTCCCCGCCCTGACGGCCCGGGAGAACGTCCAGTACGCGCTGAACCTGAAGGGCGTGAAGGGACCCGAGGCCCGCCGGGAGGCGGAATCCCTGCTGGGCGCCGTGGGCCTGGAGGACCGCCTCGACCACCTGCCCCGGGACCTCTCCGGCGGCCAGAAGCAGCGCGTCGCCATCGCCCGGGCCATGGCCGCCCGGCCCGCCGTGCTGCTGGCGGACGAGCCCACGGCCAACCTCGATACCGCGGTGGGTGCCCAGATCCTCGACCTGTTCCGGGACCTCGCCCGCCGCGAGGACCGCGCCCTGCTCATCGTCACCCACGATCCCAAGGTCCGCGCCGTGGCGGACCGTGTCCTGAAGATCCGCGACGGCCTCATCGAGGCCGAGGAGGCCCCATGAACCGCCGCACAGCCCTCGCCCTGCTGCTCCCCCTCGGCGCCACCGCGGCGCTCACGGCCCTCGTCGCCGCCCGGCGGGCGCCCGCGCCGCAGCCTGCTCCCGCTCCCGCCGCCACGGACGGGAGCGGCTGGATCCGCTGCGAGGGCCGCCTCGCCACCTATCCTGGCTCGGACGTGGTCGTCGGCACGGACCAGGGCGGTGTCGTCGCGGAGCTGCCGGTCCAGGAGCTGCAGCGGGTCCGGAAAGGGCAGCTGCTGGCGCACCTGGATGACCGGGAGCAGCGAGCGGCCCTGGCGGCCGCGGAGGCCCGCATCCGGGAGCAGCAGGCCGAGATCGGGTTCCAGCGGGCCGAGGTCGCCCGCCGGCAGCGCCTGGTGGCCGGCGGCGTCCTGGACCGCCGCGCCCTGGAGGACGCCCAGACCCAGCTCGCCCTGCTGGTCGCCCGGGTGGACGAGGCCCGCAGCGCCGCCGGCCAGCTGAAGTCGGCCCTGGCCAAGCGCGAGGTCCGCGCGCCCTTCGGCGGGACCGTCCTGGAGCGCTACACCAATGCCGGGGAGGCCGTCTCCCCCGGCGCCCGGGTGGTCCGCCTCGCGGACCTGGACCGCACCCGCATCGAGGCGGAGGTGGACGAGTTCGACGTGCCCCGGCTCCGGGTCGGCAGCCCGGTGGAGATCCGCGCGGAAGGCGATCCGGCCACCTGGCGCGGCCGGGTCGAGGAGCTTCCCGAGGCGGTGGGCCCCCGCCGGCTGAAGCCCGAGGATCCCGCCCGGCCGACGGACATCCGGGTGCTCCTCGTGAAAGTGGCTCCTGACCGGCCCCTGCCCCTCAAGCTGGGTCAGAAGGTGGAGCTCCGGATTCAACCCGGGTCCTGAGGCCCGGTCCATGGAGTCAGGGTTGTCCATCCTCGTGAACCGAGGCATTCTGCTCCGACCGGGCTAACCCTCTCTCGAACCTTCCCGTAGCATGCTTGACCTGAACTCTAGGCGATGCCTTCATGGCGGATCTTTCCCTCGTCGACTGACGCTCAAGGAGTGGCGATGACCCGGACCCTGCACCCCCTGGCCCTGCTGATCCCCTTCAGCCTGGTGGCCCAGACGGCCCCGGCCCCCCAGGAGACGCCGCAGCCCGCCTCCCAGGTCGCCTCGTCGGGGTCGGATGACGCCGTCAAGCTGACCCTCCAGGACGCCATCCAGACCGCCATCCGCAACAACCTCCAGGTGGGCATCGCCCAGGAGACCCGGAACCTTGCCAAGGGTCAGCTGCTGGCCGCCGAAGGGGCCTACGACTGGAACCTCACCGGCAGCGCCAGCACCGAGAAGGTCCAGGATTCCTCCGCCCGGCAGGCCTTCACCGGCGGGCCCTTCAACACCTACGACACCACCAGCTACCTGCGGAACCTGAGCCTCGGCGTGGCCAAGCCCTTCACCTGGGGCGGCAACCTGAAGGTGGACTACAACCCCTCCTACAGCTTCACCAAGGGCAACGTGAACGGCGGGCCGATGGTCCCCTTCACGAGCGGCCCCTACGACGGCACCGTCGCGATCACCTATTCCCAGAACCTCCTCAGCGGGTTCGGCCGCACCGCCGCCAGCGCCAACCTCATCGTGGCCCGGAACGGCTCCAAGGCCGCGGACTACCAGTTCCAGCAGTCGGTGATCCAGCTGGTGGCCAACGTGGAGACGGACTACTGGAACGTGGTCTACGCCCGGGAGAACCTGGCCAACATCCAGGAGGCCCTGAAGCTCGCCCAGAAGCAGCTGGATGAGAACAAGATCCGCGTCCAGGTCGGAACCCTCGCCCCCATCGAGGTCACCCAGGCCGAGGCCCAGGTGGCTCAGCAGGAGCAGAACATCATCACGGCCGAGGCGGCGCTTGCCAATGCCAAGGACGCCCTCATCCGCGCCGTCTATCCCCTCGAGGGACGCCCGGCCGCCATCGAGGCCACCGACGATCCGGTGGTGCAGCCCCTGACCCTGGACGAGGCGTCGGCCGAGAAGCTCGCGGTGGAGACCCGCCCCGAGATGAAGTCCGCGGAACTGAGCCTGGAGAGCCAGAAGGTCCTGGCCCAGGCGGCGAGGAACCACACCCTGCCCACCCTGAACCTCTCCGTGGGTTACGTGGGGAACGCCCAGAACGCCGACAAGCTCTCCCCGGTGAACAGCGACCTCACCGGAGGGAACTACCCCGGCTACAACGTCGGCCTCACCTTCGCCTACCCCATCCTGAACCGCGCCGCCAAAGGCCAGCTCATGCAGGCCAACGCGAACCTCCGCTCCAGCGAGCTGAGCCTTCGGGACGAGGAGCTGCAGGTGCGCCTGGACGTGCGCCAGGCCTACCGCAACTTGGAAGCATCCTCCCGGGCCGTGGCCGCGGCGGAGAAGACCCGCATCTACCAGGAGCAGGCCCTGGACGCCGAGCAGAAGAAGTTCGAGAACGGCATGAGCACGAACTTCATCGTCCTCCAGCAGCAGACCAACCTGACGAACGCCCGCACCGCGGAGCTCCAGGCCAAGATCAACTACGCCAACGCGGTGACCGCCCTGGAGAAGGCCATGGGCCACCTCCTGGAGGCCCGCAACCTCAAGATCCAGTGATCCCCCTCCGGAACCAAAGGAAAGGGCCCCTCGCGGGGCCCTTTCCTTTGGGGCTCGCCGAACTCAGCGGTAGGCCGGGATCCCCGTGACCTCCTGGCCGATGACCAGGTTGTGCATGTCGTGGGTGCCTTCGTAGGTGTAGACGCTCTCCAGGTTGGCCATGTGGCGCATGGCCGCGTACTCGGCGAGGATGCCGTTCGCGCCGAGCAGCCGGCGCGCCTCGCGGGCGATGTCCGTCGCCATGCTCACGTTGTTGCGCTTGGCC
>DASTWQ010000144.1:0-2804 GCA_035758545.1 Holophagaceae bacterium | reverse complement strand
ACCGAGACCCAGCGGGTCCCCGGCGGCTCGGGCAGGCGGGCGGCGCGCAAGGCCTCGCGCAAGGCGGCATCCCCCACCAGGGTCCAGGGCTCCGCCGGGAGCAGGTCCGGGGACGGAGCCTCCAGGAGGAAGACCTCCGTGGCGAAGCCGGGCGGGGTGGCGAGGCGCATCAGGGAGCCAGTCTAGAGCCGTTCCCGGAATTCGTCCGGCTCGCCGGGCTCCTTGCGGATGCGGTCCGCCAGGCCGTCCAGCTCGATGAACCGGTCTGCGGCGTCCAGCAGGCGGTTGGCGGCGGAGGCCCGGAAGCCCGCCACCTCGACCCGCACCCCCTTCTGGGCCAGGACCTGGACGGGGTAGGCGAAGTCCTCGTCCCCGCTCACGAGGACGGCGAGATCGAGCACCTCGGCGTAGGCCAGCAAGTCCGTGGCGATCTCGACCTCCAGCCGCGCCCGGCGGCTGCCGTCCCGCTCCAGCTTCACCGGCTTCTGGACCACCTTGTAGCCGTTCCGGCGCATCCAGTGGAGGAAGCCCCGCTGGCGCTCGGCGTTCTCGTCCACTCCGGTGTAGAAGAAGGCCCGGAGCAGGTCCCGCTCCCCCACCAGGACTGGCAGCAGGCGGGCGTAGTCCACTTCGAAGCCCGCCTGCCGGGCGGAGTGGAACAGGTTGTTGCCGTCGATGAAAACGGCGCAGCGGGTCATGGGGATCTCCGGGGGATGACGAAATCAGGGAAAGCTCAGTGCCTTGGAAGGAGAGGTCTCGGTATCGGCGGAGCCGATACCGAGAGAACGGCGCAGCGGGTCATGGGTGCCTCGGGTCTGGAATGCGGGGGCGGTCCCCCGTGGTTTCAATAGGGGTCCATCTTCCCACGGCGCCGCCCGTGCGAGAATGGGCCCATGTCGAAGGCTGCCGAGGGTTTCTTCCAGTCCGACCAGACGGACAAACCGCTCCGCCAGGCCCTCCTGTGGCGCCTGGTGGGCTACCTGAGGCCCTACGCCCGACAGCTGGTCCTGCTCTTCGCCCTCATGGCCCTCGGCGCCTTCCTGGAGGTCATGCCGGCGGAGCTCACCGTGCGGATGATCAAGCGCTTCACGGAGCTGCAGTCCATGCGGGGCATGCAGCCCCTGGTGCTGCTCTTCGTCGGGGCCCTGGTGGCCGGCATGACGGTCACCTTCGCCCGGTTCTGGCTCCTGGCCTGGATCGGCCAGAAGGCCATGCTGGACCTGCGCCGGCAGCTCTTCTCGCACCTCATGTCCCGGTCCACCCACTTCTTCCACCACAACCCGGTGGGGCGGCTCATGACCCGCGTCACCAGCGACGTCCAGAACCTCAACGACATGTTCGCCAGCGGCATCGTGGCCATCGTGGGGGATGCGCTCTCGCTCCTCGCCATCGTGATCTGGATGTTCAGCAAGAACGTCGGCATGGCCCTCGTCGCCTTCGGCGTGGTCCCCCCCCTGCTGGTCGCCACGGAGATTTTCCGCCGCCACGCGGGCGAGGCCTACCGCGAGACCCAGGGCCGCTACGCCGCCATCAACGCCTACCTGCAGGAGCAGCTCAGCGGCATGCAGCTGGTCCAGGTGAACGCCCAGGAGGCCAAGAGCCAGGCCCGGTTCACCGAGCTGAACAACAGCTACCTGGACGCCTTCCTGCGCACGATCTTCGCCTACGCGGTGTTCTTCCCGGTGGTGGAGTTCATCACCTCCGCCACGCTCGCCGCCATCATCTGGTTCGCCGCCTGGAAGCTGAAGCTGGGCCTCCTGGACTTCGCGCTCCTCTTCGCCTTCATCCAGCTCACGAGCCGCTTCTTCCGGCCCATCCGGGAGCTGGCGGAGAAGTACAACGTCATGCAGACGGCCCTCGCCAGCAGCGACCGGGTCTTCCGCCTCCTGGACAACGAGGAGGCCATCCCCGAGGCCGCCGCGCCGGCCCGCCTGGCCTTCGAGCGGGAGATCCGCCTGGAGGGCGTCTCCTTCGCCTACGACGCCGGCGGGCGCCTGGTGGTGAAGGAGCTCTCCGGGGTGATTCCCAGGGGCAAGCGCGTGGCCGTCGTGGGCCACACCGGGGCCGGCAAGAGCACCCTCATCAACCTGCTGATGCGGTTCTACGACGTGACGGACGGCCGCATCACCGTGGACGGCGTCGACGTGCGGGACCTGGCGATGAAGGACCTCCGGGGCCTCTTCGGCCTGGTGCTGCAGGACGTCTTCGTCTTCAGCGGCTCCCTCGGGGAGAACATCGTCCTGGATCGGCCCCTGGACGAGGCCCGCCTGGCGGACGTGCTGAAGCAGAGCCAGCTCCACGATCTCGTCTCCCGGCTCCCCCAGGGTCTGGAGACCCAGGTGGGCGACCGCGGTCAGAAGCTCAGCGCAGGCGAGCGGCAGCTGCTGGCCTTCGCCCGCATGCTCTACCAGGATCCGGAGATCCTCCTGCTGGACGAGGCCACCGCCAACATCGACAGCGAGACCGAGCACCGGATCCAGGAGGTCATCGAGCGCGTGAGCCGCCGCCTGACCACCTTCACCATCGCCCACCGCCTCAGCACCATCAAGGAAGCGGACGAGATCTGGGTCATGGACCAGGGCCGCCTCATCGAGCGCGGCACCCATGACCAGCTGCTGGCCCAGGACGGCCACTACGCCAAGCTCGTGCGGCTCCAGTTCGCGGCGGAGGAGGCGGCCTGATGCGGCCGCTGCCCCCGCTCTATCCCGTCACCGACGCCGGCCGCCCGGAGCCGCTGGCGGCCCAGATCGCCCGCCTCGGTGCCGCCGGCTTCCCCCTGGTCCAGTTCCGGGGCAAGCCCCTCG
>DASTWQ010000109.1:0-2235 GCA_035758545.1 Holophagaceae bacterium | reverse complement strand
CCAGGAAGCCCAGGAGGCCGAGGATGAGGGCCACGAGGGCGAGGGTGCAGAGGAGGAAGACGCCGCCGGCGGAGCGGTCCGCCAGGAGGGTCCAGGGCCGCCGGGCCCTCAGCGGCGGCGCCGCGGGGGTCCCCGCCCGGGGGAGGGGGAGCGTCTCAGCCAAGGTCGGGCTCAGGGCAGGGTCGGTCACGAAGGGGCCGTCCAAAGGCCCAGGCCGGGCCGCCTCGAGCAGCGGTCCGGCCTGGGAGTTCGGGTCGTGGTTCGTCAAATCAGAGCTTCGTCTTCAGCTTGGCGGCCAGGGCGACGGGCATGTAGCCGGCCTTGGGGACCACCTGCTCCTGGAAGGAGTCGCTGAGGACGTACTTCAGGAAGTCCTCGGCGACGGCCAGGGTCTTGGCGTCGGTCTTGGCGGGGTTCAGGTAGGCATGGCCGTATGAGAAGAGGGGGTACTTGCCGGCCTTGACGTTCTCGGGGGTGCAGAAGGCGCCGTTGTAGGAGACGGCCTCGATCTTGCCCTTGTTCTTCTCGGCGAAGTCCAGCTCGATGAAGCACACCGCGCCGCGGGTAGTGGTGGCGGCGGTGAGCACGGCGCCGGTGGAGTCCATGATCAGCTGGTCGTTGCTGAACGGCTTGCCGTTCAGGACGGTCTTCTGCTGGACGGCGCGGGTGCCGCTGGACTCGGGGCGGTTGATGCGGACGACCTTCATGTCGGGGCCGCCGACCTGGTTCCAGTTGGAGACGGCGCCGGTGAAGATCGCCTCGGCCTGCTGGGAGGTCAGGTTGCGGACGGGGACGCTGGGATTCACCACGAGGGTGAAGGGCTCGATCACGACATTGTAGTTCTTGATGCCGGCCTTCTCCTGGTCGGGCGTGGCGAACACGTCGGAGATGCCGATGGTGCAGTTCCCGCTGGTGACCTGGTTCAGGCCGGTCATGGAGCCGCCGCCGCTGATGGCGATCTGGACCCCGGGGTGGGACTTCATGTACATCTCGGCGGCGCGCTTCATGAGCGGGCCGAGGGCGGTGGAGCCCATCACCGTGACGGTCTGGGCCTGGGCGGACAGCGCGCCGAGCGTGGCGGCGGCGAGGGCGAGGGACTTCAGGTTCATGGGCGTTGCCTCCTGCCGATAAGCCTCTGAAAGGATCGCAACGGGCCCGGGGACGGCCTGTAACTTCGATGTGACTTGAGGCCGGAATCGCCAAGATTCGGCTTTGCAAGGCTTAACGAGAGGGGTTCCTTGCGTCTCCTGCAGGGACCGGGCATACTGCCCGGGTCGGATGGGCCGGAGCCGGTTCCCGCGCGCCCCCGCCCGACGTTCCGCGAGATCCCCCTGAGAGAGCCTTTGGTGCTGGAACGTCCGCCCCGGGAACTCAGGCCCCATCCCCCCACACAACCTGCATGCCGCTGTCCCCGGGAGCCGGGGTCCGGCAGGGCCCATCCCGGGAGCCCCCTTGAGCCGCAAGACCATGCTCATCAACGCGACGGATCCTGAAGAGATCCGCGTGGCCACCCTCGTCGACGGTGTGCTGTACGACTACGACGTCGAGTTCATCCACAACGAGAAGATCAAAGGCAACATCTACAAGGCCCGCGTGGTGCGGGTGGACACGGCCCTCCAGGCGGCGTTCATCCACTTCGGCGGCACCAAGAACGGCTTCCTGCCCCTGGGCGAGCTGCCCAGGGAGATGGTGAGCGGGGACGGCCGACGCGGCCGCATCCAGGACCTGCTCCACAAGGACCAGGAGATCATGGTCCAGGCGGTGCGCGAGGAGCTGGGCTCCAAGGGCGCCATGATGACCGGCCAGGTGAGCCTGGCCGGCCGCTTCCTCGTCATCACGCCGGGCAACCCCGTGAATGGCATCAGCCGCAAGATCGAGGGGCAGGACGAGCGCAAGCACTTCAAGAAGCTCATTGATGAGCTGGAGATCCCCAAGGACATCGGTGTCATCGTGCGCACGGCCTCCATGGGCGTCACCAAGGAGGACTTCCAGCGCGACCTGGAGTTCCTCCTGGACTCCTGGAAGGAAGTGAACACCCGGTTCAAGCACCGCTCCGGCCCCGGCCTCGTGTGGCAGGAGGACGACGTGGTGACCCGCACCCTGCGCGACAGCTGGTCGCCGGACATCGAGGAAGTGCACATTGACGACATCGACACCTTCCACGACGCCCAGTCCTTCTTCCGCCGCACCATGCCCAAGTACGTGGAGGTGATCCGCCACTACACGGGCAAGAAG
>DASTWQ010000219.1:0-8367 GCA_035758545.1 Holophagaceae bacterium | reverse complement strand
GGACGGCGCGCTCCGCCGGCGTCGGCGCGTGCCGCGGCGGCGTGACGAAGAGACGCTGGGCCCAGCGGCGGGCCAGGTCCGGCGCGACCGTGTCCACGCCCTGGATGGCGGCGCGGAGAGCTCGGAATCTCAGGTCCATGCCGGCCTCCTCAGAGCGGTGCGAGGCGGGTGCCCGGCGCGGTGAAGGCCCGCAGGCGCTCCTTGATGGCCCGGCGGCTCATGGCGAAGGCCTTCGGATCGCCGAAGAGCTGGTAGGCGCCGTTGGCTCCGAGGGCCAGGGCGTGGAACTCGTAGGCCAGCTGCTCCGGATCCGCCTCCTTCGACAGCTCGCCGGCCTCCTTGGCCTCGCGGACGAGGCGGGCGAGGGTCTGGCGCAGCTCGGCCATGCACTCGGCGGTGTACTCCTTCACGGGCCCCGGGCGGCCGTCGAACTCCGAACTCGCCGCGGCGATGGGGCAGCCGCCCCGGAAGACCCCGGACTCGGCGTAGGCCAGCCAGCGGTCGCAGACCGCCAGCAGCCGCTTCAGGCCCCGGGGCGCCTGGAAGGCGGGGATGAAGACCTCCTGGGCCACCCGATCCCGCACGGCCCGCAGGGTGGCGAGCTGCAGCTCCTCCTTGGAGCCGAAGTGCGCGAAGAGCCCGGCCTTGCTCATGCCCGTGGCCTCCGCCAGCCGGCCGATGCTGAGGCCCTCCAGCCCCAGCTCCGAGGCCACCTGGGTGGCCTCCTGCAGGATCGCGTCCCGGGTGAGGGCGCCCTTCGAGGCGGATGGAGCGGGCATGGAGCCTCCAGCTACTCCCATACAATAAAACGAACGGTCGTTCAGTCAAGGAGGCATCTCAAGCCCCCCTTCGGGCCCCCCGGCCTCAGCCCCGCTTCTGGAGGATCTGGTGGGTCGCCCGCTCGCCGGGGATCGTCTTCGTGACCTCGTAACCCAGGGCGTCCAGATCTAGGCCCTGGAACAGGGGCTCGCCCCGGCCCATCAGCACCGGACGGATCGCCAGATGCAGCTCGTCCACGAGCCCCGCCTGCAGGTACTGGCGGACCGTGGCCACGCCGCCACCCAGGCGCACATCCTTGCCCCCAGCCGCCTCGAAGGCCCGGTCCAGGGCCTCGCGGATGCCGCCGGTCACGAAGTGGAAGGTGGTCCCGCCCTTCATCGCCAGGGGCTCGCGAGGGTGGTGGGTCAGCACGAAGACGGGCACGTGATAGGGCGGCTCCTCGCCCCACCAGCCCTTCCAGCTGTCGTCGGGCCAGGGCCCGCGCACGGGGCCGAACATGTTGCGGCCCAGGATCCAGGCGCCGAGGCCTTCGAAGCCCCGCTCCGCGAGGGTGTTGTCCACGCCCGTCTCGCCGCCCTCCGCGCCGGCTCCGCCATGCATGGCGCGGAACATCCGGGTGGGGAAGACCCACTGCATGAGCTCGGGCCCCCGCACGCCCAGGGGGTGCTCCAGGCTCTGGTCCGGCCCGGCGCAGAAGCCGTCGAGGGAGACCGAAAAGCTGCGGACGACGAGCTTCGGCATGGCGCTTCTCCTGAGTGGGGACGGACGGGACAATCCAACCATGGACGCTGCGGCGCTGGAAAGGGACGGGTGGTGCCTCTGGCCCGGCGCCGTGGCGGAGGCCCGGCTCCGAGAGCTGGAGGCGGCGCTGCCCTGGCTGGGCTCGCCTTCCCGCCGCCCGGTGCCGCTGGCGCCGCTCCAGGCCTGGCTCGGGGGCACGGAGCTCCCGTCCCGGATGGCGGCCCTGCTGGGCCCTGGCGTGCGGCCCGTGCGGGCGCTGCTGATGGGGAAGGGCGAGGGCGGCGCGCGGCCCCAGGCCTGGGGCATCGACTGGCACCGGGACACCACCTTCGCCGTCGCCGCGCCCAAGGCGGTGCCCGGCTTCGACGCCTGGGTGGACAAGGGTCCCTTCTGGCAGGTGCAGGCGCCCTGGGACCTGGCCGCCCAGGTGCGCAGCCTGCGGCTCCACCTGGACGACTCCGGCCCCGAAACGGGTCCCCTCCTCCTGAGGCCCGGCAGCCACCGGGGAGAGGGCGGTGAGCCGATCGAGGTCCACGCGGCGCGCGGCGACGCCCTGCTCATGCATCCCCTGCTGCTCCACGCCTCCGAGCCGCCCGCCACCCCGGCGCCGCGCCGCGTCCTGCACCTCGAATGGGCCGCCTTCGACCTGCCCGGCGGCCTCGAATGGGCCTGGTTCTGAAGCAGGTATGAGGTTGCGAGGCGATGAGGCCTGAAGGCGGGATGAAGAACCGCCTTCATCTTGCCTGCGAACCTCACCGCCTCGCCCCTCGCCACCTTTAGATCGGCACCAGCCATACTGTCTCCATGCCCGAAGAGCGCCTCTACCTCCTCGACACCTTCGCGTTCATCTTCTCGGTATCCGCTGCGCGGATACGCGAGACCTCGCCGCTCAGCACGGAGGCTTGCCATGGCTGAGCAGCGCCTTTATCTCCTCGACACCTTCGCCTTCATCTTTCGCTCGCACTTCGCCAATCCGCGGCTGAAGAACGGGGCGGCCTACACCTTCGCGCGGATCGCGCTGCAGCTGCTGGAGAAGCACCGGCCGACCCACATCGCGGCGGTCTTCGACACCCCGGAGCCCACCTTCCGGCACCAGATCTACCCCGACTACAAGGCCAACCGGGCGGAGATGCCCGAGGAGCTGCGGCCCCAGATCCCCCTCATCCGCGAACTCATCGAGGCCATGAACATCCCAATCGTGGAGCTGCACGGCTACGAGGCGGACGACGTCATGGGCACCCTCGCCCGGCAGGCGGCGGGCCACGGGCTGCCGGCGGTCATCGTCAGCCCGGACAAGGACCTGCTCCAGCTGGTGGACGACGGCGCGGACATCAAGGTCCTCAACACCAAGGACGGCGAGATCTGGCACGACCGTGAGGGCGTGAAAGCCCGCATGGGCGTCTACCCGGAGCAGGTGGTGGACTACCTGACCCTGCTCGGCGACGCCTCGGACAACGTGAAGGGCGTGCCGGGCATCGGCGAGAAGGGCGCCGCCCAGCTCCTGGAGAAGTACGGCAGCCTGGAGGGCGTCCTCGCGCACCTGGAGGAGCTGAAGCCCAAGCAGCGGGAGGGCCTCGCGACCGCGAAGGATCCCGAGTCCGGCTGGCTGGACCTTACGAAGCGCCTGGTGACCGTCGTGACGGACCTTCAGCTGCCCACCTCGCCGGACCGGCTGGCCTACCCCGGCCTCGACGCGGAGAAGGCCCGGGCCGCCTTCAAGCAGCTCGGCTTCCAGACCCTCACCAAGGAGTTCACCGCCACGGCGGAGGCCTCGGGCACCGCCCGCACCTACCGACACGCGGGTTCCCTCGCGGACCTGGAGGCGGCGGTGGCGGAGATCCGGAAGGCCGGCCGCTTCGGCCTCGACACGGAGACCACGACCCTCGACGCCACCCGGGGCCACCTGGTGGGACTCTCCCTGGCCTGGAAGCCCAACGAGGGCCTCTACGTGCCCCTGGCCCACCTCAAGCCCGCGGCGAAGGACGCCGAAGGGGCCCTGCCGGGCCTGCTGCCGGAGTCGGGCCTGCCGGAATCCCTGCTGGATCTCCAGGGCGACGCCGCGGCCTTCTGGGAGGAGCTGAAGCCCCACCTGGATCCGCGCAACCTGCCCTTCGCCGAGGTCCGGCGGATCCTCGCGCCCCTCCTCGCGGACCCCGCGGTCCAGAAGACCGGCCAGAACCTCAAGTACGACCTGCAGGTGCTCGCCCGCCACGGCCTGCCGGTGCGCGGCATCGCCGACGACAGCATGGTGCTCAGCTACCTGCTGGATTCCACCCTGCGGCACAACCTGGACGACCTCAGCGCCCGCTGGCTCGACACGCGGCCCATCGCCTTCGAGGAGGTGGTGGGGAAGGGCAAGGCCCAGAAGCGCTTCGACGAGGCCGACTTCGACCACGCGGTGCAGTACGCCGCCGAGGACGCGGACCTGGCCCTTCGGCTCTGCGACACCCTCAAGGCCCGGCTGACGGATTCCCAGCTCCAGCGGCTCTACGCCGAGGTGGACCTGCCGCTGGTGGAGGTCCTGGCCCAGCTGGAGCTGGACGGCATCCGCCTCGACACCGGGGAGCTGGAGCGGCTCGGCGCCCGCATGCGCCAGCTCCGGGACGAGGCCGCGGCGAAGGTGACGGAGCTGGCGGGGGAGGCCTTCAACCTCAACAGCCCGGCCCAGCTTGGCCGCATCCTCTACGACAAGCTGGGCCTGCCGGTGCTGAAGCGCACGGGCAAGACCAAGGCCCCGAGCACCGACGAGGACGTGCTCCAGGAGCTGGCGGAGGACCACGGCGCCGAGATCGCCAAGGCCCTCATCCAGCACCGCCAGATGCAGAAGCTCCTCGGCACCTACGTGGAGGCCCTGCCGCTGATGGTGAACCCCGTCACGGGCCGGGTGCACACCCGGCTGCACCAGGCCGCCGTCAGCTCCGGGCGCCTGGCCTCCAGCGACCCCAACCTGCAGAACATCCCCATCCGCACCGAGGAGGGCCGGGCCATCCGCGGCGCCTTCGTGCCGGAGCCCGGCTGGGTGCTGCTGGACGCGGACTACAGCCAGATCGAGCTGCGGGTCGTCGCCGCCCTGGCGGAGGATCCGGTGCTGCTGGGCGCCTTCGAGCGGGGCGAGGACATCCACCGCCGCACCGCCGCCGAGGTGAACAACCTGCCCATGGAGGAGGTCTCTTCCGACGACCGCGCCAAGGCCAAGGCGGTGAACTTCGGTCTCCTCTACGGGCAGGGAGCCTTCGCCCTCGCGGCCTCCCTGGGCATCAGCCAGAAGGAGGCGAAGGCCTTCATCGAGCGCTACTTCGAGCGCATGCCGAGGGTCGCCGCCTGGATCGAGGCCACCAAGGAGAAGGCCCTGGCGGAGGGCCTCGTCCGCACCCACTGGGGCCGCATCCGCCGCATCGCCGAGCTGGAGAGCCCCAACCAGATGCTCCGCGCCCAGGGCCTGCGGGAGGCGGTGAACACCGTCGTCCAGGGCACCGCCGCGGACCTCATGCGCCGCGCCATGGTGCGCCTGCACGCCGCCCTGAAACGGGAGAAGCTGCGGGCCCGCCTGCTCCTGCAGGTCCACGACGAGCTCCTCGTCGAGGCGCCGCCGGAGGAGCTGGAGGCCGCCTCGGCCCTGCTCCGGGAGGCCATGGAGGGCGCCGACGACCTCGGCCCCCTCGGCGTCCAGCTCGCCGCGGAGGTCCGCAGCGGGAAGAGCTGGCTGGAGGCGAAGTGAACCTTCGGATCGAGCGGCCGGAACGGAGAAAGATCAGGTCCCTTCTGGATGGGGTGTGGCAGGACCATGTCCATGCAAGGACCTATCGCATCGAATCGGCTTCCAGCGGTTCCCCACGAATTTGCGCCGGGATTCCTGCTGGGGATCCGGATGTGATCTCCCGACTCGTGGACTCCCTTGAGGAGCCTGTGCTCCTTCTCTATGTTTTCCATACCCCCCGCGGGGAGGGAGAGCCTGGGCGCTACCAGAGTCCCGAGCTACACCGGGCGCAGGTGCTCTGGTTCCTCCACGAGTTCTCAGGATTCCTAACTGGGGATGCCCGATTTGACCTCTGGGTCCATGCCCCTTCCATGGGCGCGACCCTGGTCTGGGATCGCCATGATCTCCTCTATGCCTATGGAGACCTGGAGGCCTACTTGGCGTGTCTCCAGAAGATGGGGTTCGTGGAGGGAGATGTCGTGATCCCTTCGCCGCATGAGCACCACTACCAGATGGAATTCGATGCCCAGGCCGCGGAAGTCCTACGTTCCTTCGAATGGACCCGGACGCCATTGAGGCTTGAGGATGAACAATAGAGGTGAAGGGACGGGATCAGCCCTCCTTCAAACTCCATTGACTCTTACGGATTGCACTCCGGGCAATGCCGCGGATCGGCCTTCAGGGCGAGGGGGCGGAGGCCTTCGTGGCCGCAGGCCGGGCAGGCGTCCCGGAGGATGAGGGGCAGGGCGGTGGGGCCGCCGCAGGCGTGGCAGGGGCGGCCCGCCACGGGCGCCTCGGGGCCGAAGCCCGGCGCCCGGCAGGCGGGGCAGGGGGTCGCGAGGCGCCGGGCCAGGTCCGCTGCCGCGGCCGCCACCGCCGCCATACGGTCCGGATTGAGATGGGCCCGGAGCTCCGCCTGGAGCCAGAGGCCTTCGCCCTGGTCCAGGGCCTTCCAGGCGGCGGGGAGCTCCGCCAGGGTGAGCGCCTTCCGCACGCCGAGGTCCGGCCGGGGGATGCCGCCAAGGCTGGGGAGGCGACGAAGGGCGCCGCCGACGGGGGCTCTAAGGCGGCAAGGCCCGCCGGGTCCCGGAGGCGCCGGGTCCAGGCGAAGGGCGCGGGGCCCCGGTGCCGCCCGATGACCTCCAGGTCCCGCGCGGGATCCAGGCAAATGGCCAGCTCCTCGCCCCAGACCAGGACCGGCGCCTCGGGATGGGGCCCGTAGGTGCCCTCGCTGGCGAGGCCCATCGCGCAGGCGCCCGAGCCCAGGGCCGCCCGGGCCTTGGCCCTGGCCGTGTCGAGGGCGGTGCGGGTGCGGGGCCGCTCGCCGGAGAAGGTGCCGAAGGCGTCCGTGTCCACGGCGTCCGCCAGGACCACCTCCATCCCCAGCGGCGAAAGGGCCCGCGCGAACGCGGGCCCCTTGCCGTGGCGGGTGGCGAGGGCCGCCCGCGTCCTAGGACTCACCCTGGGCCTTGGTCCAGCCGGGCTGGCCGTCCAGTTCCTCCAGCTTCTCGACGTGCATCCAGCGCCGGCCCACGCCGGTGGCGAGGCGGTAGATGTCCGCGTCCTCGGCGGCGGCCCCGTCCTTCACCAGGAAGCGGCAGCGCCAGTGATCCACCATGTCCGGCAGGTTGCCGGGATCGGGGTACACGCGGGTGCCGCGGTTGCTGATCATCTTGAGGCGGAAGGGCGTGCGCTCGGCGGCCTCCTCCAGGGCCTTGCCCAGGGTCTCGGGCGACTCCGGGGACTCCAGGAAGAGGTCCACGCCCGCCAGGCGGCGGGAGCCGGGGCGCACGAAGTCGGCGCGGGCGTCCAGGGCCGGCACCGCCAGGGCCTTGTGCCGGCGGACGGTCCAGCCCTCGGCCTTGCGGCCCAGGTTGGCGATGATCCGGTCCGCGAAGGCCGTGGTGCCGAGGCTGCCCTCGGGCTTCACGTCGCGGGTGTAGGCGCCCTCGGCGAGGGTCACCAGCAGGGCGTGCTCGATGGCCTCCGCCGCCTCGAACTCCTCCAGGTGGCGGAGCATCATCAGGGCGGAGAGCAGCACCGCCGTGGGGTTGATGACGTCCTTGCCGGCGTACTTGGGCGCGCTGCCATGGACGGCCTCGAAGATGGCGACGTCGGAGCCGACGTTGGCGCCGGGGGCGAAGCCCAGGCCGCCGATGAGGCCGGAGGTGAGGTCCGACAGGATGTCGCCGTTCATGTTGGAGGTGACGATCACGTCGAACTGCTCGGGCGTGCGAACCAGCTGGTGGCAGCAGTTGTCGATGATGATGTGGTGGGCCTCGATGTCCGGGTACTCCTTGGCCACCTCCTCGAAGGTGCGCTTCATGAGGCCCTCGGTGAGCTTCATGATGTTGGCCTTGGTGGCGCAGTGGACCTTCTTCCGGCCCTCGGCCCGGGCGGCCTCGAAGGCCAGCCGCACGATCTTCTCGCAGCCCTTGCGGCTCATGAGCTTGAGGCACTGGGCCACGCCGGGGGTCTGCATGTGCTCGATGCCGGCGTAGAGGTCCTCGACGTTCTCGCGCACCACCAGCAGGTCGATGCCGCGGCCGCTGTAGGGGGTCTTCACCCCGGGCAGCTCCCGCACGGGGCGCAGGTTGCCGTAGGTCTCGAAGAGCTTGCGCAGGGTGACGTTGGCGCTCTTCTCGCCGTAGCCCACGGGCGTCTCCAGGGGGCCCTTGAGGGCCACCCGGGTCTCGCGGATGGACTGGATGGTGTCGTCGGGCACGCCGGTGGCGATGCCCTGCTTGAAGACGGAGGCGCCGGCGGCGCGCTCCTCCCAGGCGATGCGGACGCCGGTGGCGTCGATGATGCGGCGGGTGGCGTGGACGACCTCGGGGCCGATGCCGTCGCCGGGGATGACGGTGACGCGTTTGCGGCCGTCGGGGGTGAGGGTGAAGCGGGAGCTCATAGGCACTCCGGTTTCAAAGCGGGTTGGAAGGAAGGGCGGGCCTCAGGCCTCGCCGCGGAGCCGCGCGTGGTCCTGGGCGATGAGGTCCGCCAGGGGCGCGGCGAGGGTCTCGTCGCCGCCGGCGAGTTCCCAGGCCCAGAGGCTGGGGCTGGGGGATTCGTGGCTCTCCAGCTCACGCAGGCGGTCGAGGGCCTGCTGGCGGAGGCCGGCGAGGGCCTGGGTGTCGGGGGCGGTGGCGGTC
>DASTWQ010000182.1:0-7175 GCA_035758545.1 Holophagaceae bacterium | reverse complement strand
GACCGCGCGCCAGGTGGCGCCGAGGGGACCGCCCTCGCCGTAGAGCACCGCGCCGAGGCCCCGGGATGCGCCGGCGGGCCCCGCATCCACCGCCTCGATGGCGTCCTGCCCCGCGCAGCCGGCGGCCTGGAACACGCCCTGGAACAGGGGACGGGCCCACAGGCCCAGGCTGATCCAGCCCACCAGCCGCTGCCGCCGGACCTCCGAGGTGCCGGGATCCACGCCCCCGCGATAGACGGGCAGAAAATAGCCCATGGCGGGATCCCGCTGGCTCAGGTCTCCGAAGGTGAGGCGGCCGGTGAGCACCGGCCGGCCCGTGTCGCGGGCCTCCTCCGCCGCCTGGCGCTGGACCGGGTTGGCGCCGGCATCCAGGCCCAACCCGCCCAGGTTCGTGGCGGCGGGCTCCAAGTACTGGATGACGATCAGGTCCGGGTCCGGCGGGCCCGGCGCAGGGTCCCCGGGCCAGGGAGTGAAGCGGTCGTGCAGCTCCAGGGCCTGCCCCGCGCGTCGCCGGGCGGCCAGGTAGGTCTCGGCCCCGCCGCGGGGGACGGGTACGAGGAAGGCCATGGACTTGAGTCCCGGATGCCGCGCCGGCAGGTCCAGGGAGGCCACGAAACCCCGCCAGTCCTGGGCCGAGACATCGGTGGAGCCGTTCAGGAAGGCCCGGCCGGCGAAGAGCAGGTCCTCGTCCCGGTGGAGGGCGGTCTCCAGGGCCGACCGGGCGGCCTCGATGCGCTGGTCCTGGCGGGCGGCAGCCTCCCGCTGGCGGACGCCCTCCAGGAACCGGAGGCCCTCCCCCGTGAGCAGGCAGCCCGCCAGGGCCACGAGGGCCGCGGCGGTCCAGGCCGGGAGCTTGGGAAGGGCGCGCATGGGGGGTTGGATGCCGGTGTGCCTTCCCACCATAGACTCAACCAGGCATCCCTGGGACCCGCCCATGCCCGCCTTCCCCGAACTGGCCGCCTTCGAGCTCGCCTCCCGCCACACCGAGGCTGTCCTGGCCGCGGCGCCGGACGGACTCTGGGACCGGGCCTGGCCCGGCCTGCCGACCTTCCGGGAGCAGGTCCTGCACCTGGCCCTGGTGCGGGAGAGCATCTGCCGCCAGCTCGCGGGCGAGCCCACGGCCGGGCTCGGTGCCCGCTTCGAGGAGGCGGCCTGGCGCGGCGGGAGCGCAGGCCTCACGGCGGCCTTCGAGGACCATACGGCCCGCTGCCGGGCCCTGCTGGCGCGCCTGGATCCCGGCGCCCTGGACGCGCCCTTCACCACGCCCTTCGGCAACCGCTCCACGCCCCGCAACTACCTGCGGGCCATGCTGCTGGAGGAGCAGCACCACCGGGCCCAGATGACCCAGCTGCTGCGCCTCGCCGGCGCGGAGCCGCCGCCCTACCCCGGTCAGGCCTGGGTGGAGCTGGGCGTGGACCAGGGCTGAGGGGGGATCAGCCCCCCAGGTAGCTCATCTCGGGCTTCGGGAGGTCCGCGGTCTCGGCGCTGCGGCGCTCGGAGTAGCGGTCCTCCCGGCGGCGCCAGCGGGCGGCGACGAGGGCCATGAGGTCCGCGTCGCCGCTGCCGTTTCGGAGGGCGGCCCGCAGATCCAGGCCCTCCGGACCGAAGAGGCAGGTGTGGAGGCGGCCCTCCGCCGAGAGCCGGGCCCGGTCGCAGCCGCCGCAGAAGGGCGCCGTCACGCTGTCGATGAAGCCCACCTCGCCCGCGCCGTCGGCGTAGCGCCAGGCCCGGGCCACGGCGCCCGGAGGCGCCGGCAGCGGCTCCAGGGGCCACCGGCCGCCGATCCGCGCCCGCAACTCGGCCCCGGGGACGACGGCGTCCAGCCTCCAGCCGTTGGTGGTGCCCACGTCCATGAACTCGATGAAGCGCAGGATGTGGCCCCGCTCCCGGGCGAAGGCCGCCAGGGCCTCGGCCTCGTCGTCATTGACGCCCCGCTGCACCACGCAGTTGAGCTTGAGGGGGCCCAAGCCCGCGTCCACCGCCGCTTCCAGGCCCGCGAGGACCTTGGCGAGGGGCACCTCGGTGCCGCAGAGGGCGCGGAAGCGGCCAGGAACGAGGGTGTCGAGGCTCACGGTGAGGCGGCGCAGGCCCGCCCGCCGCAGGGGCGCCGCCAGCTCCTCCAGGAGCGCGCCGTTGGTGGTGAGCGCGAGATCCTCCAGCCCCGGCAGCGCCGCGAGGTCCCGGATGAGGTCCGGAAGGCCCTTGCGCAGCAGGGGCTCGCCGCCGGTGAGCCGCAGCTTCGTCACCCCGAGGCCGGTGAAGATCCGCCCCAGGCGCAGGATCTCCTCGAAGCTGAGCACCTGGTCCTTGGGCAGGAAGGGATGGTCCGGGCCGAAGACCTCGCCGGGCATGCAGTACCGGCAGCGGAAGTTGCAGCGGTCCGTCACGGAGATCCGGAGGGCCCGCAGGGGGCGGCCGAGGCTGTCGCGGAGGCTGCCGGCTGGGCTGTCCATGGGGGTTAGGGTGCCGCAATTCCAGGGGCCTTGGGTCACAATGGAGCCTTTGCCGGACGGAACATGGGCCTTCTCGACAAGCTCCTCAAGCGCGCGCCCTCGGCGCCCCTGCCGGGCCTGGAGGCGCTCCTGGAGGGCCGGGGCCTGCCCTACGCCGAGACGGATCTCGCCCCCCACCGGGAAGCCTACGAGCACCTGCGGGAGCCCGCCGGGCGCGAGGCCTGGGTCGAGGCCCTGGCCGCCCTGGCCACCCGGGGGATGCATCTGCCGGCGGTCTGGGACGACGCCCAGGAGACCGTGCTGCCGGAGCTGGTGCCGGCCTGGGTGCCCGAGCGGGAGGGCGGCTTCGCGAAGCTCTGCGTCGAAGGCCTCCGGCTCCGCCTGCGGGTGGGCGACCGGGTGGTCCAGCCCGCGGACCTGATCCTCTGGGACGTGGATGCGGAGACGGCCGTGGAGCAGGCTCTGGAGAACCTGCGGCGCCGGACATCGCAGCGGACCTTCGAGAAGCTGCCCTCCGGGATCTACCGCGGGCCCTGGCGGGACGGCCTGGACGCGGCCCGGCTGCTGCTGCCCGAGGTCTGGGCCGACCTGCTGAAGGATCAGCGCCCCTTCCTGGCGATGCCCCATGCCGGCTGCCTGCTCATCGCCCCCCAGGTGCTCCTCCCGAAGCTCATGGAGGCCCTCTCCGCGGAGCTGGGCCGGGGCCCTCTCCTCATGGCGACCATGTACGAGCGGGTGGAGGACCAGTGGCTCCCGGCCCGCATGCAGGAGCCCCACCCGATGGCCTTCCCCCAGAAGGAGCTGAAGACCCTCGATCTGGTGCAGGCCCTCAGGGCCCAGGCCCAGGACCTGGATCCCGCCCTCGGTGCACCGGCCACCCTCCTCACCCTGCGGACCCAGGAGGGGCGTCCGCTGACCTTGGCCACCTGGACTGCCGGCGAACCCTGCCTGCTGCCCACCGACTGCGACCTCGTGGGGTTCCTGACCGCCGACGGCGCGCCGCTCGGCATCTATACCCGCCAGTCCCTGCCCCGGCTCCAGGACCTGAAGGCCGAGCCCGTGCCCATCTGGGGCCCCCGCCGGGTGCGCTACGCCCGCTTCCCCACCGGCGAGGAGCGGGAGCTTCTGGAGAAGTTCGCCGACGCCCAGCAGATGCTCCAGATCCTCCGGAGCCAGGGCCAGGGGGGCCGGCCGGCGCCGAAGCCCGCCCCGGCCCCGAACGCCGTGCCGGCCCATCTCCAGGGCCAGCTCGGCGTGCAGGGTTCCGAGGACTGAGGCCTACTCCTCGTCGCCGCCGCCCGGAAGGGTGGCAGGCGCCTGGTCCAGCCGCAGGGGCGCGAGGCCCGCGGCGGCGAGCCGGGAATTGAGATCCCCGAGCCGATTCCCCTTCAGCTGGACCCAGTCGGCGAGGCCGGGACGGGCCTGCGCCGCGAGGGCGTCGGCGGCCTTCGCCTGGGCGGCGGTGGGCCGGGCGTCCGCCTGGCCCACCTGGCCGTAGAGCCCCGCGAGGGATTCCGCGAGGCCTTCGAGGCCCGGGACCTTCGGCTGCCCCTCCAGGAGCTTCGCCAGGTCACCGTCGACGGCCGTCAGGGCCACCTTCAGGTCCTGAGCGGCCTGGGCCTGGCGTGCCGCCAGCTGGGTCCGGAGGCCGTGGGCCTCCAGCACCGCCGAGGACACCTCGGAAAGACGCGCCGCCAGCCGGGTCTGCAAGGCGTGCAGGGCCGCGAGGTCCGTCGCCGGGACCTTCACCCGCGGATCCATCCGCACCGTGAGCGGCGCATGGAACCGCTGCCCCCCGACCGTCAGGCGCACGGTGTAGACGCCCGGCACCACGAGGGGCCCCTGGGGCTCCCGGGGCGTCTCATGAGGCACCGCCGCGATGGGGTACTCGTCGCGCAGGGCCGTGGGGCGGTCCTCCCGCAGGTCCCACACCCACCGGTGCAGGCCCGACGCGGCGGAGAGACCCTGGAAGGGGCGGATCCAGTAGGACGGGATGAGCTGGGCGGCGGTCTCCTCCGGCGTGGGGGCGATGGGATCTTCGCTGGAGACGCGGCGGATGACACGGCCGCTGCCGTCCAGCACCTCCAGCGTCACCGGGCCCCGTACGCCTGCGGGAAGGGCGTAGTCCACCACCGCGCCATCCGGCGGGTTCTGGCCCATGGGTTCGTCCGCCGGAAGGGGCGTGTCGGTGTTGGTGTCCCGGCGCACTCGCACCGCGGGGCCGGGCGTGAAGAGGAAGGGCGCGTCCGTCGGGACGCGGTCCAGCTGGCGCAGGGGGGCGAGGCCGTCCAGCACCCAGAGGGAGCGGCCGTGGGTGGCGACGAGGAGGTCGTCGCCCTGGACGCAGAGGTCCCGGGCCGAGGTGGCCGGCAGGTTCAGCTGCAGGGAGCGCCAGTGGTCCCCGTCGTCCAGGGACATCCAGACCCCCTTCTCCGTGGCGGCGTAGAGCAGGCCCTTCCGGCCGGGATCCTCCCTGACGCTGTTGACCGGGGCGTCCGCGGGCAGGCCCGTCGTGATGGCCTGCCAGGTCGCGCCGCCGTCCCGGGTCCGAAAGAGGTAGGGCCGGAGGTCGTCCACCCGGAAGCGGTTCACGGCCAGGTAGGCGGCGCGGCCGTCGAACCGCGAGGCGGCGATCTGCGCCACCTTGCTCCAGGGCGTGAGCGACGGGGGCGTGATGTCCCTCCAGTGGGCGCCGCCGTCCCGGGTGATCCAGACGAGGCCGTCGTCGGTGCCGGCCCAGAGGGTGGCCACGCTCTGAAAGGATGGCGCGAGGGCGTAGACCGCGCCGCGGCGCTTGGCGGCCTCGGCGTCGCTGAGGTCCGGCAGGGTGGCGGGCCGGCCGCTGTGCTCCCGGGAGAGGTCCGGGCTGATGGCCCGCCAGGTGGCGCCGCCGTCCCGGGTCTCGAAGACCTGGTTCGCCGCGTAGTAGAGCCGGTGGGGATCCACCGGCGAGAAGGCGAGGGGCTCGGTGCGGTCGGCGCGGTGCTGGCCGTCAGCCACCGGGAGCGGGGTCACGTTCTGCACCTGGCCCGTGCGGACATCCAGCTTCGAGACCTCCGTGCGGCCGGCGCCGTAGATCAGGTCCGGGTGGAGGGGGTCCGGCGCCAGGGTGCCGTACTCGATGGCGCCCGCGGGGTGCCAGTCCCGGAAGGTGATGGCGCCGTCATTGCCCCGGCTGGAGATCACGACGGAGCCGCTCTCCTGCTGGGCGGCGGCGATGCGGTAGGGGAACTCCGCCGTGGTGGCCACATGGTAGAGCTGGGCGGTGGGCTGGTTGTACCAGGAGCTCCAGGTGCGGCCGGCGTTGACCGTCACCACGGCGCCCTGGTCCCCGGCGAGCAGGATCGTGGCGGGATCCTCGGGATCGATCCAGAGGTTCTGGTAGTCGTCGCCGCCGGGGGCGCCCCGGAGCCAGGTCCAGGTGCGGCCACCGTCCGCCGACTTCATGGCGACGATGCTCGCGCTGTAGAGGGTGTCGGGATCCTTGGGATCCACCTGGACCACCGGCAGGTCCCCGCCGCCGATCTTCATGGCGGGGCGGGGATCCTCGGTGATGCGCCGCCAGTGGGCGCCGCCGTCGTCGGAGCGGTAGACGCCCATGCCCTCGCCGGAGGCGTAGCCCCCTTCCTTCGTGGTGGAGAGGGTCGCGTAGAGACGGGAGGGGTCGCTCGGCGCCAGAGCCACCTGGATCTGGACGAGGTCCGCCGGCAGCCCGTCCTTGAGCTGCGTCCAGGTGGCGCCACCGTCCGTGGACTTGAAGAGGCCGCCACCGGTGCTCTGGACCTGGTTGCCGTCCTCCCAGGGCCCGAGGCGGGACTGCCAGAGGGCCGCGTAGACGGTGTCCGGGTGGGCGGGGTCGAGCACCACCTGGGAGGCGCCGATGCCCTCGCCTTTGTAAAGGACCTTGGTCCAGGTGCGACCGCCGTCCTCGGAGCGGAAGACGCCGCGCTCGGCGTTGGACCCGTAGGGATGGCCCAGCACCGCCGCGAACAGGCGATCCGGATTCCGCGGATCCACGGCCAGGGCCGGGATCTGCTGGCCGTCCCGAAGGCCGAGGTGGGTCCAGGTCCGTCCGCCGTCCGCGGAGCGGTAGATGCCGTCGCCCACGGACAGGTCCGGGCGCTGGAGGCCCTCGCCGCTCGCCGCGTAGAGGATCTTCGGGTCCGAGGGGGCCACCGCCAGGGCGCCGATGGACTGGGTGGGCTGGCCGTCGAAGATCGGCGTCCAGCTGCGGCCGGCGTCGTCGCTGGTCCAGACGCCGCCATTCACCGGCGCCATGTAGAAACGCACCGGGTGGCCCGGCACGCCGGCGACGGCGCGGGTGCGGCCGCCCCGGAAGGGGCCCACCAGCCGCCAGTGGAGATCCGGCAGGTTGCCCTGGGCCAGGAGCGGCGTCAGGGACAGGGAACCCAGGAGCAGGGCGCGGAGCCGGGGCATGGGGCCTCCATCAGCGGGGAGCGGTCCGCGGATTGTCCCGCCGGAGGGCTCCCGCATCAATTGAGAGGCGCAAGACCCTGGCCAGGGCCTACTTCAGGAGGCCGATCTCCCGGAGCCGCTGCATGAGGAAGTCGTGGGCGGTGATGGGCTCGAACTGCCGGCGCTCACCCGGGCCCAGCAGTTCAGCCGGGCAGTCCAGCAGGACTTCGGGGCGGGGGTGGCAGAAGAAGGGCATGGAGTAGCGCACCGCGTCAGGGCTGTCCGGATTCACCACCCGGTGGGTGG
>DASTWQ010000079.1:0-17753 GCA_035758545.1 Holophagaceae bacterium | reverse complement strand
TGAGGTCCCCCTCCCAATGGCCCATGAGGGTCAGATTGACCATGAGCTGGTCCATGGCGACGTTGCCGCAGCGCTCGCCGATGCCGAGGATGGACCCGTGGAGCCGGTCCGCGCCGGCCTCGAAGGCCGCGATGGCGTTGGCCACCCCCAGGCCCCGGTCGTTGTGCCCGTGCCAATCCAGCCGCACCTCCGGATGGTCCAGGAGGAGGATCTCCTTGGCGAAGCGCACCAGGTTCCGCACGCCCTGGGGCGTGGCGTGGCCGCAGGTGTCCGACAGGCAGATGGACTGGGCGCCCTCGTCCAGGGCCGCCTGGTAGATGGCGACGAGGACCTCCGGCTTCGCCCGGGTGGTGTCCTCGGTGACCATCATGACCGGCACCCCCTCCCGGCGGCAGAAGGCCACGGCCTTCCGCACGGTGTCCACGACGAAGGCCAGATCCCACCCTTCGACGTCCATGCGGACCGGGCTCGAGCCGACGAAGGCCCCCGCCTCCAGGGGGATCCCCACCCGCTGCTGGATCTCGGCCACCTGCCGGAGGTCCTCCTCCACGGTGCGCACCGCGGCGTTGGGGATGAGGGGCAACCGCTGGTCCCGGATCTCGGTGAGCAGGGCCTTCACCGCCGAGACGGCCTTCGGGCCGGCGCCGGGCATGCCGAGGTCGATGGCGTCCACCCCGAGGCGGGCCAGCCGGTGGAGCAGGTCCCGCTTGGCGGCGACAGGGGGATCCAGGACCGAGGGGCTCTGGAGGCCATCCCGCAGGGTCTCGTCGTTGAGGAGGGGCATCCGCCCGCCGTCGGGGCCGTCGGCGTTCCAGTCGTGGATGAGCCGGTGCAGGGCGCTCATGGGCCCCCCAGCTTACACCTTCCCGCTCCGGCCCAAGGCCATCCTGGGCTAGGATGGAGGGCTGAACCGCTCTGAGGTGCACGGATGGCCACTGCCCGCGTGAAGGAAATCCTCTCCTGGTACTCGTCGGAGAATCCCGGCGTGAAGGCGAACCTGGCGCGGATGATGAACACCGGCCGCCTGGCGGGCACCGGCAAGTTCGTGATCCTGCCGGTGGACCAGGGCTTCGAGCACGGCCCGGCCCGCTCCTTCGCCCCCAATCCGGCGGGCTACGACCCCCGCTATCACGTCGAGCTGGCCATCGAGTCCGGCTGCAACGCCTACGCCGCGCCCCTGGGCTTCCTGGAGCATGTGGCCAGCGACTACGCCGGCGACATCCCCCTCATCCTGAAGCTGAACAACAGCGACATCCTCTCCAAGGGCCACGAGCCCTGCTCGGCCATCACCGGCTCCGTGGAGGACGCCCTGCGCCTGGGCTGCGCCGCCATCGGCTACACCATCTACCCCGGCAGCGGCGACCGCAACATCCAGTACGAAAGCCTGCGGGAGCTGATCCTGGAGGCCAAGGCCGTGGGCCTGCCCACCGTCGTCTGGTCCTACCCCCGCGGTGCCGGCCTCAGCAAGGAGGGCGAGACCGCCGTGGACGTCGCCGGCTACGCCGCCCAGATCGCGGCCCAGCTCGGCGCCCACATCATCAAGGTGAAGCCGCCCAAGAAGCACCTCGAGGTGAAGGAGGCTGCCGCGGCCTTCGAGAAGGCGGGCATCCCGATCGAGACCCTCAGCGACCGCGTGAAGGAAGTGGTGCGCAGCGCCTTCAACGGCCGCCGCATCGTCATCTTCAGCGGCGGCGAGGCCAAGGGCACCGAGGAGGTCCTCAAGGAGGTCGCCGAGCTCGCCAAGGGCGGCGCCTCCGGCTCCATCATGGGCCGCAACGCCTTCCAGCGTCCCAAGGCCGAGGCCATCAAGCTCCTCCACGACGTGATGGACATCTTCGCCAAGGCCTGAGGCCTTGAAGCTGCTGGCCATCTCCGGCAGCCTGCGGGCGCGCTCCTTCAACACGGCGCTCCTGCGGGCCGCCGGAGGCCTGGTGCCGCCGGGCGTCGAGGTCGGGCTCTACGAAGGCCTCGCGGGCCTGCCCCACTTCAATCCGGACCTGGATGTGGAGCCCGCCCCCGAGGCGGTGGCCGAGCTGCGGGCCGCGATCACCGGCGCCGGTGGCGTCCTGGTCTGCAGCCCTGAGTACGCCCACGGCGTGCCCGGCTCCCTGAAGAACGCCCTGGACTGGATCGTGTCCTCCGGCGAGTTCACGGACAAGCCCGTGCTCCTGGTGAACGCGTCCCCCTCCTTCCAGGGCGGCTCCCTGGCCCAGGCGAACCTGGCGGAGATCCTCCGGGTCATGGGCGCCCGCCTTCCGGAGGCCTTCCTCTTCTCCGTGCCCAAGGTGAGCGCGAAGGTCTCGCCGGACGGCGCCCTGGCGCCGGAGCTGGCGGAGGCCTTCCGCGCCGCCCTCCAGGCCTTCGTGGCCGCCGCTCAGGCCTGATCGGGCGCCTGGGCCTGCTCGCCCCGGCAACACTCGTCGATGTTGAGCCCGCAGGCCAGGCACTGCGCGTGGCCGTGGACGTAGACCCGGCCGGCGGGCTGGCCGCAGTAGGGGCAGCGTTCCTTCGTCTCCATGGCCCCAGTCTGCCTGACCGACGGTAGCTGTTGAAGCCGCGGGGCCCGCGGCGCCATCATCAGCCGGACTCCCGAGGACGACCATGGCGACGACGGTGGACGAGATCTTCCAGCGCATGACCGCGACCTTCCTGCCCGAGAAGGCGGCGGGGGTGAGCGCCGTGGTGGCCTACCACATCACCGGTGAGGGCGGCGGCGACTACTCCTCCATCATCAAGGACGGGGCGTACACCCTGGAGCAGGGCCTCCGCACCGACGCCCAGGCCACGCTCACCATGGCCGCGGCGGACTGGATCGCCCTCAACGAGGGGGCCCTGGATCCCATGACCGCCTTCGTCACCGGCAAGCTCAAGATCGCCGGCGACCAGGGCCTCGCCCAGAAGTTCCCCCGCTACTTCAAGCGGCCCTCGGGCAATGGCTCCGGCATCCCCCTGGCGGAGCTGGTGCCGGCGCGGCTGGCGCTGCTCCCCCAGCCCTTCCGCATCGTGGCCAAGGACGCCGCCTGGGGTAGCGGCCCGGAGCTCAAGGGCGAGGAGTCCGCGGTCCGTGGCCTCGTGGAGGGCCAGATCGAGCCCGGCCCCGCGCTGCTCGGCGGCCAGCTCGTCTTCGCCGGGGACATGGCCCTGCTGCGGGCCGCCTGGGGCGCCTGGAGCGCCACCCCCGTGTCGCGCCCCAAGCCGAAGCGGCCCTCGATGCTGGCCCTGGCCTGGGCCTGGCTCAAGAGCAAGCTGGGCTGAAGCCCCGCCTCACTCCTTGCCGAAGGTCTCGTCGGTGCCCGTGAGGGTCCAGGCGCCGCCCTGCTGCTGGAAGACCGCATGGCGCAGCTTGGTGTCCCCGAGGGGCACCGTGGGATGGAGCATCTGGAAGAGGGGGAACTGGGCCGTGGGGTTCGCCAGCTGGATCTGGTAGGTCACCTTCGCGGTCCTGCCCTGCTCGGCGTGATGGGTCGCCTTCACGAAGACCGCCTGGGCGGCGGGCACCAGCCAGCCGGTGCCGCTGGGCTGGACCGGGGCGCCGGGCTTCGGGGTGAAGGTCCAGACCAGGCGCCCTCCCTTGCCGTCCTCCCGGGTGATGTCGAACCAGCCGGTCTTCTCCAGGTTGTTCTGGAAGGCCTGGGCCCGGATGCCCTCCTGGCTCTTGGGATCCGCCGAGACCCGGCCGGGGACCCGGACGGGCACCGTCACCGGATAGCGGGCCCGGATGGCGGCTTCGGCGTCCGCCTTCTTCAGGCCCCGGGAGCAGCCGGCGGCGGCGAGGAGCAGGATCACAGGGGCGAGGCGGCGCATGGAGGCTCCGAAGTTCCTCCCGATGGTGCCACACTGGGGAGATGGACGCGCCGGCCCTGGAAGCCCGCCTGCTGGAGACGATCCGCGCCAAGGGCGCGGGCCGGAAGGCCTACGTCTGCTTCTCCGGCGGGGTGGATTCCACCGTCGTGCTGGCGGCCTGTCTCCGGGCGGGCCTGGACACCACGGCCCTGCTGGCGGTGAGCCCCTCGCTGCCTCGGGAGGAGCGGGCCGAGGCCCACGCCCTCGCGGGCGCCCTGGGCGCGCCCCTGGAGGAGCTGGCCACCGGCGAGACGGACCTGCCGGAATACCGGGCCAACGCTGGGGACCGCTGCTACTGGTGCAAGTCCACGCTCTATGGCGTCGCCGAGCAGGCCGCCGCGGACCGGGGGCTGGACGGCCTGCTCTTCAACGGCACCCAGCTGGAGGACCTCGGCGATGTGCGCCCGGGCCTGAAGGCCGCGAAGGAGCACCAGGTGCTCTCCCCGCTGGTGGACGCCGCCTTCGACAAGGCCGCCGTGCGCGCCCTGGCCCGGCACTGGGGCCTGCCCAACGCCGACAAGGCGGCCTCGCCCTGCCTGGCGAGCCGCTTCCCGGTGGGCACCGAGGTGACGCCGGAGCGCCTTCAGCAGGTGGAGGCCGTGGAGAGCTTCCTGCGGGCCCAGGGCCTCTGGCCCGCCCGGGCCCGCTGGCACGAGGCCGTCGTCCGCATCGAGCTGGAGCCGGCTCTGGCCGCCCTCTGCTTCGAGGAGCCCCTCCGGACCCAGCTGGAGCGCGCCGCTTGGCGCGCTGGGTTCCGCTTCGCCGCCGTGGATCTGGGAGGGGTCCAGAGCGGCAGCCTCGCCACCTCCCTCCGCACGGATTCCGCCTCATGAACCCTGACATCCGCTGGGACCACGACCGCGAAGGCCGCACCGGCATCCCCGAAGTCGTTTTTGGTCCGGGCAAGACCGTGGAGCACCTCGTCCGCCTCTTCACCGAGGGCTCGGAGCTGCGCCTGGCCACCCGCCTCTCCCCCGAGCAGATGGACGCGCTGGAGTCCCTCGCCGCCGTGGATCGGGTGAGCCGCACCGCCCTGCGCGCGCCCAAGCCGCTCAAGGACCTGCCTCCGGTGGCCGTCGTCACCGCCGGCACCGGGGACATCCCCGTGGCCTCCGAGGCCCGGGCCACTCTGGAGGCCTTGGGCTATCCCGCCCGGACCTTCTTCGACGTGGGCGTGGCGGGCCTCCACCGGCTCCAGGCCATCCTGCCGGACCTCAAGGCCAGCCCCGTGCTCATCGTCTGCGCGGGCATGGAGGGCGCCCTGCCGAGTGTCGTCGCCGGCCTCGTGGACGCCCCCCTCATCGGCGTGCCGACGAGCGTGGGCGCGGGCGTGAGCGAGGGCGGCCACATCGCCCTGATGTCCATGCTGGCCTCCTGCAGCCCGGGCATCGGCGTCGTGAACATCGACAACGGCTTCGGCGCCGCCTGCATGGCCATAAAGTTCATGAACCAGCTCCAGAAATCGCTCCAGGGGGCCCGATGACCGCCTTCAACGACCACCTCCGCGCCCAGCTCGAGGGCCTGAAGGAGCAGGGCCTCTACAAGTCCGAGCGGGTGATGACCAGCCCCCAGAACGCCCGGGTCCAGGCCAACGGCAAGGCCGTCATCAACCTCTGCGCCAACAACTACCTGGGCCTCTCGGACCATCCGGCCCTCATCGCCGCGGCCAAGCAGGCCCTGGACGACCGCGGCTTTGGCCTCTCCTCCGTCCGCTTCATCTGCGGCACCCAGGACCTGCACAAGGAGCTGGAGCGGCGACTCAGCGCCTTCCTGGGCTTCGAGGACACCATCCTCTTCTCCAGCTGCTTCGACGCCAACGGCGGCGTCTTCGAGGCGCTGCTGGGGGAGGAGGACGCCATCGTCTCCGACGCCCTGAACCACGCCTCCATCATCGACGGCATCCGGCTCTGCAAGGCCAAGCGCTTCCGCTATGCCAACAGCGACATGGCGGACCTGGAGGCCAAGCTCCTGGAGGCCAAGGCCGCGGGCGCGCGGCACATCCTCATCGTCACCGACGGCGTCTTCAGCATGGACGGCTACATCGCCAAGCTGCCGGAGATCGTCGCCCTGAAGGAGAAGCACGGCGCCCTCCTGATGGTGGACGACAGCCACGCGGTGGGCTTCATCGGCCAGGACGGCCGGGGCACCCATGAGCACCACGGCGTCATGGGGAAGGTGGATCTCATGACCGGCACCCTGGGCAAGGCCCTGGGCGGCGCCAGCGGCGGCTACGTGAGCGGCTCCAAAGAGATGGTGGAGATGCTGCGCCAGAAGGCCCGGCCCTACCTCTTCTCCAACTCCCTCATGCCCGCCATCGCCGCGGCCAGCCTCAAGGCCCTGGACCTGCTGGCGGAGGGCGGCGAGCTGCGGGCCCGGCTCCGGGCCAACGCGGCCCACTTCCGCGCTGAGATGACGAAGCTGGGCTTCGAACTGCTGCCGGGCGAGCACCCCATCATCCCCGTCATGCTCCACGACGCGCCCCTGGCCCAGCAGTTCGCCTCGAAGCTGCTGGACGAGGGCGTCTACGTCATCGGCTTCTTCTTCCCCGTCGTGCCCAAGGGCCAGGCCCGCATCCGCACTCAGATGAGCGCCGCCCACACCACCGCCGACCTGGACCAGGCCATCGCCGCCTTCGCCAAGGTCGGCCGGGAGCTGGGCGTCATCAAGTAATCCACTTTCCATCCACAGATGGCGCAGATTCAAATACGGCCCCGATCGGCGTAATCTGCGGACGGTCCTGGAGTCCCCATGAAGGCCCTCATCAAGTCCAAGGCGGAAGAAGGCATCTGGCTGACCCAGGAGGCGCCGAAGCCGGAGCTGGGCGTCCACGACGTGCGCATCCGCATCCACAAGTCCGCCATCTGCGGCACGGATGTCCACATCTACAACTGGGACGAGTGGAGCCAGAAGACGATCCCCGTGCCCATGGTGGTGGGCCACGAGTACTTCGGCGTGGTGGACGCCGTCGGCGCCGAGGTCACGGCCTTCAAGCCCGGGGACCGGGTGAGCGGGGAAGGGCACCTCACCTGCGGGTTCTGCCGCAACTGCCGCGCGGGCAAGCGCCACCTCTGCCGGAACACGGTGGGCGTGGGCGTGAACCGCCCAGGATCCTTCGCCGAGTACCTGGTGATCCCAGCGGAGAACGCCTACAAGATCCCGGACAACATCCCCGACGAGCTGGCGGCGATCTTCGACCCCTTCGGCAACGCGGTGCACACGGCCCTCAGCTTCGATCTGGTGGGCGAGGACGTGCTCATCACCGGGGCCGGCCCCATCGGCATCATGGCGGCGGCGGTGGCGAAGCATGTGGGCGCCCGGCACGTGGTCATCACGGACGTCAACGCGTACCGCCTGGGCCTCGCCAAGCAGATGGGGGCCACCGCGGCGGTGGATGTCTCGAAGCAGGACCTGAAGGCCGTCATGAAGGACCTGGGCATGACCGAGGGCTTCGACGTGGGCCTGGAGATGAGCGGCAATCCGCGGGCCTTCCGGCAGATGCTCGACACCATGAACCACGGCGGCAAGATCGCCATGCTCGGCATCATGCCCGGCGAGCAGGCCATCGACTGGAGCCAGGTGATCTTCAAGGGCCTGGTGCTGAAGGGGGTCTACGGCCGGGAGATGTTCGAGACCTGGTACAAGATGGTCGCGCTGCTCCAGGGCGGCCTGGACCTGAGCCCCATCATCACCCACCGCTTCGGCATCGACGACTTCCAGAAGGGCTTCGACGCCATGCGCTCGGGCCAGTCCGGCAAGGTCATCCTCGACTGGGGCGTGCGCTGAGCTCAACCCTCGAGCTCAACCTCGGCGCGGTTCCGGCCCTCTCAAGCACCGAGGTCCCCATGCGCCGAATCCTGCTTGCCCCTGTCCTGTGCACCGCCCTGGCGGCGGCCGCCCCGTCGCCGCAGACGATCCCGACGGCGGACGGCCCGCGGACCTACCTGCTGCTGAGGCCCCAGGCCCAGGGCCCGCGGCCCCTGGTGGTCCTCCTCCATGGCCACGGCGGCAGCGCCCGCCAGGCCCTTACCACGGGCCCGCTGTCGGCCTGGAAGGCCATCTCCGCCCGGGAGGGGGTGATCGTGGCGGCCCTGGACGGCGCGAAGGGGGGCGATGGCCGGCAGGGCTGGAACGACTGCCGCTCCGACGCCGCCGGCAATCCGAAGGTTGACGACGTGGCCTTCGTGAAGGCCGTCATCCAGCGCCTGGTGCGGGAGGCCGGCGCGGATCCTCACCGGGTCTACCTCATGGGCATGTCCAACGGGGCCATGATGACCCTGCGGCTGGCCCTGCAGCTGGATCCCGCCCCGGCGGCGTTCTGCGCGGTCTGCGGACTCATGGCGGCGGAGGGTCCCTGCGCCGGGACGGCGGCCCGGGCCCTGCCGGCCCTGCTCATCGACGGCACCGCGGATCCCCTGGTGCCCTTCGAGGGTGGTCAGGTCCACTTCCTCAAGCAGCAGCGGGGCGGCGTGATCAGCGCCCAGGCGACGGTGGACCACTGGCTCCGGGCGGACGGCCTCGCCGGCGCGCCCGGCCGGACCAGCACCTTTCCCCATCAGGCGGCCTCTGGAGCGACCCGGGCCGTGAAGACCGTCTGGGGGACAGCGGAGGGTCCGGAGGTCGAGTTCATCCGGGTGGAGGGGGGCGGCCACGCGGAGCCCACCCTCGCCTACGCCTATGGGGCGCTGTACCACGCCTTCACCGGGAGGCAGAACCGGGACTTCGAGAGCGCCGAGGAGGCCTGGGCCTTCTTCCAGGACAAGCGGTCCCGGTGAGGGGCCCTCAGGGCCGGAAAGGCTGAGGGACGGGGATGGGGTCGAACCCCGTCGTGGTGACCTGCTCGCCGTTGTGGATGAGGACATCCTTGGCGAGCCCGTCGCCGCCTGGGGCCAGGTCGGTGCCCAGGGAGGCCAGGTCGTAGTTGTCCAGGCGGGTGTTGAAGAGCTGCCTCGCGGGACCGCGCTTGGGTGTGATGGTCACGATGGGTTGGCCGACGTAGGCGCGATAGAAGAAGGGGTGCCCCCAGGAGGCCTGGGGCACCTGGGCCAGGTAGCCGGGCACCAGGTCGTTCAGGCTTGCCGGGTATTCCCCCTGCTTCTCCCGGTACTGGGCCAGGGCCGAGATGACGGCCCCCAGGGCCTGGCGGGTGCCCTTGGCGCGCTCGTTCTCCGTCCGCTCGATCATGGCGTTGATGAAGAAGAGGTCCTTCCGGGCCTGCTGGGCCTCGTCGCTGTTGGGGTAGCGGGCGATGAGGTCATTCAGGAGGGCCCGGGACTCGGGCCCCTTGCCGGCCACGCTGAGCTTCAGGCCCTCGTCATAGAGCCGCTTGGGGAGGCGGGGATCCTGGTCCGGCTGGCAGGCCAGGAGGGTCGCGAGCAGGACCAGCGGAAGGGCGCGGCGGGACATGCCCCGGAGCCTATCAGGGCGGGCGCCAGGGCGGAAGGCGATAGACTCTCCCCAGAAGGAGGCGGGGCATGTCGGAACGACCCTGGCTGGTGGGCATCGTCGGGGGGTCGGGCAGCGGCAAGACGTCCGTCGCGCAGGAGCTGCTTCGCCGCATCCGCCGCCGGGGCATCCAGGCCTTCCTGCTGGACATGGACGCCTACTACGCGCCCCTGGAGACCGTCCAGGCCCGCTTCGGGGGCCAGGCCGTCAACTGGGACCACCCCCATGCCTTCGACCTGGAGCTGATGGCCTCCCACCTCACGGCCCTCCACGGGGGCCAGGCCATCCGGAAGCCCCGCTACGACTTCACCATCTCCGACCGGACCGGCTGGGAAGACCCGATGCAGCCCGGGCAGGTGGTCATCCTCGAGGGCCTGCTGCTCTTCGCCCTGAAGGAGCTCCGGGAGCAGCTGGACGTGAAGGTCTTCGTGGACGCCGACGCGGACATCCGCATGCTCCGCCGCATCCGCCGGGACACCGCCGAGCGGGGCCGGACCCTGGAGAGCGTCATGGACCAGTACGAGCACAGCGTGCGCCCCATGCACCTGGAGTTCGTGGAGCCCAGCAAGCGCTGGGCGGACCTCATCGTCCCCATGGGCGTGGAGAACCGCACGGCCCTGGACCTGCTCACCCACCACATCGTCCAGAAGGTCCGCGGCGGCGAGCCCGTCCCCGGACCGGCGGTGGAAGGGGCCGCCCCCTGATGCGCCTGCTCGGCCAGCACCCGGAGGCCTTCGACCCCGCCACCCCCTGGATCCAGGAGGGCGAGAGCGTCCGCCAGGATTCCCGGCTCTTCCGCCAGGTGGTGGCCCGGCGCCGCAGCCCCCACACGGGCCGCGAGCACGCCTTCTACCGGCTCCAGGGGCCGGACTGGGTGAACGTCATCCCCTTCACGGCCGAGGGCGAGCTGCTGGTGGTGGAGCAGTTCCGCCACGGCATCGACGCACCGACCCTGGAGATCCCCGGCGGCAGCTGCGACGAGGGCGAGGCGCCCCTGGCCTCCGCCCGCCGGGAGCTGCTGGAGGAGACGGGCTTCGAGGCCGGTGAGTGGATCGAGCTGGGCCACTGCGCGCCGAACCCGGCCACCCTGGCGAACCGCTGCCACACCTTCCTGGCGCTGGATTGCCGGCCCGTGGGGGAGCTGGCCCTGGATCCCTCCGAGGAGCTGCGGCTCTGGGCCTGCGCCTGGCCGGAATGGGAGTCGGCCCTGCGGAGCGGGGAGATCCAGCACGCCCTGGTACTGGCCGCCTTCTTCAAGCTGGACCGCTGGGAGGGCTGGCCGGCGCTGCGCGCGAGGCTGGAAGCGCGGTAGGCTGGAGGCCTTGCGGAGGAGCCGGCATGGCCAGCGAGTGCAGCTTCGATGTGGTCTCCAAGGTGGACATGGCGGAAGTGAAGAACGCCGTGGACCAGGCCATGAAGGAGATCGGCCAGCGCTACGACTTCAAGGGCTCCATCTCCAAGATCGAGCTGCAGGGTGGCGACAAGCTCACCCTCCATGCGGACGACGAGACCAAGCTGAAGGCTGTGGTGGACGTGCTCCAGTCCAAGCTCCACAAGCGCGGGGTCAGCATCCTCGCCATGGAGTTCGGCAAGCTGGAGCCCGCGAACAAGGGCACAGTCCGGCAGGAGGTGAAGATCAACCAGGGCATCCCCTCGGACAAGGCGAAGAAGCTGGTGGCCCTGCTCAAGGACCACAAGATGAAGGCCCAGGCCTCCATCCAGGGGGACCAGCTCCGGGTCACCGGCAAGGACAAGGACGTCCTCCAGGAGGCCATCGCCCTGTTCAAGAAGGAGCAGGAGAAGCTGGCCATCGACCTGCAGTTCACCAATTACCGCGGCTGAGCCGGGAGCCGGATGCGCCGCCTCGATCTCGCCCGCTACTTCCTCTCCATCCAGCCGAAGTTGGCGGCCGTGGAGGCGGAGCTGCAGCGGCTCCTCCAGAGCGATGTGGCAGTCGTCGAGAAGCTCGCCGCCCACATCCGGGAGGGCCAGGGCAAGCGCCTGCGGCCCGCCCTGGTGCTGTTGGCGAGCCGGTTCAGCGGGGCCGAGGGGGAGGGGGACGTGCGCTTCGGCGCGGTCTTCGAGCTTATCCACACCGCCACGCTGGTCCATGACGATGTCATCGACCATGCCCAGCTGCGGCGGGGGAAGCCGACCCTCAACCGGCTCTGGGGCAACACCCTGACGGTGCTCTTCGGCGACCTGCTTTACATCCACGCCATGTCCAGCGCCATCCAGGGCCGGTCCTGGCGGCTCATGGAGATCCTCTCAGAGGTCACGACGCGGATGATCGAGGGCGAGCTGATCCAGAACGACGTCCTCTTCAAGCTGGATACCAGCCGCAAGGACTACTTCGACATCCAGGAGCGCAAGACCGCGCTGCTCTTCGGTGGCTGCACCGAGTCCGGAGCCGTGCTCGGCGGGCGCCCGGACGCGGACTGCGCGGCGCTGCGGGCCTACGGCCTGGAGATCGGTCGCGCCTTCCAGCTGGTGGACGACCTCCTGGACTACACCGCCACCAGCGAGCAGCTGGGCAAGCCCGCCTTCAGCGACCTGCGGGAGGGCAAGCTCACCCTGCCCATGCTCACCCTGCTGGAGAGGGCGCCGGAGGAGAGCCGCGCGATCATCCGCCGCATCTGGGACCGCGGGGAGGAAGTGCCCATCCCCGCCGAGGACGAGGCCGCCCTGCGTCGCCTGCTGGAAGCCCACGACGCCCTCGCCGAGACCCGTGAGCTGGCGCGCAAGGCCTCTGACGCCGCCATCGCCTGCATCCACGGCCTGGACGGGGAGAAGGGCACAAAGGCCCTCCTCCTCGAGATACCCGCCGCCCTGCTGGATCGCAGCAAGTAGCTACTAGATGTCCGTCTCTCCCTGGGAGCGGGGATCGAAGGCGACGCCGGCCCGCTTGAGGGCCTGGAGCAGCGTGTCCTTGTCCGGGGCCTTCAGGTAGGCCTCGAGGGGATCGACGATCCCGTCCTTCACCAGCTCCACGAAGGAATCCACCATGAGCTTCTGGCCGTAGGCCCGGCCCGTCTGCATCTGGGAGACGATCTGGGGCGTCTTGCCCTCGCGGATCAGATTGGCGATGGCGGGGCCCACGAAGAGGCTCTCCAGGGCCGCCACCCGGCCGCCGCCCTTCTTCTTGAGGAGGGCCTGGCTCACGACGCACTTGAGGGCGTCGGAGAGCATCACGCGGATCTGCTGCTGCCGGTCCGCGGGGAACTGGTCCACGATGCGGTCGATGGTGCCGATGGCGCTGTTGGTGTGGAGCGTGCCGAAGACCAGGTGGCCCGTGATGGCGGTCTCCAGGGCGATGGAGATGGTCTCCAGGTCCCGCATCTCGCCCACCAGCACGATGTCCGGGTCCTCGCGCAGGGCCGCGCGCAAGGCGTGCTTGAACCCGTTGGTATGGGTGCCCACCTCCCGCTGGTTCACGAGGCACCGCTTGCGGGGGTGCACGAACTCGATGGGGTCCTCGATGGTGATGATGTGGTCCTTGCGCTGCTGGTTCGCCAGGTCCACGATGGCCGCCAGGGTCGTGGACTTGCCGCTGCCGGTGGGGCCGGTGACGAGGACGAGGCCCTTGCTCAGCAGGGCGAGGCGACGCACGGGCTCCGGGAGGCCGAGCTTGTCGGGGTCCGGGATCTCGTTGGGGATGACGCGGACCACCATGCCGGGGCCCTGGCGGTCCATGAAGAAGTTCACGCGCAGGCGGCAGCCGCCGGCGTCGAAGGGGTAGGCGAAGTCCGCGTCCCGGGTCTCCTCGAAGTGGCGCCACATGTCCGGGGTGGCCAGGCTCCGCATCAGGTCCTCCATCTGGGAGGCGCTGAGGATCCCGAAGGCGGTGAGCTCCTCCATGTCTCCGTGGATGCGGGCGATGGGCACGTGGTTGGAGGTGCAGTGGAGGTCCGAGCCCTTCTCCGCCAGGAGGGTCTTGAAGAGGCGGTCCGAGAGGGCCCCGCCCCCGGCGCCGGCCTCGATCCGGGGGGACGGGGTCGCGGCCGGCGCCGGGGCGGAGGGCGCGGCAGGCGAAGCCTGGGCCGCGGGAGCGGGAGGCGCCGGGGGCGCGGCCGCCGGCGCCGAAGCCCGGGCCGTGAGGGTCGTCCCGCCGGTGCCGCGCTCGGCCTTCAGGGTGAGGGGCTTGCCGTCCACGGCGTAGGACCACTCCAGGGAGGGGGCGTTGGCCCAGCTGGCCCGCTGGGCGGGATCCATGACCTCGCCGGCGAGGGCATCCACCATGACCGCGGTCATGGGGGTGGGCACCAGGTTCAGGCGCTGCCCGTCGGGCATCTCGAGCACCGGGGGCTGGCCGGGCACGAGCACCAGCCGGGCGGCCCCGCGGGCGAACAGGTGGAGGAGGAACCGGTCGAGCTGGGGCATGGTCGCCTTATCGGGGTGGGCCCCCAGGATACAGACCCGGGGCGCGCGTAGGCAGCCCCGATCCGCGGGGAGGGATCCCCGCTTCGATCCGGGGCGCCCCGCCGGTAGACTGGAGGGTGCTGCGGGCCCGGACCCGGCCCTGGCGACTACTTGGAGACCGCATGAACATCCACGAGTACCAAGCCAAGGAACTGCTCCGGCAGTACAAGGTCGCCACTCCGGACGGCCGTGTCGCCGTGGACGCGGAGGATGCCCGGCAGATCACCAAGGAGTTCGGTGGGCAGTCCGTCGTGAAGGCCCAGATCCACGCCGGCGGCCGGGGCAAGGGCGGCGGGGTCAAGTTCGCCAAGAACCCCGACGAGGCGGCGGAGCTCTTCAAGAAGATGCTCGGCATGACCCTGGTGACCCACCAGACCGGCCCCGAGGGCCGCAAGGTCCACACGGTCTTCATCAGCAACCCCGTGGACATCGAGCGGGAGCTCTACCTCTCCTTCCTCGTGGACCGCGCCACCTCCCGGGTGACCGTGCTGGCCTCCACCGAGGGCGGCGTGGAGATCGAGGAGGTCGCCGAGAAGACCCCTGAGAAGATCGTGAAGGTCGTCCTCGATCCCGCCATCGGCATGAGCGGCTTCCAGGCCCGCCAGGTGGCCTTCGCCCTCGGCCTCTCCGGCGACGCCTTCAAGAAGGGCGTAACCTTCCTGCAGAACCTCTACCGGCTCTTCGTGGAGAAGGACTGCGCCATGGTGGAGATCAACCCCCTGGTCATCACCAAGCAGGGGGACGTCATCGCCCTCGACGCCAAGATCGGCTTCGACGACAACGCCCTCTTCCGGCACCCCGACGTGCTCGCCTACCGGGACCTCAACGAGGAGGCCCCCGAGGAGGTCGAGGCCTCCAAGTTCAACCTGAACTTCATCAAGCTGGACGGCAACATCGGCTGCATGGTGAACGGCGCGGGCCTGGCCATGGGCACCATGGACATCATCAAGTACCACGGCGGCAGCCCGGCCAACTTCCTCGACGTGGGCGGCGGCGCCACGGAGGAGGCGGTGAAGAACGCCTTCCGCATCATCCTCCAGGACCAGGAGGTCAAGGCCGTCCTCGTGAACATCTTCGGCGGCATCATGCGCTGCGACATCGTGGCCAACGGCATCGTGAAGGCCGCGAAGGAGATCGGCATCACCGTGCCGGTGGTGGTCCGCCTCGAAGGCACCAACGTCGAGGAGGGCAAGAAGATCCTCGCGGAGAGCGGCTACAACCTCATCGTGGGCGACAATCTGAAGGACGCGGCCGAGAAGGTCGTGGCCTCGGTGAAGTGACGGCCTGAGGTGACCAGGATGGAGGAGCAGGCCCCCAGCCAGCCGGACGACGCGGCCTACCAGGCCAAGTTCGCCGAGTACCAGGAGGCGATGCACGCCGGCGCCTGGCGCATCGGCTGGGGCTTCTTCTTCGTGATGGTGGGCCTGCTGCCCATGATGTGGCTCTTCGTGTGGCTCGTCGGGCCCCACGCCTGGGAGAACACCCTCTTCCACGAGCCGCGCCTCATGTGGCTGGCGGCGCCCATCAACCTGGGCCTCGTGGCCTTCCTCGTCTTCCGCCTCTACAAGAAGAACCTGGAGCTGGACGCCCTCAAGCGCCGGTACCTCGCCGAACTCAGGGCCCTCAAGGGCCTGCCGGAGAAGGCGGCCCCCAAGGCCGCCTCGAAGGACTGGGACAGCTTCCAGGATGACGCGCCCACTTTCTGATCGATCTGAAACCGGACTGAAGGAGAACTGACATGGCCGTGCTCGTCGGCAATCACACCAAGCTGCTCGTCCAGGGCATCACCGGCCGCGAAGGCCTCTTCCACGCGAAGGGCTGCCGCGACTACGGCACCACCGTCGTGGGCGGCGTCACGCCCGGCAAGGGCGGCACCGAGATCGAGGGCTTCAAGGTCTGGAACACGGTCAAGGACTGCGTGAAGGACACCGGCGCCAACGCCTCCATGATCTTCGTGCCTCCCGTGGGCGCGGCGGACGCCATCCTCGAGGCCCTCGATGCGGGCATCGAGCTCATCGTCTGCATCACCGAGGGCATCCCCGTCCTAGACATGGTGAAGGTGAAGCGGGTCCTCAAGGACTACCCCAAGAGCCGCCTCATCGGCCCCAACTGCCCAGGCGTCATCACGCCCGGTCAGGCCAAGATCGGCATCATGCCCGGCCGCATCCACAAGGCCGGCCATGTCGGCGTGGTCTCACGCTCCGGCACGCTGACCTACGAGGCCGTGGGCCAGCTCACCGCCCTCGGCATCGGCCAGAGCACCTGCATCGGCATCGGCGGCGACCCGGTGAACGGCACCAGCCACATCGACGCCCTGGAGCTCTTCAACAACGACCCCGACACCCACGCCGTGATCATGATCGGCGAAATCGGCGGCTCCGCCGAGGAGGAGGCCGCGGAGTGGGTGAAGGCGAACATGAAGAAGCCCGTGGTGGCCTTCATCGCCGGCCAGACCGCCCCTCCGGGCCGCCGCATGGGCCACGCCGGCGCCATCATCTCCGGCGGCAAGGGCACCGCCGCCGAGAAGATGAAGGCACTGGAAGCCGCGGGCATCACGGTGGTGAAGTCCCCCGCCGACATGGGCCGCGCCATGGCGGAGCGGCTCGGCATCAAGGCCTGAGCCTCGACCCAGGAATCGATAGGGCCGCGAAGCGATTCGCGGCCCTTTCCATGTCTGCAACTCGGCCCGCCTAATCGGCGTTCCGGCTGGCCGGAGGCGCAGCCCGGCCTGCCCGGGCGTCGCACGGGGGCCCGGACGCCCCAGGATCCAGGGGTGGGGAGGCGCCCATGGCCCGTTGGACGACTTGGATGCGGTGGATCGGCGCGGCGGCCCTGATGTCGCCGCTGGCCTATGTGGCCTGCGGGGGCGGCGCCTCCGGCACGGGCTCCCAAGGGGGCACGGCGACGGTGGCCACGCCGTCGGCGGTCACCGACGTCCTCGACCTCAACTTCAACGCCCTGCCGGCCTACGCCTCCGAGGCCCTGCCGGTCCACTACGACGCCCAGGTGCAGGCGGGCGCCAACACGCCGGGCGACGATCCGATCACGGACAAGGGCGCCACCCTGGGCCGGGTGCTCTTCTATGACAAGGCCCTGAGCACCACGGGCACGATCAGCTGCGCCACCTGCCATGTCCAGGCGGACGGCTTCGCGGCGACTTCGCAGTTCAGCGAGGGCGTTCAGGCCGGCGTCTTCGGCACCCGCCACGCCATGCGCCTGGGGAACGCGCGGTTCTACACGCCGGGGTCCATGTTCTGGGACAAGCGGGCGCCGACCCTGGAGGCCCAGACCACCCAGCCCATCCAGAACCCCATCGAGATGGGCTTCGACGCGGACCACGGCGGTCTGGCGGCCCTGGAGGCGAAACTGGCGGCGCGGCCCTACTATCCGCCGCTCTTCACCCTGGCCTTCGGCGATCCGGCGATCACGGACGACCGCATCGCGCGGGCCCTCTCCCAGTTCGTCCGCAGCCTTGTCTCCAGCCACAGCCGGTGGGATGACGGCGCCGCGACGACCTACGATCCGACCAAGCCCGGCAAGGGCCTGGGCCTCCCCAAGCCGAACTTCACCGATGCGGAGAACCGCGGCCAACAGCTCTTCTTCGCGCCCAAGGCGCAGGGCGGGGCGGGATGCGCCGCCTGCCACGTGGCCCCGACCTTCGCTCTCAACGGCGATTCCCAGAGCAACGGACTGGACGCCGGCGAGACGGTGATCTTCAAGGCGCCCTCCCTGAAGCACGCCCCCGGCGCGGGCCGGTTCATGCACGACGGGCGCTTCGCCACCCTGGCGGAGGTGGTGGCCCACTACGACCACGGCGTGCAGGACGGCCCGGCTCTGGACCGGCGGCTCCGGGGCCCGGACGGCCAGCCCCAGCGGCTGAACCTCAGCGACGCGGACCAGGCGGCCCTGGTGGCCTTCCTGGAGACCCTGGAGGATCCGGTGCTGCCCACGGACTCCCGCTTCTCGGATCCCTTCAAGCCCTGAGGCGCCTAGACTGGGGCCCATGTCCCCCGAACCCTTCCTCCAGCCCGGCCCCCGGCCCAGCCATC
>DASTWQ010000069.1:0-11614 GCA_035758545.1 Holophagaceae bacterium | reverse complement strand
CCGCGCCCTGACGGTCTACATGACCTCCAACACCAACTACGCCGGCGCCCGCACCGCCTGCATCAACGCGGCGACGGACCTCTACGGCGCCAACTCCGCCGAGGTCGCTGCGGTCCAGAACGCCTACCACGGCATCAACGTTGGCGCCGCGGCGACCGGCGGCGGCGACACCACCGCCCCGACGGCCACCGCCTCCGAGTCCGGCACCAGCGGCACCATCACCCTCTCGGCGTCGGCCTCCGACAACGTGGGCGTGACCAAGGTGGAGTTCTACATCGATGGCGGCCTCGTCGGGACCGACACCACCTCCCCCTACAGCCTCTCCTACAACAGCGCCAACCTGAGCAACGGCAGCCACAGCCTGGTCGCCAAGGCCTATGACGCCGCCGGCAATGTCGGCACCTCCACGACGGTCAGCTTCTCGGTGAGCAACAGCACCGGCGGCGACACCACCGCCCCGACGGTCTCCGCCTCCGAGTCCGGCACCAGCGGCACCATCACCCTCTCGGCGTCGGCCTCCGACAACGTGGGCGTGACCAAGGTGGAGTTCTACGTGGACGGCGCCCTGAAGGGCACGGACACCTCCTCCCCCTACTCGATGAGCCTGGACAGCACCACGCTCTCCAACGCCAGCCACAGCCTGGTCGCCAAGGCCTATGACGCCGCCGGCAACGTGGGCACCTCCACCACCGTCTCCTTCACCGTGAACAACGGCACCGGCGGTTCCACGGAGCTCATCAAGAACGGCGGCTTCGAGTCCGGCGCCACCAACTGGACCCAGACCTCCGGGGTCATCGGCGCCTACGGCGCCAGCGAGGCCACCCACGCCGGCAGCTACGACGCCTGGCTGGACGGCTACGGCAGCAGCCACACCGACTACGTCTATCAGACGATCACGATCCCCAGCACCGCCTCTTCGGCCACGCTGAGCTTCTACCTGCACATCGACACGTCGGAGACCACCACCTCCACGGCCTACGACAAGTTCTATGTCCGGGTGCTGAACAGCAGCGGCAGCACGCTGAAGACCCTCGCGACCTTCAGCAACCTGAACCAGGGTGGGGGCTACACGCTCCACACCTACGACCTGAGCGCCTACAAGGGGAAGACCATCCGGGTCTACTTCCGCGGCGTGGAGGATTCCAGCCTCCAGACCTCCTTCGTCCTCGACGATGTGAGCGTCAAGGTCCAGTAGCCTGTTCCACCACCCGGGAGGGGTCGCCATCCGGCGGCCCCTCCCGTTTTTATGGACCTTGCAGCGCATTAACAAGCTGAAACATTGCAAAAAATACACAAGGATTGGGCTGGACGGGAGCCCCGGGGCTCCCGCACCCTCAGGAGATGTCCACGCGCTCCCCTGATTTCGGCGGCCACATCCGTGCCTTCCGGGACCGGAAGGTCCTGAGTCTCTCGGAGTGCGCGGCGCTGCTGGGCATCTCGGCCTCCTACCTCTCAGCGCTGGAGCATGGCACACGACGAGGCACGGCGAGCCTTCAAGCCCGGGCCCGGGAGGTCTTTGGCGCGGACTGGGACCGGATCCTGCTGGAAGGGCGATCCGCCTGAGTCGCAGGGGGCCGGGTCCGGGCCGGCCGATGCTCCTCATCTTCCAAAGGGCGGGGGGTGAAGATGCCTTGCCTCGCGAGGTGAGGCCTGCCAGCCTGGACGCCGACCTTCCCCGGAGCGCCCCATGAGAGTCCCGCGCCTGCGCCTTCTCCGCCTCCTGCCGGTGCTGCTCGCGGCCGCGCCCCTGGCCGCCCAGGATCCCGGCCCCGCGCTGGACGCCTGGCTGAAGGCCCGGGGCGGGGCCCAGGCCCTCCAAGGCATCCACACCCTGCGGGTCACCGCGCACCTCTTCTGGGGCGGCACGCAGATCCCGGTGGTCACAGAGTACAAGCGACCCGGCAAGTACCGCCAGGTGACGACGGTGCAGGGGCTCCGCATCGTGCAGGCCCTGGATGGCGACAGCGGCTGGAGCATCAATCCCTTCTCGGGTTACGGCGGCTTCCTCAAGCCCCAGCCCATGAGCCCCGAGGATCTCCGGGACGCCAAGGAGTCCGCGGATTTCGACGGCCCCTTCGTGGACTGGAAGGCCAAGGGGAACCGGGTGCGCGCCCTGGGCGAGGAGGAGGTGGACGGCAGCCCCGCCTGGAAGCTGGAGGCCACCCTGGCGGATGGCACCGTCGTCACCAGCTGGCTTGACAAGGATTCCGGCCTCGAGATCAAGCGCGTCACCCGCCAGGTGGTCCGCGGCAGCGAGCAGGAGACGGCCACGGTGCTCGGGAACTACTTCCAGCACGGCGGCGTCTGGTTCCCCCACCTCATGGAGAGCGGACCGGTGCGCAGCGATGAGCGCCAGAAGATCGTGGTGGACCGCATCGAGGTGAACCCCCCGATCGACGACGCCGACTTCCGCCAGCCTTCCGCCCCCGCGGCCAAGTGAGGATCCCCATGCGCACCCCCAAGACCTCCCTGGCCCTCGCGCTCCCCCTCGCCTCGCTCCTGCTCGCCGCCGGCGCGCCTCCCGCCCCCGCCCCGAAGGCCGACGGCGCGGCCCTCTCCGGCATCGGCGTCCGCAACCTGGGCCCCGCCGTCATGGGCGGCCGCATCGCCGCCCTGGACGGCTTCCTCGACAAGGGCCGGGTCACGCTCTACGTCGGCGCCGCCGGCGGCGGCGTCTGGAAGACCCAGAACGGCGGCACCACCTTCAAGCCCGTCTTCGACCGCCACGTCCAGAGCATCGGCGCCATCAAGGTGGACCCCTCCAACCCCTCCACGGTCTGGGTGGGCACCGGCGAATCCTGGACCCGCAACAGCGTCTCCACCGGCGACGGCATCTACAAGACGACGGACGGCGGCGAGACCTGGTCCCCCATGGGCCTGAAGGACTCCGAGCACATCGCCCAGATCGCCGTGGATCCCAAGGACGGGAACACGGTCTACGCCGCCTGCCTGGGCCACCTCTGGTCCCCGGGCGGCGAGCGGGGCCTCTACAAGACCACCGACGGCGGGAGGACCTGGACCCGCATCCTCTTCGTGGACGCCGATACGGGCTGCGCCTCCATCGCGCTGGATCCCCAGCACCCCGGCACCCTCTTCGCGACCACCTGGCAGTTCCGCCGCACGCCCTACTCCTTCAGCTCCGGCGGCCCTGGCGGCGGCCTCTACAAGAGCACCGACGGCGGCGCCAGCTGGGTGAAGCTGAATGCGGACCCCAAGCGCGGCCTGCCCCAGGGCGAGCTGGGCCGCAGCACCTTCGCCGTGGCCCCCAGCGATCCGAAGGTGGTCTACGCCCTCGTCGAGGCCAAGGACGGCGGCCTCTTCCGCTCCGACGACGGCGGCGAGACCTGGAGCCGCCGCAACAACGGCGCGGACGTCATCATCCGACCCTTCTACTTCTCCGCGCTGTTCGTGGATCCCAAGAACCCGGACCGCCTCTACAAGCCCGGGCTGAACTTCATCCTCAGCGAGGACGGTGGCAAGACCTTCAGCGTCATCGGCCAGGCGGTCCACAGCGACTGGCACGCGGCCTGGATCGACCCCTCCAACCCCGAGCACCTCTTCGCGGGCACGGATGGCGGCTTCTACGAGACCGTGGACCGGGGCGCCGCCTGGACCTTCCACCAGAACCTGCCCATCGGCCAGTACTACCACGTGGCCGTGGACCAGGACCGGCCCTACAACCTCTACGGCGGCCTCCAGGACAACAGCGCCTGGCGGGGCCCCAGCGCCACCGGCGGCGGCATCGAGAACCGCCACTGGAACAACCTCTGGGGCGGCGACGGCTTCTGGGTCCAGCCCGATCCCACGGATCCCGCCTACGTCTACGCCGAGGCCCAGGGCGGCGAGGCGGGCCGCATCAACCTCACCACCCACGAGGCCCGGTCCATCAAGCCCCAGGCCGGCGCCGGCGACCCCAAGTTCCGCTGGAACTGGAACACGCCCATCCAGGTGAGCCCGAACGATCCCAAGCGCCTCTACATGGCCTGCCAGTTCCTGTTCCGCTCCACGGACCACGGCGCGAGCTGGACCCGCATCAGCCCGGACCTCACCACCGACGACAAGAAGATGCAGGACCAGGACAACTCCGGCGGCATCACCCTGGACAACTCCAGCGCCGAGACCCACTGCGCCATCTTCACCGTCTCCGAGAGCCCCAAGGACGCCGACCTCCTCTGGGCCGGCACCGACGATGGCAACCTGCAGCTCACCCGGGACGGCGGGAAGACCTGGACCAACACCACCCCCGCCATCCCCGGCCTGCCCAAGGGCACCTGGGTCTCCTGGGTGGAGGCGAGCCCCACCGAGGCCGGCACGGCCTACGCCTGCTTCGACGGCCACTGGACCGGCGACATGAAGACCTACGTCTACGCCACCACGGACTTCGGCCGCACCTGGCGCAGCCTCGGCGCCTCGAACCTGGAGGGCTGGGCCCACGTGGTGAAGCAGGACCCGGTCAACCCCGACCTGCTCTGGCTCGGCACCGAGCGCGGCCTCTGGATCAGCCTGGACCGCGGCGCCTCCTGGGCCCGCTTCGAGGCCGAGGGCTGGCCCTCGCACGTGGCCGTGGACGACCTGGCCTTCCAGACCCGGGAGGGCGACCTCGCCATCGCGACCCACGGCCGCAGCCTCTGGGTGGTGGACGACCTGGCACCCCTGCGGGCCCTCTCGCCCGCGGTCCGAGCCCAGACCTCGGCCCTGCTGCCCGCCCGACCCTCCGTGCGCAGCAACCTGAACGGCAACGGCTGGTCCAACGGCGACGCCCAGTTCATCGGCCGCGATCCCAAGGGCGGCGCCGAGATCGCCTACTGGCAGCGCAAGCGCCACATCTTCGGCGACCTCAAGTTCGAGGTGCTGGGCGAGGACGGCAAGGTGATCGCGACCCTGCCCGGCGCGCCGCGCCGCGGACTGAACCGCCTCTACTGGCCCATGACCCTGCCGGCGCCCCGCATCGCCAAGGGCACCGCCATCGCCGGCGGTGGCTTCTCCGGCCCCCGGGCCCTGGAAGGCACCTACACCGTCCGCATGACCGACGGCGACCGCGTCCAGACCGGCACCATCACCCTCGTGCCGGATCCCCTCAGCCCCCACACCGCCGCGGACCGCAAGGCCCAGTTCGAGCTCTCCATGGAGCTCTACCGCATGCAGGAGGACCTGGCCTACGAGGTGGACCGCATGGTGGACCTGCGGGACCAGGCGGAGGCCCGCGCCGGGGCCGCGAAGGATCCGGCCCTCAAGGCCTCCCTGGAGGCCTTCGCCAAGGCCGTCGAGGCGCGCCGCGCCGAGTGCGTGCCCGTGAAGACCGGCGGCGGCATCACCGGCGAGGAGAAGCTGCGCGACCACCTCGCCACCCTCTACGGCACCGTCACCGGCTATGACGGCCGCCCGGGCCCCGCCAACGTCGCCCGCCGGGACGCCCTGAAGCAGGAGATGGCGGCCACCCTGGATCCCTTCCACGCGGAGCTCGCCGCCCAGCTCCCCAAGCTGGACGCCGCGCTGCAGGCCGCGGGCCAGGCCCCCCTCAAGGACCTCACCCGGGCCGACTGGGAGCGGACCACCGCCCCCGGCGGCGCCCCCGCCGCCAAGGCCCTCCGGTCCCTCGATCCCGACGAGGGGGATGAGGCGGAGGGCTCCGACGACGCCGGCGCCCCGGCGGCCTCCGTCCACCTGCTCCCGATGCTCTGATCCCCCGGAGGCCCCATGACCCTCAAGTCCTGTTTCACCGTCCCCTCCAAGGGCGCCGCGCCGGACGCGGCCCTGCTCCTGCTCCGGCTCATCGCCGGCGCCGCCTTCCTCCACTACGGCTGGATGAAGGTCCAGCATCCCTTCAGCTGGATGGGCCCCGCCTCCCACACGCCGGCCTTCCTCCAGGGCCTTGCCACCCTGTCCGAGTTCGGCGGCGGCCTGGCCTGGATCCTCGGGCTGCTCACGCCCCTGGCCTCCCTGGGCATCGTCTGCACCATGGCCACCGCGGCCTGGATGGTGAAGATGGACTTCCACGCGCCCTTCGTGGACCTCACCGGCGGCCCCGGCTACAGCCTGCCCCTGCTGTTCCTCGGCATCGCCCTGGTGCTGATGCTCGGCGGCCCGGGCCGCTTCTCCCTGGACCGGGCCTTCTTCGGCCCGAAGGACTGAGGCCGCGCCTCCGCAGGGGCCATCAGGCACCCCTCGGTGCCTGATGGCCCCTGCGGCCCTGGGCTGGCATCCTGCCCCTTCCCGAGGTGCCCGTGGCCGAACCCGCAGCGAAGGATCAGGCGAAGAACCAGGCGAAGAAGAAGGTGGACACGGCCCGCGCCTGGCGCGAGGCCCGGGCCCTCCTGCGGGAGCACCGCAAGTCGCTCTCCCTCGGCCTGGCCCTCATGCTCGTGAGCCGCCTGGCGGGCCTGGTCCTGCCGGCGAGCACCAAGTTCCTCATCGACGACGTCATCGGCAAGGGCCATCACGGCCTGCTGGTGCCCCTGGCCCTCGCCGCCGGCGGCGCGACGATCGTCCAGGCCATCGCCAGCTACGCCAACTCCCAGGTGGTGAGCGTCGCCGCCCAGCGGGCCATCATGACCATGCGCCAGCGGGTCCAGGACCACGTGCTCCGCCTGCCGGTGCGCTATTTCGACGCCACCAAGAGCGGCGTCGTCATCTCCCGGGTCATGAACGACGCCGAGGGCATCCGCAACCTCGTGGGCACAGGCCTCATCCAGCTCCTGGGCAGCGTCCTCACGGCCCTCATGGCGCTGGGGGTCCTCTTCTGGCTGAACTGGAAGCTGACCCTGGCCACCCTGGTCTTCCTCGGCCTCTTCGGCGGGGCCATGGCGCTGGCCTTCCGCAAGCTGCGGCCCCTCTTCCGCCAGCGCAACGAGATCACCGCCGACATCACCGGCCGCCTCGCCGAGGCCGTGGGCGGCGTGCGCATCCTCAAGGTCTACGTGGCCGAGGGCCGGGAGACCCGGCGCTTCGCCGAGGGCACCGAGCGCCTCTTCCAGAACATCGCCGGCACCATCACGGGCACCAGCGCCATCACCGCCTTCTCCACGGCCATCGTCGGCGTCATCGGCGTGCTCATCATGGTCTTCGGCGGGAAGGCCATCTTCGCCGGGTCCATGACCCTCGGCGGGCTCATCATGTACACCTTCTTCGTGGGCCTGATGGCGGCGCCGGTGGTTCAGATCGCCAGCATCGGCACCCAGGTGAGCGAGGCCTTCGCGGGCCTGGACCGCATCCGCGAGGTGCTGGACCTGCCCACCGAGGACCAGGAGGACGCCGCCCGGGCGCCCCTGCCCGCCGTGGAGGGCCGGGTGGAGTTCCAGGACGTCGTCTTCGCCTACGAGGAGGGCGCGCCGGTGCTGCAGGGCATCGGCTTCGAGGTGCCCGCGGGCTCCACCGTGGCCCTGGTGGGCTCCAGCGGCTCCGGCAAGAGCACCATCATCTCCCTGGTCATGGCCTTCAACCATCCCCAGGAGGGCCGGGTCCTCATCGATGGCCAGGACCTGAAGGAGCTCCGCCTGCGGGACTACCGGAGCAAGCTCGGCGTCGTCATGCAGGACAACTTCCTCTTCGACGGCACCGTGGCGGACAACATCGGCTTCGCCAAGCCCGGAGCCACCCGGGAGGAGATCGAGGCCGCCGGCCAGGTCGCCCACGTGAACGAGTTCGTGGGGCGCTTCGAGCTGGGCTACGACACCATCGTCGGCGAGCGGGGCGTGAAGCTCTCGGGCGGCCAGCGCCAGCGGGTCGCCATCGCCCGGGCCATCCTGGCGGATCCGCGCATCCTCATCCTGGACGAGGCCACCTCCAGCCTGGACAGCGAGAGCGAGGCCCTCATCCGCGACGGCCTGCGCCGGCTGCGGGCGGGGCGCACCACCTTCGTCATCGCCCACCGCCTCAGCACCATCGAGAGCGCGGACCAGATCCTCGTGGTGGAGCAGGGCCGCATCGTCGAGCGCGGCACCCACCGGGAGCTGCTGGCCCTGGGCGGGCGCTACCGCCAGCTCCACGACCGCCAGCACGGCGCCGAGCAGGACCAGTTCATCAACCCCGGCGAGGACTTCACCGGGACGAAGGCCTGACCCGGATCACCGCTCCCGCAGCAGCGGTTCCAGGGCCTTCCACACCGTGTCCGCCACCTTCCGGGCGCCCTCGGCGTTGGGGTGGATGCCGTCCGCCTGGTTGAGCTCCGGCCGCAGGGCGACGCCCTCCAGCAGGAAGGGCAGGTAGGCCACCCGGTAGGCCTTCGCCAGCCGGGGGAAGATCGCCTGGAACCGGGCCCGGTAGGCGGGGCCGTAGTTCTCCGGCAGCTGCATGCCCACCAGGAGCACGCGGCTCTTCTCCCGCTTCGCGCGGTCCAGGATGGTCCGCAGGTTCCGCTCCGTGTCGGCGGTGGGGATGCCCCGCAGGCCGTCGTTGGCGCCCAGCTCCACCACGAGCACGTCCACCTTCCGGCGGTAGATCCAGTCCAGCCGCGCGGCGCCGCCGGCGCTGGTGTCGCCGGAGACGCCGGCGTTCACCACCTGCCAGGGGCGGTGGGCGGCCTCGAGCTTCCGCTCGATCAAGGCCGGGTAGGCCTGCGCCGCCGCGAGCCCGTAGCCCGCCGTGAGGCTGTCGCCGAGGAAGACGACGGTGCCCTTCGCCTGCGGCGCCGGCTGGGCGGCCGGGGCGGAACGCGCGGCCCCGAGGGCGGCCGTGAGGAGGATCACCGGGAACAGGGCAGGCCTGAGGCGCATCCCACCAGTCTCCCATGGTCGGCTCCGCCGGAGCCTCTACCCTGGGAGCAGCCCCGCAGCCGCAGTCCCCCGAGTGAGGAGCGCCGATGATCCAGCTGGACCGCGTCACCAAGGTCTTCCAGTCCCCCGGCGGCGAGCGCCTCACGGTGCTGGACGAGGTGTCCTTGGACCTGCCCTCGGGCCGGAGCGTCGCCATCCAGGGCCCCAGCGGCAGCGGCAAGAGCACCCTGCTGGGCCTCATGGCGGGCCTGGAGCGGCCCACCGCCGGCCGGGTGATCGTGGATGGCGAGGATCTCGCGGCCCTGGACCAGCGCGCCCTCAGCCGCTTCCGGGCCCGCAAGCTGGGCTTCGTCTTCCAGGCCTTCCACCTGCTGCAGCCCTTCTCCGCGCTCCAGAACGTCGTCATCGCCGCGGAGATCGCCGGCGTCGCCGATCCCGAGGCCCGGGCCCGGGAGGCCCTCGCCCGGGTGGGCCTCGCCGAGCGCCTGGGCCACCTGCCGGCCCAGCTCAGCGGCGGCGAGTGCCAGCGCGTGGCCCTGGCCCGGGCCGTGGTGGCCCGGCCGCCCATCCTGCTCTGCGACGAGCCCACCGGCAGCCTGGATCCCCGCAACGCGGACCTCGTCTTCCAGCTCCTGCTGGACCTGCACCGGGACCTGGGCAACCTGCTGGTGCTCGTCACCCACGACGCCCACCTGGCCGCGCGGCTGGACCGCCAGGTGACCCTGGAGCGGGGCCGCGTGCAGCGCCCGGGGCAGATCAGCGCGGGCGTGGAGGCCTGATGGGTCCCTCGCTCCGCTTCGACCTCCGCATGGCCGGGCGCGAGGCCCGGAGCCAGGGCGGGCGCCTGCTGCTGGTGGCCGCCTGCCTGGCGGTGGGCTTCGCGGGCTTCTTCGCCACCGCCGGCTTCGCCTCCCGCATCCAGTCCGCCATCCGCCTGGAGAGCGCGAGCCTCCTCGGCGCCGACGCGTCCGTGAGCGCCCGCGGCGCCCTGCCGCCGGCCGCCGCCGCCGCGGCGCTGCAGGATCCGGCGGTGGTCGCCCACGCCGAGGTGCTCGACTTCTCCACCATGGGCAGCACCGGCGCCGAGGTCGAAGCCCTCGCGCGGCTGATGGAGGCCCGGGCCGTGGACGGCCCCTATCCCCTCGCGGGCCGGCTGACCTTGGACTCGGGGGCCTCCGTCTCCGCGGCGCTGAAGGCCGGCGTCCTCATCGAGCCCAGCCTGCAGCAGGCCTGGGGCCTGAAGGTCGCCGCGGATCCCTCCCGGCCCGGTCCGGAGCTGCTGGCCCGCCACGAGGGCCTCACCCTGGGCACCGGCGTGGTGCCCATCACCGGCGTGGTGGCCCAGGACGACGCTCGCCAGGCCTCGGCCTTCTCCCTGGGCCCCCGCATCTACCTGGACCTGGGTCGCGCCAAGGCCCTCGGCCTCGTGGGGGCGCGCTCCCGGCAGACCGAGCGGCTGCTGCTGAAGCTCGCCCCCGCCGGCACGACGGAGGACGCTGCCGTCCTCGCCCGGCTCAAGGCCACCGTCGCGGCGGCGGACCCCCAGGCGCGGGTGCTCGGCCACGACGAGGCCGCGGGCCTGCTCAGCCAGCCCATCCGCAACCTCAACCGCTTCATCCAGCAGCTGGGCCTCGCAACCCTGCTGCTGGCGCTGCTCGGCGGCTGGGCCATCCTCGCCAGCTTCCTCGAAGGCCGGAAGCGGGACGCGGCCATCCTGCGTTGCCTCGGCGCGCCGCCGGAGAGCCCCTTCCGGGTCTTCGGCCTGCTGGTGGCGGGGCTGCTGGTGGCGGCGGTGCTCGGCGGCCTCGCCATCGGCAGCGCCTTCGCCGCCTGGCTGCCGCACCAGCTGGCGGACCTGATCCCCCCCGCGGCCCGGGGCGCCCGGCCCGGCCCGCCGCCCCTGCTGGAGACGGGCCTGGCCCTGCTGATGGTGGCCCTCCTGATGCTGCCGCCGCTGTTGGCCCTGGGCCGCGTGCAGCCCCTGGCCCTGCTGCGGTCCGGCGAATCCGAGGAGGCGCCCTCCTGGCCCGCGCGGCTCTGCCGCGGCGCCGCCTTCCTCCTGGCCCTGGTCCTCGTCGTCCGCAGCGCGCCGACCGTGCCCGTGGGCCTGGGCACCGCCGGGGTGCTGGCGGCGCTCTTCGCGCTGCTCTACGGCGCCGCGCGCCTGCTGCTGCTGATCTTCCGCCGGGGCGCGGGCCGCATGCCCCTGGGCCTGCGCCTGGCCTTCGGACAGCTCGGCGCCCGGCCCGCCCTCACGGGCCTGGCCATGTCGGTGATGGGGCTCTCGCTCTTCCTGCTGCTGGCGGCCCAGTTCATCCAGCGGGACCTGGTGGCGCCCATCCTCCACCAGCGCAGCGGCGACCGGCCCAACCTCTTCCTCATCGACATCCAGCCGGACCAGGCGGACCTGGTCCGCGGCCTCGCCCGCGCCCGCAGCGGCCGGGCGCCCATGGAGGCCCCCATCCTCCGGGCCCGGCTCGCGGCCATCGACGGCGTGGCCGTGGTGGACCATCCGTCCCCGGACGGCGACCGGAGCCGGGCGGAGACCTTCCGCACCCGGGAGCAGAACCTCAGCTGGCGGGACGCGCTGAGTCCCAGCGAGACCCTCGTGGCCGGCGCCTTCTGGCCCGTCCCGCGGCCCGGTGACGCCCCGCGGGACGACCTCTCCCTGGAGCAGGACTTCGCCAAGGAGATCGGCGCCACGCTCGGCGACACCCTCACCTTCGATGTGCAGGGTGTGCCGGTGACGGGGCGGGTGACGAGCCTGCGCAAGGTGCAGTGGCAGACCCTCGCGCCGAACTTCTTCATCCTCGTTCATCCCTCGCTGCTCGCGGGCGCGCCGGCCCAGCGCCTCATGGCCCTGGAGCTGCCCGCCGCCGCGGACCGCGCGGCCCTGCAGGCGG
>DASTWQ010000045.1:0-20646 GCA_035758545.1 Holophagaceae bacterium | reverse complement strand
TTGGCCTTGACCTCGGTGGTCTCGATGCGCTCTTCGCGCAGGAGGGCCACGGCGAGGTTCTTCATGAGGGCCTTGCGCTGGTTGGAGCCGCGGCCCAGTCGCTTGCCGGAAACTTGATGGCGCATGGGTTCTCCTAGACTTCCTGCTCGAGCCGCATGCCCAGGGTCAGCCCGATGCGGGCCAGCTCGTCCTTGATCTCCTGGAGGGACTTCTTGCCGAAGTTCTTCGTCTTCATCAGCTCGGCCTCGGTGCGCTGGACCAGCTCGCCGATGGTGGTGATGTTGGCGTTACGAAGGCAGTTGTTGGCGCGGACGGACAGCTCGAGCTCCTCGACGGACTTGCCGAGCCAGGCGTTCGCGGCTTCGGAGGCCGGGACGGAACCCAGCTCCTCGGCCGTGAAGTCCTCGTCCTGACGGGCGAAGACGAGGAAATGCTCGCGCAGGATCAGGGCGGCGTCGGAGACGGCCTCCTTGGGATCCACGGTGGCATTGGTCCACACCTGGAGCGTGAGCTTCTCGTAGTCGGTGCTCTGCCCCACGCGCGCGGGCTCCACAAGGTAGTTCACGCGGGTGATGGGGCTGTGGTTGGAGTCCAGGGGGATGTAGCCCTGGCCGAGCGTGTCGTCGTGGTTGCGGTCTGCGGTCACGAAACCGCGGCCCATGCGGACCACGATCTCGATCTCGAGCTCGCCCTCGTCGCCCAGCGTCGCGATATGCACGTTGGGGTTGAGGACTTCGACATTCTGGTTGGTCTTGATGGCCGCCGAGGTGACCACGCCCTCGCCCTTGGCGTGCAGGGTGACGGTCTGGGGCTCGGAGGAGTGGAGCTTGAAGGGCACTTCCTTCAGGTTCAGGAGGACGTGGGTGATGTCCTCCCAGACGCCGGGAAGGGTCGTGAACTCGTGGAGCACGCCCTTGATCCGCACGTTCGTGACGGCGGCGCCCTGCACCGACGAGAGGAGCACGCGCCGGAGGCTGTGGCCCACGGTGGTCGCGAAGCCGCGCTCGAAGGGATAGGCCACGAACTCCCCGTAGCTGCCCGTATGAGTCTCCGGGTTGAGCTCCGCGAAGCGTGGGCGCTGGAAATCGCTGAGGTTCAGCATCCTGCCTCCTTTACTTGCTGTAGAGCTCGACGATGAGCTGCTCGTTGATGTCGAGGGTGATGTCCTCGCGCATCGGCAGCGAGAGCACCTGGCCCTTGCCGGCAGCCGCATCGAGCGTCAGCCACTTCGGGAGCAGCTTGCCGCGCTCGAGAGCAGCCTTCACCTGATCGTTCTCCTTCATCTTCGCCTTGAGCTCGATGACCGAGCCGGGCTTGACCTGGAAGGAGGGGATGTCCACCTTCTTGCCGTTCACCAGGATGTGGCCGTGGGCGACCATCTGGCGGGCGGTGCGCCGGCTCGTGGAGAAGCCGAGGCGGTAGACGACGTTGTCGAGGCGCTGCTCGAGGAACTGGAGCAGGTTGTGGCCGGTCACGCCCTTCTTGCTCTCGGCGCGCTCAAAGTAGCGGTGGAACTGCTTCTCCAGCACGCCGTAGATGCGCTTCACCTTCTGCTTCTCGCGGAGCTGCAGCGAGTAGCCGGTGGGCTTCTTCATCTTGCCGGCGCCGTGCTGGCCGGGGATGCGCTGGGTGCGCGAGCCTTCGCGCGCCTTGCGGAGCCACTTGTCCGTGATGTCGAGGTCGGTGCCTTCGCGGCGGTAGAGGCGGAAAACGGGTCCGATGTAGCGAGCCATGTTCTGTCTCCTCCTTACACGCGGCGCCGCTTGGGCGGCCGGCAACCGTTGTGGGGGATGGGCGTGACGTCGCGGATGCTGGTCACGGTGATGCCGGCGGCATTGAGCGCGCGGACGGCGCTCTCGCGGCCGGCCCCGGGGCCCTTCACGCGGACATCCACAGAGCGGACGCCGTGCTCCTTGGCGGCTTCGGCGGCGATGCCGGAGGCGACCTGGGCGGCGAACGGCGTGCCCTTGCGGGTACCGCGGAAGTTCTGGTTACCGCTGGAGGCCCAGCACAGCATGTTCCCCGCGGGGTCGCTGATGCTGATGATGGTGTTGTTGAACGACGCCTGGATGTGAGCCACCCCGTGCGGAACGTTCTTCTTCTCTTTCTTCTTGACCACCTTCTTGCCGGCGGTCTTCGTCTGCTGTTTGGCCATGGTCTACCTCACCCTCACTTCTTCTTGCCGGCGACGGTCTTGCGCTTGCCCTTGCGGGTGCGCGCGTTGGTGTGCGTGCGCTGGCCGCGGACAGGAAGACCCTTGCGGTGGCGGAGGCCGCGGTAGCAGCCGATGTCCATGAGGCGCTTGATGTCGAGGCCGATGTTCTTGCGGAGGTCGCCCTCCACCGTCTCCTCGGCCGTGATCACGCGGCGGATGCGCGCCACTTCGTCCTCGGTCAGGTCGCGGACCTTGGTGCCGAAGTCGACTTTGGCGCGGGTGAGGATCGAGTGCGCTTTCACGCGCCCGATGCCGTAGATGTAGGTCAGCGCGATCTCGATGCGCTTGCCCAGGGGAAGGTCGATGCCTGCGATGCGAGCCATAGTTCTACCTCAACCCTGACGCTGCTTGTGCTTGGGGTTCTTCTTGCAGATGATCCGCACGATTCCCTCGCGCCGGACCACCTTGCAGTGCTCGCACAGCTTCTTGATGGAAGGCCGTACTTTCATTGCGTCCCTCGTGGTTTGCCGGTTCCGTCCAGGGCTTGTCGCCCCATCCGCCTCGCCCCGGGAACCGCGGGGTGGAGGCATGCGTGGACCGCCTACTTGAAGCGGTAGATGATGCGGCCGCGGGAGAGGTCGTAAGGTGTGACCTCGACCAGGACGCGGTCGCCGGGAAGGATGCGGATGAAGTTCTTTCGCATCTTCCCGCTGATGTGTGCCAGCACCTGGTGCTTGTTCTCGAGCTCGACCTTGAAGACCGCGTTGGGGAGGGCCTCAACCACCGTGGCTTCGAGCTCGATGGCTTCTTCCTTGCTCACGCGTTCTCCTTGAAGAGGGTCTGAAGCTGCTCGAACACCCGGTCCGGGGCCTGGTTGCCGTTGACGGCGAGGAACCCGGGCTGGCGCCCATAGAAGGCCAGGAGGGGCAGGAAGGTCGAGTCGAACTCGTCCATCCGCTTCCGGAAGGCCTCCGCGGTGTCGTCGGACCGGTGCTTCAGCGGGCTGCCGCACAGGTCACACACACCATCCTGCTGGGGGGGCTTGGTGGCAAGGTGGTAGATCTCGCCGCATCCGGTACAGACGCGACGGCCCACCACACGGGCTTCCAGGACCTCCCGGGGGACCTCGACATGCACCACCGAACCGAGGCTGATGTTCTTGCGGGAGAGGAAATCCTGCAATGCTTCAGCTTGCTGTAGGGTCCGGGGATAGCCGTCGAACAACACGTCCTGGGTCTCGTCCTGCAGCCGCGCGAAAACGAGGCCATTGACGGTGTCGTCGTCCACCAGTTTCCCCTCGGCCATGATGGCTTTCACCTTCAGGCCAAGCGCCGTCTCCTTGGAGACGGCATCCCTCAGAATGTCACCCGTGGACAGGTGAGTCAAAGGGAATCTTTCCACCAGGCGCTTGGCCTGGGTGCCTTTCCCGGACCCCGGGGGGCCCAGGAGGATGTGCACTCTCACGCCGCCTCCTGGTTGCGGCGCCCCTGCGGGACCGTCCTGCGGACGGTGACCCCCCGGCTCACGCCGGCCTCCCGGCGGGGCGGCGGCCCTTGATCCGGCCGGATTCCTGGAACCCGTCGTACCGGTGCATGACCTGGTAGGCCTCGATCTGACTGGCGGTGTCGATGGCGACGCCCACCACGATCAGGAGGCTGGTGCCGCCGTAGTAGAAGTTGACCCCGGGGATGTTGGACAGGATCACCAGGGGCACGATGGAGACGACCGCCAGGTAGACCGCGCCGGCGAAGGTCAGCTTGGACAGGATGCCGTCCAGGTAGATGGAGGTCTCCTTGCCGGGCCGGATGCCGGGGATGTAGCCGCCGGACTTCTTCATGTTGTCGGCCGTCTCATCGGGATTGAAGATGATCGACGTGTAGAAGAAGGCGAAGAACACGGTCATGGCGACGAAGACCGCCGTGTAGGTCCAGAAATGGGACTGGTAGTTGACGTAGGCGGAAGCCTTGGCCAGCCATTCCCACTTGGTGAACTGCGCGATGGTCGCCGGGAAGAAGATCACCGAGCCGGCGAAGATCACGGGCATGACGCCCGCTGTGTTCACCTTCAGGGGCATGTAGGAGGAACGCTGGCTGCTCATGCCGGCGGAATCCGCCCGCCGCGCGTAGTGGATGGGGAGGCGCCGATAGGCGCTCTCCACCAGGACCACCACCAGCAGGACCGCGATCATGGCCGCGACGAGGAGGATCAGGATGCCGGTGACCGGCGCCTTCCCGACCATGGCCGGATCAAGGCTGTCCCGGAACATGTGGCCGAGGGTCCAGAGGCCCTGGGGCAGCCCGGCGACGATGCCCGCGAAGATCAGCAGGCTGATCCCATTGCCGACACCGCGCTCGGTGATCTGCTCGCCGATCCACATGATGAACAGCGAGCCCACCGTCAGGGAGAAGGCGCACATCAGGCGGAAGGTGTTGCCAGGATTGGCGACGACGTCCAGGCCCTGGCTCTGGGCCAGACTGGCGATGCCGAAGCCCTGGACGAAGGACAGGCCCACCGTGAGGTAGCGCGTCCACTGGTTGATCTTCTCCCGGCCCGCCTCGCCCTCCTTCTTCTGCAGCTCGTCGAGGCGCGGGACGACCGCACCCATGAGCTGGAGGACGATACTGGCGGTGATGTAGGGCGTGATTCCCAGCGCGAACACCGAGAACTTCTTCAGGGCGCCGCCCGAGAAGAGGTCCACGACGTCGAAGAGGCCCCCCGCATTGCGCTTGAGCGCAGCGGTGAGGGCCTCCGCGTTGACGCCCGGCACGGACACGTGCACGCCGAGCCGGTAGACGAACAGGAGCGCCAGGGTGAACAGGAGCCGCTTGCGCAGCTCCGGGCTGGAGAGGAGGCTCTTGAGCTTGTCCATGCCTGTGCCGGGTCCCCAGCCTTACTCGGCGGAGCCGGCGGGCTCCTCGACCTTGCCGCCCTTGGCGTGGATCGCCTCGCGGGCGCCCTTGGTGACGCGGTCCACGGACACGGTCACCTTGCAGGTCAGCTCGCCGCTCGCCAGGACCACGACGCGCTCGGTCTTGGCGGCGATCAGCTTCCGGTCGCGCAGGGAGGCCACGTCGACCTTCTCGCCGTCCTTGAAGTTGGCGGAGATGGTGGAGAGGGTCACTTCCTCGGTGATGAGGGCGAGGGCATTGGTGAAACCGCGCTTGGGCAGGCGGCGCACCAGGGGCATCTGGCCGCCCTCGAAGCCGCGGCGGTGGCTGTAGCCACGGCGGGACTTCTGGCCCTTCTCGCCACGGGCGGAGGTCTTGCCGAGGCCAGAGCCCTTGCCGCGGCCGACGCGCTTCTTGGTCTTCACCGCGCCCTCGGCGGGACGGAGTTCATTCAGCTTCATGGCGTTATCCCTTCACCTGGACGTCGACGAGGTACGGGATCCGCTTGACGATCCCGTGGACGGACGGGGTGTACTCGCATTCGCGCTTGTCACCGACCTTGTACAGACCGAGGGTCTGCACGAAGGCGCGGTGCTTGGGCACGGTCGAGATGGTCGAGGTCTTGAGGGTCAGGATGACCTGCTTGCCGAAGAGAGCGCTCATCTCAGGCCTCCGCCTGGTCGATGCCGCGATCGGACATGACCGTGTAAGGATCCATCAGCTCCTGGAGCCCTGCGAAGGTGGCGCGGACCACGTTGTGCGGGTTGGAGGAGCCGAGGCTCTTGGTGAGGATGTTATGGATGCCCGCGGCCTCCATGACGGCGCGGACAGCGGCGCCCGCGATGATGCCGGTGCCCTCGGGGGCGGGCTTCATCAGCACCGAGCCGGAGCCGAAGCGGCCAGTCACGGGGTGCGGCAGCGTGCCGTTGGCGGTCACGGGGACCTTGATCATGTTCCGCTTGGCGGACTCGATGCCCTTCTTGATCGCGGAGGGCACCTCAAGGGCCTTGCCGAGGCCGAAGCCGACCTTGCCCTTGCCGTCGCCGACCACCACGAGCGCGGAGAAGGAGAAGTTCTTGCCCCCCTTCACGACCTTGGTGACGCGGCCGACGTAGATGACCTGATCCTTGTACTCGCCGCCCGCCTGGTCCTGCGGGGCAGCCTTGGGTTCGTTGCTAGCAGCGATGGCCATGGCCCCTCCCTCAGAACTGCAGCCCGGCTTCGCGGGCGGAATCGGCGAGCGCCTTGACGCGGCCGTGGTAGACGTAGCCATTGCGGTCGAACACCACCTTCGTGATGCCCTTCTCCAGGAGGCGCGCCGCGATGCGGGCGCCGACAGCCTGGGCGGCGGCGGCGTTGCCGCCGTTCTTCATGGCCTCGCGCAGGTCCTTCTCCAGGGAGGAGGCGGACGCGAGCGTCAGGCCGCGCGTGTCGTCGATGGCCTGGGCGTAGATGCGCTTCAGGCTCTTGTAGATGGTCAGGCGAGGGCGCTCCGGGGTGCCGTCGACGCGGCCACGGATGCGCTGCTTGGTCTTTTCGCGGCGAAGCTTGAGTTCGTTTGCCATGTTGTCCTCTTACTTCCCGGTCTTGCCGGCCTTGCGGCGGATGACCTCGCCGGTGTACATGACGCCCTTGCCCTTGTAAGGCTCGGGCTTGCGGAACTTGCGGATGTCGGCGGCGACCTGGCCCACGAGCTGGCGGTCGGAGCCGCTCACGGTGATGTGGGTCTGCTTCTCCACCGCGATCGTGATGCCCTTGGGGGCCTCGTAGTGGATCGGGTGGCTGTAGCCCAGGGCGAGGACGAGCTTGCTGCCCTCCATGGCGGCGCGGTAGCCCACGCCGACGATGTCGAGCTCCTTCTTCCAGCCGTCCGCGACGCCGGTCACGGCGTTCTGCAGGAGGGCGCGGGTCAGGCCGTGATAGGCACGGGTCTGCGCCTCGTCATCGGCCCGGAGGAGGTTCACGGTCTCGCCGGCCACCTCGACGGTGATCCCGGCGGGGATCGGGCACTTCAGGGTGCCCTTGGCGCCCTCGACGGTCGCCTCGGCGCCGCTCACGGTCACCTTGACGCCCTTCGGGAGGGTCACGGGCTTCTTTCCAACTCGGGACATTGTCGAATTCCTTAGATTGAGGGGCGGAGGCCCCGTTTCAGGAAGGGGTTACCAGACCTGGGCGAGGATCTCGCCACCCACGTTCTGCTTCCGCGCATCCTTGCCGCTGAGCAGACCCTTGGGGGTGGAGAGGATGGCGATGCCAAGGCCGCCGTGGACGTCAGGGATCTCCTTGGCGCCGGCGTAGACGCGCAGGCCGGGCTTGGAGATGCGCTTCAGCCCGTGGATCACGGACTTGCGGTCCTTGACGTACTTGAGGTTGACGATGAGGTAGTCGCGGCCTTCGTGGGAGACCTGCTTCCAGGAGTGGATGTAGCCCTCCTGCTTCAGGATCTCGGACAGCCCGGCCTTCATCTTGGAGGCGGGGACGACCACGGCGTCCTGGCCGGCCATCAGGCCGTTGCGCAGGCGGGTGAGGTAATCGGCGATCGGATCGGTGAACATGTCGATTCCTCCTTACCAGCTGGACTTCTGGACGCCCGGGAGCTCGCCGGCGAGGGCGAACTTGCGGAAGCAGAGGCGGCAGAGCTGGAACTTGCGCAGGAAGCCGCGGGGACGGCCGCAGACCTTGCAACGGTTGCGGTGCTGGGTCGAGAACTTCGGCTTGCGCGAGTCCTTGACCATCTTCGAAATCTTGGCCATGTCGGTTCTCCCTACTTCCGGAAGGGCATCCCGAGGTGGGTCAGCAGGGACCGGGCCTCGGCGTCGTTCTGAGCGGACGTGACGAAGGTGATGTTCATGCCCTTCACCTTCTCAACCTTGGAGAAGTCGATCTCGTGGAAGATCAGCTGGTCCTTGAGTCCCAGGGTGTAGTTCCCGCGGCCGTCGAAGGAGCGGGTGGGCACGCCGCGGAAATCGCGGACGCGGGGCAGGGACAGGGAGACCAGGCGGTCCAGGAAGTCCCACATGCGCTTGCCGCGCAGGGTCACCATGCAGGCGATGGGCATGCCCTCGCGCAGCTTGAAGGTGGCGATGGACTTCTTGGCCTTCCGCACCACGGCCTTCTGGCCCGCGATGGCGGAGAGCTCCTCGACGGCGGTATCCAGGATCTTGATGTTCTGGATGGCTTCGCCGACGCCCATGTTGATGACGATCTTCTCCAGGCGGGGGACCCGCATGGCGGACTTCATGCCGAACTCCTGCTTGAGCTTCGGCAGAACTTCATTGGTGTAGCGCGCCTTCAGGCGCGGTTCCGGAGAGCCGGACATCGGATCCTCCATTTCCGTGGGGAGCTTGGCCCCAGGGGTTCGGGAGCGCGAGGGGGCTTGGCGACTTCAGGAAGGCCGTTTCCCCTCGACCTCGGTTGTGGGTTCCGCCCGGCTGACCCGGGCGGAATGGCCATTCTCCCAGATTCCCGGGAGAATGGCACTGAAAAGCTTGTCAGGCCTTGGGGGTCCGCTTCCGGGTGCCCTTGCCGGTCTTCTCGTCCAGGAGCATGACGTTGGAGACGTGGATGGGCGCCTCCTTCTCCTGGAAGCCGCCCTGCTCGCCGGTCTGCTGGTTGGCCCGGACGGCCTTCTTCATCATGTTGACGCCGGCCACCACCACGCGGTTCTCGGCGGGCTTGACGCGGACCACCTGGCCGGTCTTGCCCTTGTCCTTGCCGGCGATGACGAGGACCTGGTCGTCCTTCTTGAGCTTCATCTTCGCCATCACAGCACCTCGGGGGCCAGGGACACGATCTTCATGAACTTCCGCTCGCGGAGCTCGCGGGCCACGGGGCCGAACACGCGGGTCCCGACCGGCTCTCCGTCCTTCTTGATGATCACGGCGGCGTTCTCATCGAAGCGGATGTAGGAGCCGTCCTTGCGGCGGTAGGCCTTCCGCTGGCGGACGATCACGGCCTGCACCACCGCCTTCTTCTTGACGGTGCCGCCGGGGATCGCTTCCTTCACGGAGGCGGTGATGATGTCGCCGAGCTGCGCCGTCTTGCCGACCCCGCCGCCGAGCGGCAGGATGCAGCAGATCTTCTTGGCGCCGCTGTTGTCGGCGACGGTGAGCATGCTTCCCATCTGGATCATGGTCGCTCCTTACTCGCCGGCCTTCTGGACGATCTCAAGGACCGCCCAGCGCTTCTGCTTGGACATGGGGCGGCACTCGACGATGCGGACGACGTCGCCGATGGCGCAGGCGTTCGTCTCGTCGTGGGCCATGTACTTCTTCGACTGCTTGACGGTGCGGCCGTAGAGGGGGTGCTGGATCTTGCGCTCGACCTTCACGACGACGGTCTTGTCGGCCTTGTTGGAGACCACAATGCCGGCGCGGGTCATCTTCTTCTCGAGGGTCATCGTTCCGTCTCCTTAGGCCATCTTCGCCCGGAGGGCGGTCTTGACCCGGGCGAGCTCGCGGCGGGTCTTGCGGATCTCGGCCGTGTTCTCAACCTGGCCGACGGAATGCTGGAAGCGCAGGGTGAAGCGCTTGGCGGCCAGCTCGGCCTCGAGCTGGGCGAGCTCCTCGACACTCTTGGAGGTGAGGGCGCTGAACGGGTTCTTCTTGCTCATCTCATTCCTCCGGAGGCGTGCGGCTGACGAACTCGGACGCCACGGACAGCTTCATCTGGGCGAGGCGCAGGGCTTCACGGGCGGTCTCCTCGGTGACACCCTCCATCTCGAAGAGGATGCGGCCGGGGCGGACCACGGCGACCCAGCCGTCGGGCGCGCCCTTGCCGGAACCCATGCGGGTCTCGGCGGGCTTGGAGGTCGTGGGCTTGTCCGGGAAGATGCGGATCCAGATCTTGCCGCCGCGCTTGATGTGGCGGGTCATGGCGATACGGGCGGCCTCGATCTGCCGGTTGGTGACCCAGCAGTGCTCCATGGCCTTGAGGCCGAAGTCGCCGAACGCCAGGTCGGTGCCGCGCTGGGCGACGCCGCGGGTGCGGCCCTTCATCTGCTTGCGGTACTTGACTTTCTTGGGCATCAACATGGGTTCACCTCAACGCTTCACGGTCTCGACGACCTGGTCGCCGAGGTTGACCCACACCTTGACGCCGATGATGCCGTAGGTCGTGTTGGCCTCAGCGAAGCCGTAGTCGATGTTGGCGCGCAGGGTCTGCAGGGGCATCTGGCCCGAGAGGTAGTCCTCGGTCCGGGCGATCTCGGCGCCGTTGAGGCGGCCGGAGACCTTGATCTTGAAGCCCTTGGCGCCGAAGCGGATGGCGGCCTCCTCGGCCTTGCGCATGGCGCGGCGGAAGGCGATGCGGCGCTCGAGCTGCTGGGCCACGCCCTCGGCGACGAGCTGAGCGTCGATCTCGGGCTTCTTGACCTCCTGGATGTCCACGGACACCGGGCGGTTCAGGCGCTTCTGCAGGTCCTCGCGCAGCTTGTCGATCTCGGCGCCCTTGCGGCCGATCACGATGCCCGGGCGGGCGGTGAAGATGCGGACGGTGACCTTGTCGGCGGCGCGCTCGATGTCAATCTTGCTGACCATGGCGTTCAGGCCGTGGAGCTGCTTCTTGAGCTCCCGGCGGAGCTTGATGTCCTCATGAAGGAGCGTGGCGTAGTCCCGCTTGGAGAACCACTTGCTCTTCCAGTTCCGGTTGGTGACCAGCCGGAATCCGAACGGATGAACCTTCTGACCCATCGCTTACTCCTCCCCGGCTTCGGAAAGCTGGATCGTGATGTGGCAGGTGCGCTTCTGGACGCCGTAGGCGCGGCCCATGGGCGCAGGGCGGACGCGCTTCATGCGGAAGCCCTCGTTGACGAAGGCCGTCTTCACGAAGAGGCCGTCGGGATCGACGGAAGGATTCTTGTCGATGGCGTTGGCCACGGCGGAATCCAGGAGCTTGCGGATGGGCTCGGCGGCGTACTTCTTGGCCTGGGCGAGGAGCCACTGGGCCTCCCCGATCTTCTTGCCGCGGATCAGGTCCACGACGAGGCGGGCCTTCTGGGCGGAGCCGCGAAGGTGGCGGATGGTGGCGCTGGAAACGATCTCAGCCATGGTCACTTCCCCTTGGCCTTGGCGTCGGACTTGCCGGCGTGGCCCTTGAAAGTGCGCGTCAGCGCGAACTCGCCCAGCTTGTGGCCGACCATGTTCTCGGTGACGTAGACAGGGATGAACTTGTTGCCGTTATGGACGGCGAGGGTGAGGCCGATCATCTGGGGGACGACCGTCGAGCGGCGGGACCAGGTCTTGATCACGCGCTTGTCGTTGGCGGCCTGAGCGGCCTCGGCCTTCTTCAGGAGGTGGCCGTCGATGAACGGGCCTTTTTTAAGGGAGCGAGCCATGTGTGCCTAGCCTCCTAGTTGATGCGCTTGACGATGAACTTGGCGGTGCGGCGGTTGTGGCGGGTCTTGTGGCCGCGCGTCGGCTGGCCCCAAGGCGTCACAGGGTGCCGACCACCGGAGGTGCGGCCCTCACCGCCACCGTGGGGGTGGTCGATGGGGTTCATGGCGACGCCGCGGACCGTCGGGCGGATGCCCATCCAGCGCTTGCGACCGGCCTTGCCCAGCTGGATGTTCTCGTGCTGGAGGTTGCCGACCTTGCCGATGGTGGCCATGCAGTCCAGGTGGATGCGGCGGACCTCGCCGCTCATCAGGCGCACCTGGGCGTAGTCGCCGTCGCGGCCGAGGATCTGGGCGAAGGCGCCGGCGGCGCGGCAGATCTGGCCGCCCTTGCCGGACTTCAGCTCGATGTTGTGGACCTCGGTGCCGACGGGGATGTTGCGGATCGGGAGCGCGTTGCCCACGAGGATGTCCGCGTCCTTGCCGCTCAGCAGCTTCTGGCCGACCTGCAGGCCGTCCGGAGCGAGGATGTAGCGCTTCTCGCCGTCGGCGTAGACCAGGAGGGCGATGCGGGCAGTGCGGTTGGGGTCGTATTCGATCGTGGCGACCTTGGCGGGGATGCCGGCCTTGTCGCGCTTGAAGTCGATGGTGCGGTAGCGCCGCTTGTGGCCGCCGCCGATGTGGCGGGTGGTGACTCGGCCGTTGTTGTTGCGGCCGCCGGTCCGGGTGCGCTTCTCGATGAGGGAGCGCTCCGGCTTGGAAGCCGTGATCTCCTCGAAGCCATGCTTGGACATGCCGCGCTGGCCGGGAGTCGTGGGCTTGAGCAGCTTGATGCTCATGGGTGGGGTACCTCTTGCCTCAGGGTTTCGGGGATCGGCGGGCGATAGGGGGCAAATCTTGTCCGCCCGCCGGTGGGAGCTACTCGGCGGCCGGGGCCTCGAGCAGCTCGACATAGGCCTTCTTGCGGGGGGACGTGGTCCCCACGAAGCGGCCCAGGCGCTTGGTGCGGGAAGGGATCCGCACGGTGCGGATGGCCTTCACCTTGGCCTGGAGCAGCAGCTCCACGGCCTCCTGGATCTGGTGCTTGGTGGCCCAGGTGGCCACCTCGAACACCTGGATGTTCTTCTCGCGAAGGATCTGGCCCTTCTCGGTGAGCAGGGGCTTGCGGATGACGTCGAAGATCTTGGTCACGGCTTCACCACTTCCTGGAGGGCCAGGACGGCTTCCTTGGAGAAGACGACCTGGTCGTGCTTGAGGAGCTCATAGACGTTCACGCCCAGGCTCTCCACCGCGCGGAGGCGGGGGTTGTTGCCGGCGGCCAGGAGGAGCTTGGGGCTCTTCTCGGCGCCGACGAGCAGGGCCGAACCCTTGACGCCGAGCTTCTCGAGGGTCTGAGACAGGGCCTTGGTCTTGTGGGTCTGGAGGTCCCAGCCCTCGACCACGACCACCTGCCCGGCGGCCATCTTGGCGCTCAGGGCGTTCCGCAGGGCGGCCCGGCGGGCGCGCTTGGGGAAGGCGTAGTCATAGGAGCGGGGGTTGGGGCCGTGGACGGTGCCGCCGTGGCGCCACAGGGGGCTGCGCTTGGAGCCCATGCGGGCGCGGCCGGTGCCCTTCTGCTTCCAGAGCTTGGCGCCGGAGCCCGAGACCTCGGACTTGTCCTTGGTCTTGGCGGTGCCGGAGCGGCGCTTGGCCAGGAAGTGGCGAACCGCCTCCCAGATCAGGTGGGTGTTCACATCCTCGAGCTTGAAGACCTCGGGGAGCAGGTCGACGGTGCCGGCCTGCTTGGCATCCAGATTGACGACGGGGTGCTGGAAGGCAGCCATCTCAGGCCTCCTGCTTGATCACGACGTAGCTGCCCTTGGGGCCGGGGACGGCGCCCTTGATGAGCAGCAGGTTGTTCTCGGCGTCGACCTTGGCGATCTCGAGGTTCCGGACCGTCACCTGCTCGGCGCCCATGTGGCCGCCCATCCGCATGCCGGGATAGACGCGGCTGGGATCGGAGGAGCCGCCGATGGAGCCGGGGGCGCGGTGGAACATGGAGCCGTGGGTCGCGCGGCCGCCGCGGAAGTGGTGCCGCTTGATGACGCCGGCGAAACCCTTGCCCTTGCTCGTGCCGGTGACGTGGATCTTGGTCTTGGGCTCGAAGACGGTCACGAGGACGCTGTCGCCGGGCTTGGAGGCGTCGGAGGCCTCGACCTTGATCTCCCGGAGGACGCGCACGGGGGCGACGCCCTTCTTCTCCGCGTGGCCCTTCTCAGCCTTGGAGGCACGCTTGCCGCCCGCGGCGTCCACGAAGCCGATCTGCACGGCCTCGTAGCCGTCCTTGTCGGAGGTCTTGCGCTGAACGACGACGCAGGGGCCGGCCTGCACGACCGTCACGGGGACGACCTGGCCCTGCTCGTTGAAGATCTGGGTCATGCCCAGCTTCTTGCCGATGATTCCCTTAGCCATTTTCGTCACCCCTTACCGGTTGCCCTGGCGGCTGAAGACCTTGATCTCCACGTCCACGCCAGCGGGCAGGTCGAGACGCATCAGGGTGTCCACCGTGTTCTGCGTCGGGTTGAGGATGTCGAGCAGGCGCTTGTGGGTGCGCACCTCGAACTGGTCGCGCGCCTTCTTGTCCACGTGGGGAGAGCGGTTGACCGTGTACTTGTTGATCCGGGTCGGCAGGGGAATGGGGCCCGCGACCTGGGCTCCGGTGCGCTTGGCGGTGTCGACGATCTCCTTCGTGCTCTGGTCGAGCAGACGGTGATCGAAGGCACGCAAACGGATGCGGATGTTGTCCTTCATCTGTTCACTCCATTGGGACGGACAGGCCGTCCATAGACGTGGGGCGATTGACCGCCCATGACTCGAGGGCGTCCCCGGGCAGGGGACAGGGCCAATCAGGATAGCAAAAGCCGCAGGGAATCCAAGCGGCTTTTTTTCAGAGAATCCAGAGCCCCCTCAGGGGCGCCTGGTCGTGCTGAGGAGGCCCGGCCACCTTGCGGTGCGGTTGACGGCCTCACCCCCGGAGGGGCTGGGGAATCGGGGGCTTTCGGCTTTCGGCTTTCGGCTTTAGCCAAAGCCCAGGGCCTAGAGCCGAAAGCCCCGGATAACTACTTGGCGCCCTTGGCTTTGGCGACGATCTCGTCGGCCACGGTACGGGGAGCCTCTTCGTAGTGCGAGAACTGCATGGTGTAGGAGGCACGGCCCTGGGTCATGGAGCGCAGGGTCGTGGAGTAGGCGAACATCTCGGCGAGGGGCACCTTGGCGGTGACGATCTTCGAGCCTGCGCGGTCCTCCATGTTCTCGATGCGGCCGCGGCGGCTGTTCAGGTTGCCGATCACGTCGCCCATGTAGTCCTCGGGGGTCTCGACCTCGACGGCCATGATGGGCTCGAGGATCACGGGATTGGCCTTCTCGCAGCCGGCCTTGAAGCCCATGGAGCCCGCGATCTTGAACGCCATTTCGTTGGAGTCCACGTCGTGGTAGCTGCCGTCGAAGAGCGTGATCTTGATGTCCACGACGGGGAAGCCTGCCAGGACGCCGGACTGCATGGCCTCCTGGATGCCCTGGTCGGTGGGCTTGATGTACTCCTTCGGGACCACGCCGCCCTTGATGTCGTTGATGAACTCGTAGCCCTTGCCGGGCTCGTTGGGCTCGACGATGAGCTTGACGTGGCCGTACTGGCCGCGGCCGCCGGACTGGCGGACGAACTTGCCCTCGGCCTCGACGCGCTTGCGGATGGTCTCGCGGTAGGCGACCTGGGGCTTGCCGACGTTGGCCTCGACCTTGAACTCGCGCATCATGCGGTCGACGATGATCTCCAGGTGGAGCTCGCCCATGCCGGCGATGATGGTCTGGCCGGTCTCGGCGTCGGTGCTGACCTTGAAGGTGGGATCTTCCTGGGCCAGGCGGCTCAGGGCGACGCCCATCTTCTCCTGGTCGGCCTTGGTCTTGGGCTCGATGGCCACCGTGATCACGGGATCCGGGAAGTCCATGGACTCGAGGATCACGGGGTGGTTCTCGTCGCAGATCGTCTGGCCGGTGAGGACGTCCTTCAGGCCCACGGCGGCGCCGATGTCGCCGGTGCGGACCTCCTCGATGTCCTCGCGCTTGTTCGCGTGCATCTGCAGCAGGCGGCCGATGCGCTCCTTGCGGTTCTTGTTGGCGTTGTAGACGCCGGAACCCGCGGCGAGCACGCCGGAGTAGCAGCGGATGAAGGCGAGCGAGCCCACGAAGGGGTCGGCCATGATCTTGAAGATCAGGGCGCTGAAGGGCTCGCCGTCGTCGGCCTTGCGCTCAACCTCATTGCCGTCGGCATCCGTGCCCTTGATGGCGGGGATGTCAAGGGGCGAAGGCATGTAGTTGACCACCGCGTCGAGCATGGGCTGGACGCCCTTGTTCTTGAACGCGGAGCCGCAGGTCATGGGCGTGAACTGGAGCGAGACGCAGCCCTTGCGGAGGCCCTCGCGGATCTCGGCCTCGGTCAGCTCCTCGCCGCCGAGGTACTTTTCCATGAGCGCCTCGTCGGTCTCGGCGACCATCTCGATCATCTTCTCGCGCCACTCCTTGGCGGTCTCGACCAGCTCGGCCGGGATCTCGCCGTAGATGACGTTGAAGCCCTTGTCGCCCTCTTCGTGCGTCAGGGCCTTCATGAGGATGAGGTCCACGACGCCCTTGAAGTTCTCCTCGGCGCCGATGGGGATCTGGATCGGGCAGGGCTTCGCGTTCAGGCGCGTCTTCATCATGTCGACGACGCGGAAGAAGTTGGCGCCCGTGCGGTCCATCTTGTTCACGAAGGCCATGCGGGGCACGCCGTACTTGTCAGCCTGGCGCCACACGGTCTCGGACTGGGGCTGGACGCCGCCCACGGCGCAGAACACGGCCACGGCGCCGTCGAGGACGCGCAGGCTGCGCTCCACCTCAGCCGTGAAGTCCACGTGGCCCGGGGTGTCGATGATGTTGATGCGATGCTCCACACCGGTGTGGCCGCCGGTCTGGGGCGTCCAGGTGGCGGTGATGGCGGCGGAGGTGATCGTGATGCCGCGCTCCTGCTCCTGCACCATCCAGTCGGTGGTCGCCGCGCCCTCGTGCACCTCGCCGATCTTGTGGATCTTGCCGGTGTAGTAGAGGATGCGCTCCGTCGTCGTCGTCTTGCCGGCGTCGATGTGCGCCATGATGCCGATGTTGCGGTAGCGCTCGAGGGGAGTGTGGCGGGCCACGGCGGCCTCCTGGGTGGGTCGGATCAGGGAATGGAAATTCGGTGTGACAGGTCCTGGCGCTTCGCGAAGAAGGCCGCTTCGGGAGCGGCCTTCTTCGAACTGAGAGGCCGCTCTACCAGCGGTAGTGGGCGAAGGCCTTGTTGGCCTCGGCCATCTTGTGGACGTCGTCCTTCTTCTTGATCGCGGCGCCGCGGAAGTTCATGGCGTCGAGGATCTCGCCGGCCAGCTTGTCGCGCATGGTGCGCTCGCCGCGGGTGGCGGAGTAGGTCTTGAGCCAGCGCATGGCCAGGGAGGTGCGGCGGTTCTGGGGAACCTCCACGGGCACCTGGTAGGTGGCGCCGCCCACGCGGCGGGACTTCACCTCGACGGCGGGCTTGATGTTGGTGAGGGCCTTCGTGAAGGCCTCCAGGGCCTCCTCGCCGCTCTTCTTGGCGACGATCTCGAGCGCGCCGTAGATGATGCGCTCGGCGGTGGCCTTCTTGCCCCGCTCCATGAGGATGTTCACGAACTTGGAGACGAGGAGGGAGTTGTAGACGGGATCCGGCAGGATCTCGCGCTTGGCGGGGGTGGAACGGCGGGACATGGTCTACCTCCTACTTCTTCGCCGCGGCAGCGCCGGCCTTGGGCCGCTTCGCGCCGTACTTGGAGCGGGACTGGTTGCGGTTCGCGACGCCGGTGGCGTCGAGGGTGCCGCGCACCACGTGGTAGCGCACGCCCGGCAGGTCCTTCACACGGCCGCCGCGGATGAGCACGATGCTGTGCTCCTGCAGGTTGTGGCCGACGCCCGGGATGTAGGTGGTGCACTCGATGCCGTTGGTGAGGCGCACGCGGGCCACCTTCCGGAGCGCCGAGTTCGGCTTCTTCGGGGTCGTGGTGAACACGCGGGTGCACACGCCGCGCTTCTGCGGGCAGGCGTCGAGCGCGGGGCTCTTGGTCTTGTTCTGGAACTCTTTGCGACCCTGTCGGATCAGCTGATTGATGGTAGGCACACCATCCTCCTGGGTGAGGCTCGCCGGAGACTGTCTCCGGGCCTGGGCGCGAGCGGTCGGGCGGGCCGACATCGGGCGGAAAAAGGCACGCTGCCCCGGGGGGCAGGACCCTCCATCCTACCGGAGCGCCCGGTGAGGTCAAAGGGGAATCCGTGAGGGGGGCCGGGGGTCAGTGGCAGCTGCAGCCGCCGCCGCAGCCGCCGGAGGGGGCCGGGGCGGCGGCCGGCGCGGCCTCCGCGCCAGGCTTGGCGGCGGGCTTGGCGGCCTCGGATGGGCCGGTGGCCTTCCCATCGCCGTAGCCCGAGGCGTACCAGCCGCCGCCGGCCAGGACGAAGCCGGACCGGGACAGCTGGCGGCGCATCCCGTCGGGGACGCCGCAGGCGGGGCAGGCATGCTCGGCGGGGGCGGAGAAGCTCTCGATGACTTCCTCCCCGGCGCCGCAGGACTGGCAGCGGTACTCGTAGAGGGGCATGGCCGTCACTCCATGGGCGAGTTTTCCTCGCGACCGCGTAGTATATCGCGGAGATGAGCCCCTCGCCGCGCTACTTCGAATCCGCCTTCGCGTTCCAGCAGGCCTTTCCGGCCTGGGCGCCGGAGGGCCGCCGGGGCCGCCTGGGCTTCACCAACGGCTGCTTCGACCTCCTCCATCCCGGGCATGTGGCCTACCTGGACGAAGTCCGGGAGCTCTGCGACTTCCTGGTGGTGGGCCTCAACTCCGACGCCTCCGTGGCCCGGCTGAAGGGGCCCTCCCGCCCGGTCCAGGACGAGCGGGCCCGGGCTGCGGTGCTGCTGGGCCTCCGGAGCGTGGACGCGGTGGTCCGCTTCGCCGAGGACACGCCCCAGCTCCTGATCCAGGACCTGCAGCCCGACCTCCTCGCCAAGGGCGGGGACTACACCCCCTCCACCGTGGTGGGCCGGGACATCGTGGAGGCCCGGGGCGGGCGCCTGGTGCTGCTCCCCTTCCGCGATGGCAACAGCACGAGCCGCATCGTCAGCCGCATCCGGTCCGGCCGGGGCGTGACGCTGGAGTGACGGGCCTGGGGCGGAATTGTCACGGGGCTCCTGACACTCGGGCCAGAAGGGGTTGCTAGGGTCCCTGTCAGCCGGCTCCTCCGGCTCCCGAAAAGGAGACCCGCATGAAGAAGCTCCTCGCCTCGACCCTCCTGGCTCTGGCGGCCACCGGCCTTTCCGCCCAGAGCGTCGACCTCAACGGCGGCGTGTCCGTCGGTGGCGCCCTGCCCGTGGGCGACCTCTACAACAAGGACAGCTACGGCACGAACGCCTTCTTCGGCGTGCAGGTGGGCGGCCACCTGGACATCAACCTCACCTCGCACCACCAGATCCGGGCCCACCTCGACTACCTCTACATGCCCGGCAGCCGCTGGGGCAGCGGCTGGAAGAACGACTACCGGACCCTCCAGGCGGGCGCCGACTGGGTCTACAACTTCCAGAGCCCCGACGCCGGCTGGTACACCATCGCGGGCGCGTCCATCAATGACAACAAGGTGTCCTACGACAACGACGCCCTGGGCATCAGCGGCGACGCCTCCCAGAGCGGCAACCTCGGCCTCCGGGGCGGCGCGGGCTACTCCTTCAACCGGAACTTCAGCCTCGAAGGCACCCTCAACCAGGTCTTCGTGGACAAGAACGGCGCCGACGGCTTCGGCTTCGACACCGCCACCTGGATCGGCGTGTCCGCCGTGTTCCGCTTCAAGTAGGTCGGGCACCACCCCACAGACGGGCGCCGGCGAGAGCCGGCGCCTGCCGTTTCGAGGGCAGAATGGGAGCCTGATGCCGTCCCTCCCCTCCCCCGATGCCGACGCCCGCGCCCTGGAGCTCCTCCGGGCCCTGAGGACCTGGCAAGGCGGCCTCGACCGGGGCGCCGCCCTGGCCTGGGAGCGCGCGGCCTTCGCCGAGGCCTTCGCCAGCCCCGAGCCGGCCCGGCGGGTGCAGGCCTTCCTCGGGAAGGCCCCGGCGGGAGAGTAGACTGGCGCCATGAACGTGGCCCCGATGAGCGCAGCCCCCTACGTCCCGGACCTGGAGAGCCTCGAACCGGATCTCGACCTCGTGGAGGGCATCCGCCGCCTGAAGCGGGAGCGGAACGCCGTGATCCTGGCCCACTACTACCAGGAGCCGGAGATCCAGGATCTCGCCGACTTCGTCGGCGACAGCCTGCAGCTCAGCCAGCAGGCGGCCAGGACGGACGCGGAGGTCATCGCCTTCTGCGGCGTCCATTTCATGGCCGAGACCGCGAAGATCCTCAACCCCGGCAAGAGGGTCGTCATCCCGGACCTGGACGCCGGCTGCTCGCTCTCGGACCGCTGCCCCGCGGACCAGTTCGGCCGCTGGCTGGAGCAGTACCCGGACCACGAGGTGGTGAGCTACATCAACTGCTCCGCCGGCGTGAAGGCCCTGAGCACGGTCATCTGCACCAGCTCCAACGCCGTGCGCGTGGTGGAGAGCCTGCCGAAGGACCGGAAGATCGTCTTCGCGCCGGACCGGCACCTGGGCAAGTGGGTCATGAAGCAGACGGGCCGGGACATGGTGCTCTGGCCGGGCTTCTGCGTCGTCCACGAGCAGTTCCAGGCCAAGCGGCTCGCGGCCCTCAAGGCCCAGCACCCGGAGGCCAAGCTCATCGCCCACCCCGAGTGCGACGCCAGCGTCTCCCAGCTCGCGGACTTCGTCGGCTCCACTGCCGCCCTGCTCCGCTTCGTGAAGGAGGATCCGGCGACGGCCTTCATCGTGGCCACCGAGGCCGGCATCCTCCACCAGATGCGCAAGGCCCGGCCGGGCGCGGAGCTGATCCCCGCCCCTGCGGACTCGGGCTGCAACTGCTCCCTCTGCCCCTACATGAAACTGAACAGCCTGGAGAAGCTCTACCTGGCCCTGCGGGACCTGCAGCCCGAGATCCAGGTGCCCGAGGAGGTCAGGCTCCGGGCCCTGGCGCCGGTGGAGCGCATGCTGGCCCTGGGCTGAGGCCGGAGCTCCAGGCGGGCGGAGCTGCGGCGCCCATGGGCTAGACTGGCCCCGTTCACCTCCCCCCTCCCCGACCCCTCCAGCCCCGGACCCGGCATGG
>DASTWQ010000206.1:0-4184 GCA_035758545.1 Holophagaceae bacterium | reverse complement strand
TCCGGGGCTGGCGCCCAGCCCGACGCGCCGCGGCGCCAGAGATGGCCGTCGGCGGTGCCGGCCCAGAGCCCGTCCGAGAGCGCCGCGAGGGCCGTGACGGGGCTGCCGGGCAGCTCCACCGCCACGACCTTCCTGCCCCGGACGCAGGCCAGGCCTGCGCGGGTGGCCACCCAGAGGGCGCCATCCCAGGCCGCCAGGGCCCGGGTCTCCCGGGAAGGCAGGCCGTCGGCGGGCCCGATCCAGGTCCAGGCGTGCCCGTCCCAGCGGCCCAGGCCGCCGTGGTCCGTGGCGGCCCAGAGCGCGCCATCGGCCCAGAGCAGCGCATCCACCATCTCGGCCACGGGCGGCAGGGTGGGCGCGAGGTCGGTCCAGCGGCCGTCCTTCCAGCCCGCGACGCCGCCGTCCTGGCGGCCGAACCAGAGGGTGCCGTCCGGCGCGGCCGCCACGCAGCGGAGGAAGTTGGAGCGGGCCTTGTCGGGCACGGACTCCGTCCGCCAGCCGCGGCCGTCGTAGACCCCGACGCCGTCCTGGGTGGCCACCCAGAGGCGCTGGTCGCCACCGAGGGCCAGGCCCATCACCGCGTTCTCCGGGAGGCCGTCCTGGCCCGTGAAGGTGCGCAGGGGCGGCAGCATCCCGACGGCGGGGTCCGCGGCGGGCAGGGCGGCGGGCGCAGCTACGGGGGCAGCGGGTGTGGCCGCGCGCGCGGCGGCGGCGAGCAGGAGGGGCAGGCTGCGGGAACGCATGGGACCCCTCCATGATCGCACCGGGCCCGCGCCCGCGGGGCGTGCGAGAATGCGGGGCTGGAGACTCCCATGTACGAGCGCCTGCGAGCCGCGGACCCCGATGTGATGAGCGCCCTGGACGCCGAGATCGGCCGCCAGAAGCACCACCTCGAGCTGATCGCCTCGGAGAACTACGCCTCCCCCGCCGTGATGGAGGCCATGGGCTCCCACTTCACGAACAAGTACGCCGAGGGCTACCCCGGCCGCCGCTACTACGGCGGCTGCGTGAACGTGGACGTGGTGGAGAACCTGGCCCGGGACCGCGCCAAGGCGCTCTTCGGCGCCGAGCACGCCAACGTCCAGCCCCACAGCGGCGCCCAGGCCAACATGGCCGTCTACCTCGCGGCCCTGAAGCCCGGCGACACGGTGCTGGGCCTGGACCTGGCCCACGGCGGCCACCTCACCCACGGCCACCCGCTGAACAGCAGCGGCATCCTCTACCACTTCGTCGGCTACCACGTGCGCAAGGCCGACGAGCGCGTGGACATGGACGAGGTGCGCGCCCTCGCCCGGGAGCACAAGCCGAAGATGATCGTCGCCGGGGCCTCGGCCTATCCGCGCACCTTCGACTTCGCCGCCTTCCGCGCCATCTGCGACGAGGTGGGCGCCATGCTGATGGTGGACATGGCCCACTTCGCGGGCCTCGTCGCCACGGGCCACCACCCGAGCCCCGTGCCCCACGCGGACTTCGTGACCACCACCACCCACAAGACCCTGCGCGGCCCCCGGGGCGGCCTCATCCTCTGCCGCGATCGGTACGCGAAGGACCTGGACCGCGCCGTCTTCCCCGGCATCCAGGGCGGCCCGCTCATGCACGTCATCGCCGCCAAGGCCGTCGCCTTCGGCGAGGCGCTGCGCCCCGAGTTCAAGGCCTACAGCGCCCAGGTGGTGGCCAACGCCGCCGCGCTGGCGAAGGCCCTCGCCGACAAGGGCTGGCGCATCGTCTCCGGCGGCACGGACAACCACCTGATGCTGGTGGACGTCTTCGAGAAGGGCATCCTCGGCAGCGAGGCGGAGAAGGCCCTGGACCTCGCGGGCCTCACCGCCAACAAGAACGGCATCCCCTTCGACCCCAACCCGCCCCTCAAGCCCAGCGGCATCCGCCTCGGCAGCCCGGCCCTGACCACCCGCGGCATGAAGGAGGCCGAGATGGTCCAGATCGCCGGCTGGATCGACCGCGCCCTCAAGGCCAAGGACGATGCCGCCGAGCTGGCCAAGGTCCAGGCCGAGGTCTTCGCGCTGAGCGCGAAGTTCCCGATCCCGGAGTAGGGTTCACCACGAAGGCACGAAGACACGAAGGTCCATGAACGGCTCGCACTCGTGTCTTCGTGTCTTCGTGGTGATTAACTTCTCCCTATGGATGCTGACGGTCTCTTCCTCTACGGCCCTCTGCGGGAGGGCGGTGCCCAACACGGCTGGCTGAAGCGCACGGGCTTCGAGGGGCTCTGCGGCGCCTGGACGGCGGGGCGGCTGTTCCATCTCGCGGAACTTGACGCGCCGGCCCTGGTACCGGGGCCGATCCCGGGCGCGCTGCCGCCCGGCCCAGGCTGGGTCGCGGGGGAGTTCGTCGGCTACGGCGACGAGGCCGGGCTGGAGGCCGCGGTGGAGAATCTGGACGCCCTGGAGGGCGTGGCGGAGGAGCGCACCGAGCGGCGCCTGATCCCCGTGCTGCTGGAGGGCGGCCAGGTTTACAAGGCCTGGGCCTGGCTCCACCCCGAGGACCGCCTGCCCCGCCTGGAGCGGGAGGCGCTGGAGCTCCCAGGTGGCGACTGGAAGGACTACCTGTAAACCGCAGATTCCGCAGATGCCTTTCCATCTGCGGAATCTGCGGAATTTGCGGTTGAGGGTTCCTACTCCAGCTCGAGCTTGGGCTGCTCGCCGCCCTCATCGGGACCGGGCTCGCCGAGCTCCAGGTCCTCTTCCATGTCCAGGGCGTGGGCGGCGGCGTCGATCTTGGCGATGCCGACGACCTTGTCGTCCTCCGACGCCCGGTTCAGGAGCTTGACGCCCATGGCGGCGCGGCCGGTCTGGCGCACGCTGTCCGCGTCGAAGCGGATGGTCATCCCCTCCTGGCTGATCAGCAGGCAGCCCTCGCCGGGACGCACGAGCTTGAAGCCCACCACCTGGCCGTTGCGGACGCCGGCGCGGATGTTGATGACGCCGGAGCCGCCGCGGCCCTGGAGGCGGTAGTCCTGCAGGAGGCTGCGCTTGCCGAAGCCCTTCTCGGTGACCGTGAGCAGCATGCCGTGCTCGGCGGTGCTTTCGTCGGCCTCGACGCCCTCCGGCAGGTCCGGCAGCGGGTCGGCCACTTCCATGTCCACGATGCGGTCGCCGCTGAGCAGCTTCATGCCCCGCACGCCGGTGGCCGGGCGGCCCATGGGCCGGACGTCCTCCTCGGGGAAGCGGATGGCCTTGCCCTGGGCGGAGGCGAGGATGATCTGCTGCTCGCCGGTGGAGCGCCGCACGGCCACCAGGGTGTCGCCGTCCTCGATGTTGAGGGCGATGAGGCCGTTGGAGCGGATGTTGGCGTAGGCCGCGAGGCTCGTCTTCTTGATGGTGCCCTGGCTGGTGGCGAACATCAGGTACTCGCCCTCGGGGAACTCCCGGAGGGTGAGCAGGGTGACGACGTTCTCGCCGTCCTTCAGGTTGACGAGGTTCTTGATGTGCTTGCCGCGGTTGGCGGCGCCGCTCTCGGGGATGTCGTAGACCTTGAGGGCGTAGACGTAGCCCCGGTCCGTGAAGACCAGCAGGGTGTCGTGGGCCTTGGTGAGGAAGAGCTGCTCGACGAAGTCCTCGTCCTTGGTCTTCATCCCGACCTTGCCCTTGCCGCCGCGCTTCTGGCGGCGGTAGGCGTTGAGGTCCGTGCGCTTGATGTAGCCGGCCTTGGAGAGGGTCACCACCATCGGGTCGTCGGGGACCACGTCCTCCATGCGGATGTCGCCGGAGAAGGCGACGATCTCCGTGCGGCGGGCGTCGCCGAAGGCGGCGATGACCTGCTGCAGCTCGTCCTTGATGACGCCGAGCAGGACCTTCTCGCTGTCGAGGATCGCCTTGAGGCGCTGGATGGTCTTCTCGACCTCCGCCAGCTCCTCGAGGATCTTGTCCCGCTCCAGGCCCGTCAGGCGCTGGAGGCGCATGTCCAGGATGGCCTGGGCCTGCTTGTCCGAGAGGCAGAGGGTCGGGTCCTTCTTCACGGCCGCGGGCGTGGCGAAGGCCCCAGCCATCAGGCCTGCCTTGGCCTCCTCGGGGTTCTTCGCGGCGCGGATGAGCTTGATGACCGCGTCGAGGTGGTCCAGGGCGATCTTCAGGCCGTGGAGGATGTGGTGACGCTCCTCCGCCTTCCGGAGCTGGAACAGGGTGCGGCGGGTGACGACCTCACGGCGGAAGCCGACGAACTCCTGG
>DASTWQ010000205.1:0-7990 GCA_035758545.1 Holophagaceae bacterium | reverse complement strand
CCACCTCCGGCGAGCCCGCCGCGAGCAGCTGCTGGTATTGCGCGAGCCGCTGGCTCGACGACACCGGCGCGGCCACCACCTTCACCCGGTTGCCGGTGGCCCGGGCCCAGGCCGCGGCGCCCGCTCGGCATTGGGCCAGCTCGCTCCCGGTCGCGCCGCAGGAGAGCACCAGCTCGACACCCCCCGCATGGTCCGGAAGGGCCGCCGCCAGCGCCGCCGCGAGGGCCAGGGCCAGGATCCGGAAGGGGCGGGGAAGGGGCGGCATCGTGGGGAGGTCCTCCGGGGGGAACCGCCGCGCCCCCGGGCGGCCCCGGCCACGGGGCCCAGCGGCCTGGCGGCCGGAGGGTCATCCGCGGTCCCGGGCCGCCCCGTCCAGGGCGCCGCGGAGGGGATGTCTGGGTCCAGTCTCCCGCCCGGCGGAAGCGCTGTCCACCCTTCCGCCCGGAAGCTAGCGCGCCCGCACCACGGCGCCCACGGCATCCAGGGGCAGGCGGCGTCCGGTGCGGTGGTCCTCCACGCACTGGCGGACGAGGGGGCTGCGCAGGGGCCGGGCCAGCAGCTCCTCGAAGCTCAGCCAGTGGCAGGCGAGGATGTCCGCGTCCTGGGGCGCGGGGTCGCCCTCCCCCACGGCGCCGAGGAAGCAGACCCGCAGGTAGTCCTTCCCGTTCTCCGCCTGCAGCGCGTAGAGCCCCAGCACGGCCTCGGGGGTGAAGGCGAGGCCCGTCTCCTCCCGCACTTCGCGGATGGCGGCCTCGACGAGGCCTTCGCCCGGCTCCACGTGGCCCGCGGGCTGGTTGAGCACCGCGGGGCCGCCCTCGGGGGCCTCCTCCACGACGAGGTAGCGGCCCTGCCGCTCGATGACCGCCGCGACGGTGAGGCGCCAGGCCATGGGGATCCTCCTGGGGCCACTGTAGCAAGGGCCTGATCGTGACCCGGGTCACCGGCCCGGCGCCTAGGTTCGAGGTGCGCCCGCCGCGCCTGGGAGCCGCCATGTCGCCGTCCACGTCGAAGTCCATCCTCGTCCTCGGCAGCAACTTCGCGGGCTACACCGCGGCCCTGGAGCTCCGGGAGCGGCTCGGGCGCGAGCACCGCATCACCGTCGTCTCCGCCCAGGACCACTTCGTGTTCATGCCGAGCCTCATCTGGCTCCCCTTCGGCCTGCGCTCCGAGTCCGAGGTCACCTTCCCCCTGAAGCCGGTCTACGACGACAAGGGCATCGCCTTCCGCCACGGGAAGGTGGAGGCCATCGACCTGGAGCGGCGGCTGGTCTCCACCTCCGCGGGGCCGGAGTCCTACGACTACCTCGTCATCGCCACGGGCCCGAGGAACGACTGGGACGCGGTGCCCGGGCTGGGCCCCTGGAGCGGCTTCACCGAGAGCCTCTTCGGCCTGAAGGACGCCCTCCACGCCCGGGAGGCCTTCGACCGCTTCGTGGAGGATCCGGGCCCGGTGGTCATCGGCGCCGCCCAGGGCGCGGCCTGCTTCGGCGCGGCCTACGAGTTCCTCTTCAACTTCGCCTACCAGGTGAAGAAGCGGGGCCTGAAGGACCGCGCGCCCCTCACCTTCCTCACCGCCGAACCCTACGTGGGCCACTTCGGCCTGGGCAACTTCGGCAAGGCCCAGCCCATGGCCGAGGGATTCATGAAGAAGCTCGGCATCCAGTGGAAGGTGAGCCGGGCAGTGAAGGAGGTCGTCCCCGGCGCCATCCACCTGGAGGACGGCGAGTCCCTGCCCTTCAAGTACGCCATGCTGGCGCCCGCCTTCCTCGGCGTGGAGCCCGTGGCGGCGCTCAAGGACATCACCACGCCCCGGGGCTTCGTGAAGGTGGACGCCACCTACCGCACCGCGGCCCATCCGGAGGTCTACGCCGCCGGCGTCGCCGTGCAGGTGGACCCGCCGGCGCCGACACCGGTGCCCTGCGGCGTCCCCAAGACCGGCTACCTCAGCGAGGAGATGGCCAAGGTGGTCGCCCACAACATCCACGCGGACCTGGAGGGCTTCGAGAAGCTCTCCCTGCCGCCCGGCAGCATCGACGCCAAGTGCGTCCTGGACGCGGGCAACACCGGCATCATCATGACCGCCGACCACATGCTCGAGCCGAGGGGCCACGCCTGGCTCATCCCGGGGCCCGAGGCCCACTGGGCGAAGCTGGCCTTCGAGAAGTACTTCCTCGCCACCCGCGTGCGCGGGATGGTGTGAGGCCGGCGACCTAGAGGTAGCGCTCCCGGATCACGTTCAGATGATGACGCTCGTGACCGGCGATGTGATAGGCCAAGGCCCGCACTGAGGTCCGGTTCTCGGAGGTGGATCCCGTCCCCACGCGGAGAAGGGCTTCCTCCGGGAGGCCCTTGAACAGGGCGAGGGTGGCCTGCCGCACTGCGGCGTACTCCTCGAAGATGCTCTCGAGGGGCCGGTCGTCGGCGCGCGAGGCCGCCGCGTAGGCGTTCTCGTCGAAGCCTGGCATGAACTGGCGCTCCCCCCGGGCGAAGCGCAGCGCTCGGTAGGCGTAGATCCGCTCATCGTCCACGATGTGGACGATGATCTCCTTGATCGACCACTTTCCTTCCGCGTAGCGATGGAGCAGCCGCGCGGGCGGAAGGCCGCGGATGAAGGCCTCCGTCTCCCCCAGGCTCGCGGCCAGGTGCCCGAGCACCCGGCCATCCTGCGGGATCAGCTTCATATACATCTCCGCGTAGGCGGGGTATTCGGCTGGCTCCGGTCTGTCGATGGATCGCATGGCGTGCATGGAGACCTCCGAAAGCGGGCGCGGCCTCGCTCAGCTCACCAGCCGCGCGAGGCCGTAGGCCGCCGCCGCGGCGAGGGCGCCGACGAGGGCCGTGCTGAAGGCGCCCTTCAGCCGCGGCGTGCCGGCGATCCGGGCCTTGAGGTAGCCGAAGAGCAGCAGGGCGGCGAGGGTCGCCGCCATGGAGAGCCTCAGGGCCGCGTGGGGCTCATGGATCACCATGTAGGCGCTGAGGGGCACGAGCCCGCCGATGGCGTAGGCGAGGCCGATGGTGAGGGCGCTGCGCCAGGCCCGCCCCGGCACCGGCGGCTCCAGGCCCAGCTCGAAGCGCATCATGAAGCGCACCCAGTCGTTGGGCCGGGCCCGCAGGGCGTCCACCAGCTGGGAGCTCTCGTCGTGGTTGAGGCCGTAGTCCTCGAGGATCTCCCGCACCTCCGCCGCCTCGGCCTCGGGCACCTCGACGATCTCCCGCTGCTCCCGGGCGTGCTCCCGGTGGTAGTGCTCCGCCTGGCTGCGGGCGGCGAGGAAGCCGCCCAGCCCCATGGCGATGGCGCCGGCGGCGATCTCCGCCAGCCCCGCGGTCACGATCACGTGCCCGTCCGCCACGGCGCCGGTGAGGCCCGCCGCGAGGGCGAAGGGCACCGTGAGGCCGTCGCTCATGCCGAGCACCATGTCCCTCACCGCCTCGCCGGCGGTGAAGTGGTCCTCCCGGTGGGGGTGATGGCCGCTCATGCCCTCCACCCTCGCGGGCCCCGGAGGGCCCGTCAACTCACAAGCGGCCGGTCACGCCAGGAAGGGGACCAGGGCCGGGGTCTCCCGGCGGTAGGCGGCGTAGGCCTCGCCGAAGGTCTCACCCATCCACCGCTCCTCCAGCCGGAGCTTGCGCCAGAGGGCCAGGAGGACCACCAGCACCGCCACCACGCCGCGCGCCTCCGCCACCACCAGGGCCGTGCCCGCGAACGCGAGGAGCAGGCCCGTGTAGATCGGGTGCCGGACGAGGGCGTAGGGGCCCGTCCGCACCAGCTCGTGGCCCTCCTTCACCGTCACGGTGCCACTCCAGTTGCGCCCGATCACCCGCCGGGCCCAGACGCAGAAGCCGAGGCCGCCCGCCAGCAGGACGGCGCCGATCCAGAAGGTGGCTTCGGTCCGGGGCCAGAGCCGGGTGCCGAGCACATCGCCCGGCAGGCGGTCCGCCCCCAGCATCCAGCCCGCCAGGATCAGCGGGCCGAAGTGGGCGAGGCGGGACAGCGCGCCCTCCTTCCGCTGGGCGGCCTTCACCCCGCGGGCGGCGACGGCCCAGTAGATCAGCCAGGCCCACCAGAGGCCTGGGAAGAGGAAGCGGTGGATCGCATCGAGCATGGGCACCTCGGGGTGCCTTCAGCTTGGCGGGGATGCGCGGGCCTGCCCGGTCCCATCGGCGAACGGCACCCGCCGCCCGGTGAAGGGCGGATTCAGGCGGGCGTGCCCTTCAGAGAGGCCCAGAGGTGGAAGCTCGCGAGGCTTCGGTGGGGCGCGTACGGCGCCATCAGGGCCGCGACGGCCTTCACGCCGGGCCGGGCCTCCAGTCCCAGGCGGACCTCCAGTGCCGTGGCCAGGGCCGAGTCGCCCAGGGGCACGCAGTCCGGCAGGCCCAGGCCCCGCATGAGCACGTAGTGGCTCGTCCAGGGCCCGATGCCCTTCTCCGCCTGGAGCCGCGCATCGGCCTCGGCAGCGTCCCAGCCCGCGAGCGCATCCAACGGCAGGGCGCCGGAGGCGACGGCGGCCGACAGCCGCCGGATCGCCGCGGCCTTGGCCCGGGAGACCTGCATCGCCCCCAGCTCGTCCGGATCCGCCTCCGCCAGATCCTCCGGCCGCGGATGGGCGATGAGGCCGTCCACCACCGCACCGTAGCGGGCGATCACCCGGCGCCGCAGCCGGAAGGCGAGACCCAGGTGGATCTGCTGGCCAAGGATGGCCCAGACCAGGGCCTCGAAGGGCGTGGCGGTGAGCAGCACCCGCAGGCCCGGCCGGGCCTTCACCAGGGGCCCGAAGAGCCGGTCCCGGCGCGCCGCCCGCTCGAAGGGGCCGGGATCCAGATGCAGGCCTAGCATCCGGCGGACAGGCGCTTCCGTCTCCGCCGCCGAAAGGTGCGCCTGCCCGGCCTCGAACCGGATCGTGGCGATCCGAGGCTTGCCACCCATCCACAGCGCCTTGCGCAGCACGCCGTCCGCCACCCGCTCCGAGGGGCTCTCCGGATCCCGGCCGTGGAAGGCGAGGGTGTCCTCGGCGCGGTAGCCCGGCGGCAGCAGGAGCCTCATGCGCTCAGGTCCCTGTCCCCCGCCGCCCGCGCCCGCTCGAAGGCGAGCATGGCCTGCTTGCGGGGCGCGCCCCAGTGGTACTGGCCCACGGCGCCGGTGGCCTGCAGCACCCGGTGGCAGGGGATGAGCCAGGCCACGGGATTCTGCCCCAGGGCCGAGCCCACGGCCCGGCTCGCCCCCGGCGCGCCCGCGAGCGCGGCCACGTCCTGATAGGCCAGGGCTGCGCCGGGCGGAATGGCGAGCAGAGCCTCCCAGGTGCGGAGCTGGAAGGGCGTGCCCTTCAGCACCATGCCCAGAGGCTGGTCCAGCTTCCCCCGCACCCGCGCGTTCAGCGCCTCCGCGGTGGCGCGGATCCGGACGGGGGAGGCCTCCAGCGCCGCGCCGGGCCAGCGGGCCCGCAACTCTGCGAAGGCCGCCTCGGGGCTGTCCTCCTGCAGGAAGGCCAGGCCGCAGAGGCCCCGGTCCCCCTCGGACCCCGCCAAGGTGGCGAAGAGCGCCGGCCCGAAGGGCGTCTCCTCCACGCCCCAGTGGACCGTGAGCCCCTCCGCCTGGGCCTTGTACTCCCCCGGCGTCATGCGCTCCAGGGTGAGGAAGAGGTCGTGGAGGCGCCCCGGTCCGGAGAGCCCCACGGCGTGGCTCGTCTCCAGCAGGCTCCGGGACTCGGCCAGGAGCCGCTTGGCCTCCGCGAGGGTGAGCAGCTGGAGGAAGCGCTTGGGGCTCACGCCGGCCCAGCGCTGGAAGAGGCGCTGGAAGTGGAAGGCGCTCAGGCCCACCTCCGCGGCCACCGCCTCCAGCCCCGGCTGTTCCTGGGCGCGGGCCTGCAGGAAGCGGATGGCCTGCTCCACCTTGGCGTAGTCGCTCTTCGGCATGTCGACCTCCAAGGCCCAGGGTGCGGCGGCGGCCCGGGGATCCCCACCCGGTTGTTGCGCCGATTTTACGGGATCCGCGCCACGCACCCCGAAGTGCGTCATTCCCCCACCGGCGCGGGCATCCTACCTTGGAACCCGCTGTCTCTGGAGCGTCCCATGCCGACCGTGAAAGCCTACGCCGCCGCCTCCGCGACCTCGCCCCTCGCGCCGACCACCATCGAGCGCCGGGAGGTGGGCCCGCACGATGTGCAGATCGAGATCCTCTACAGCGGCATCTGCCATTCCGACATCCATCAGGTCCGCAACGAGTGGGGCAACTCCTCCTACCCGATGGTGCCCGGCCACGAGATGGTGGGCCGCGTCACCGCCGTGGGCGCCCACGTGAAGAAGTTCAAGGTCGGCGACCTGGCGGGCGTGGGCTGCATGGTGGATTCCTGCCGGACCTGCGCCCCCTGCAAGCGCGACCTGGAGCAGTTCTGCGAGGCCGGCTGCGCCTTCTCCTACAACGGCACCGAGATGGACCGGAAGACGCCCACCTATGGCGGCTATTCCTCGAGCGTGGTCGTGAACGAGGACTTCACGCTGAAGGTCAGCCCCAAGCTGGACCTGGCGGGCGCCGCCCCCCTGCTCTGCGCGGGCATCACCACCTTCTCCCCCCTGCGCCACTGGAAGGTGGGCAAGGGCACGAAGGTGGGCGTGGTGGGCCTGGGCGGCCTCGGCCACATGGCCGTCAAGCTCGCCGCGGCCATGGGCGCCGAGGTGACCATGCTCAGCACCTCCAAGTCCAAGGAGGCGGACGCCAAGAAGCTCGGCGCCCACGCCTTCGGCCTCACTTCCGACCCCGAGACCTTCTCCAGGCTGCGGGGCCACTTCGACCTCATCATCGACACCGTCTCCGCCCCCCACGACTACAACGCCTACCTGGGCCTGCTGCGGGTGGAGGGCGCCATGGTGCTGCTGGGCGTGCCCCCCGAGGCCGTGCCCGTGGCGGCGATCTCCCTCATCGGCGGGCGGAGGACCCTCTCCGGCTCCCTCATCGGCGGCATCAAGGAGACCCAGGAGATGCTCGACTTCTGCGCCGAGCACGGCGTGGTCTCCGAGGTGGAGGTCATCCCCATGGAGAAGGTCAACGAGGCCTACGAGCGCATGCTGAAGAACGACGTGCGCTACCGCTTCGTGCTGGACATGAAGACGCTCTGAGCCGTTCCGGATCCGGAGGAAGGGGCCGCACCGCGGCCCCTTTTCCGTGCTGGGGCGGATCCGCCGGGGACCGGGGCGGAGGCGCTGGACGGCGCCGGGGCCCGGGTGGACCCTGGGCGGACTTCCCGGGGGTGCCATGCCGGTCCCGCTCGTCCTTTTCCTCCCTGCGCTGCCGGTCCTTCAGGCGCCCTCCGGCCCCGAGCCCGCCGCCCAGCTCGCTGCCGCCCGGGCCCAGCTGCAGGCGGGCCATCCGGAGGCGGCCCGGCCCCTGCTCGAGGCGCTGAGCCGGCGGACACCGAAGGACCCGGCGGTCTGGCGGCTCCTGGGGAGCTGCGCGCTGCAGCTGAAGGATCCCGCCGCGGCCCTGGCTGCCTGCCGGAAGGTCCTCGCCCTGGCCCCGGAGGACCCCACCGCCCTGTACAACGCCGGTGCCGCCTGCGCGCGCCTGGGGAAGGCGGACGAGGCCTTCGCCTGGCTCACCCGCGCCAAGGCCACCGGGAAGGTGGACCTGAGCCAGGCCGCGGTGGATGACGACCTCGCAGCCCTGCGGGGCGATCCGCGCCTCGCGGCCCTGCAGCCGGCGCCCGGGGACTTCGCGCGGCCCTTCGTCGAGCCCGCGACGGTCCTCCACACGATCGTCGGCGAGGCCAGCGGCGACCAGTTCGGGTGGATCGCCCGGGACCTGGGCGACGTGGACGGCGACGGCGCCCACGACGCAGTGATCTCCGCGCCCACCAAGGCCCTCGGCGGGCCCGCCGCGGGCCGGGTCTACGTCTATTCCGGGCGGACGGGCCGCCGGATCTGGTCCGCGGACGGCCAGCCCGGGGACACCCTGGGCTCGGGCCTGGAGGCCGCCGGGGACACGGACGGCGACGGCGTCT
>DASTWQ010000192.1:0-7739 GCA_035758545.1 Holophagaceae bacterium | reverse complement strand
CCCCCCACTCCTCGCCGGCGGGGCTCTCGGCCTCCACCAGGCCATCGGTGAAGGCCACCAGGATGTCGCCAGGATCCACCTGGGCGCGGCCCTGCTCCCAGGTCACGTCCGGCAGGAGGCCCACCATGGGACCCGTGGGATCCAGGCGCAGGAAGGTGCCGTCCGCCTTCACGAGGAGCGGCGGGTTGTGGCCGCCGTTCACGAACCGGAGGTCGCCGGTCTCGGGGTTGATGGAGGCGGCGAAGAGGGTGGCGTAGCGGTTGCGGTCCCGCACCTCGTTCATGCGGGTGTTGAGGCGCGTGGCGAGGCGGCCCCAGTTCTTCACCCGGCGGTCGGCCCGGGCCCGGAGGTAGCTGGCGAGCTGGGTCATCATCAGCGCCGCCGGCAGGCCCTTGCCGCTGATGTCAGCCACGGCGAGGTGGAGCCGCTCGCCCTCCTGCTCGTCCTCCCACCCCCCGGCCGGGGGATCGCTGGCGAGCCAGAGGTCGTAGAGGTCCCCGCCCACGGCCTGGTAGGGCAGGTTCGCCGCGGCGCACTGCCAGCCCGCGGGCTCCGGAAGCCGCTTGGGCAGGATCTGCCGCTGGATGTTCCGGGCCAGGTCCAGGTCCTTCTCCAGCCGGTCCTTCTGGATGCGCTCCTCCCGCAGCTCGAGGCTCGTGAGCTGGCCGCCGGCGAGGTTCATGAGGGTCTGCAGGAAAGTGTCGTCGTCCTCGGAGAGCTCCCCGAGGGTGGGATCCGCCGCGTAGGCGAAGCCGTGGCTGTGGGCGGCGTCCTTCAGCTCCAGGGCGTGGATGAGGCGCTTGTCCTCCACCAGGGCCCGGAGGGCCTCGCCCTCCAGCACCGGCGGCACCGTCCCGACGCCCCGGGCCACCAGGACGGCGCCGTCCCGGTCCAGCACCAGCAGCCGGGGGATGCGGAACTCGCCCATGATCGTCGCCGCCATGAGGCTGATGAGCTCCTGCCGGGTCTCCACCTCCCCCAGGGAGCGGGTCAGGTCGAAGACGGTGTTGAGGCGGGAGAGCTGCAGGGCGAGGGCCCGGTTCTGGTCGCTGCGCAGGTGCTCCATGCGCCGCCACATGAGGAGCGGCGCGGCCACGGACAGGAGCAGGGGCAGGGCCTCCGGCACGGACTGGGCCTTGAGGGCCACGGTGCCGAGGGTCTCCTCCTGCCAGGTCCAGTCGAAGCTGGACCAGCCCTTGCCGGGGTTCGTGGGGAAGGCGGGGGCCTGGCCCCGGAGGAAGATCCACTTCTGGCCATCCCAGATGCCGCCCTGGCCCGCCCGGGCGATGCCCAGGGCCGTCACACCCACGAGGTGGACCAGGTCCTCCTCGGTGCCCTGCTGGGGAAAGGCCTCCAGGAAGTCGATGAGGGGCAGCAGTTCACTGGCGCCCTCGGGGATCCGGAGGGACAGCCCCCTCAGCCGGTCGAAGGGCGACGGCGGAGGGGAAGGCGGGAGGCTGCCCGGCGCGCTCAAGGGGCGCCCCCGGTCAGGAGATCTTCTTGATGAGACAGCACTCGTTCCGGCCGGCGGCCTCGCGGAAGCGGACCTCGTCCATGAAGCGGCTCATCAGCAGGAGGCCGAGCCCGCCCTTGCGGGGGTGGGTCACGTACTCCTTGGGGTCCGGCAGGATCACCTGATCCTCCCGGATGCCCTGCCCGGTGTGGAAGATGTGGACCTCGAGGGCCTGGGGCGTGAAGTCGAGCTGCAGCTCCACCAGATGGTCCGCCTCGCCCTTGTAGGCATGCAGGATCACGTTCGTCACCGCCTCATCCACGGCGATGCTGACCTTGGCCGCGGCCGCGTCGTCCAGCCCCGCCACCAGGGCGGCGCGCTTGGCCAGGCCCGTGACGAGGTTGAGGTACTTCGTCTGGCTCGGGATCACGAGCTGGAATTCGGCCCGTCCGGCGGCGGCGATGGACGCGAGGGCCATGCTCAGGCTCCCTGCCCCGGCGCGGAGGCGGCGGCGAGGGCCTCGTCCTCTCCCTTGAACACCCGGTACAGCTGGGTGAACCCGAGGGTGTCGAAGATGGCGAAGACGTTCTCGGACAGGTCCGAGAGCAGGATGTCGCCACCGTTCTCCCGTACGGTCTCGATGAGGCCCATGATGGCCCCCAACCCCGCGGAGGAGATGTAGCTGAGGTTGCGGCAGTTCAGGAGGATCAGGAACCGCTCCTGGGCCACCAGCTTCTCCAGGGCCCCCTCGAAGTCCCGGACGGTATGGGCATTGATGAAGCCCGCGGGCATGACGACCGTCACGCCTCCCGCGTCCCGAACCTCGATGGAAAGATCTGGCATCCGTCCGCTCCCGGGGGTGTCCGTCCCTCATCCTATACGCGGAAGCCCGCGGTTCCAATGAGTCCTGGGGCCGCCTACACTCGAACCCAGCCACCCCCCGAACCCAAGGGACCCCCATGCCGCCCACGGATCCGATGGACATCGACGCCCTGCGGGACGCCCTGGCCGGTTGGCTCCAGGGCAGGAAGCAGGTGGTCCTGGAGGAGCTGGCCGCCTCGATCCAGCTGAGCCTGGAGCGGATGGAGCCGGACGAGAGCCTCCTGGCGCGGCTCGCCGAGGCCCTGCCCTCGAAGGGGGACGGCGCCGGGGCCGCCGAGGGCGCCATCGGCGGAGCCCTGGACGGGATGGCCGCCGCGGCCAGCCAGGCGGAATGCCTTCAGCGCATGCTGGACGGCCTGGCCAGCCTGGCCCCCCGCTCGGCGGTGTTCATCGTCAAGCAGGGCATCCTGAATCTCTACGCCTGGCGGGGCTTCGACGCCGAGCGACCCAAGAGCGGCACCCCGGTGGTTCCGCCTCCGGAGCTGCTGGAACTCGTCATGGGCCGGGGCGAGGGCCTCGCCACCCCCGGGCCCGGCTACCAGGCCCTGCTGGCGGCCCTCAGCCCGCTGCGGAGCGCCGCCCTGCAGATCCTTCCCCTGCGGCTCAAGCGCCGCACCGTGGCCGTGATCCTCGTCGACGCCGGGGGCCACTCGGGCCTCTCCCATCCCCAGCTCGTGCGGGCCCTGGTGCAGTGCGGGGCCGCCGCCCTCGGCAACCTCGGCGCCGCCGCCCCGGAAGACCGGGTCTCCGTCACCCAGACCACGCCCGAGCTGCCGCCCGCCCCGCCGGCTCCGGCCGTCAGCCCCTCCGCCAGCACCGGCCCCATCCCCATGGCGGCCCTGCGGCCCGCTCCGGCCGCCGCGCCGCCGCCCGTCCCCCCGGCGCCCCAGCTCACGGTGCCCCAGTCCCCGCTGGAGATCACCAACCCCGGCCTCTCCACCGGCCTGGATCCCAAGACCCGGGCCGCCGCGGAGCGCCTCGCCCGGGTGCTCACCGGGGACATCGAGCTCTACTTCCCCGCCAAGGTCGCCCAGGCCCGCACCGCCGGGAACCTCTACGGGCTGCTCAAGGACGAGCTGGAGCGGAGCCGCCAGACCTTCCTGGACCGCTTCGGCCTGGAGCTGGAATCCACCCACGGGATCTTCAAGCAGACCGTGGTCGCCCTGCTCTGCGACGGGGACGCCGCCAAGCTCGGCGCCACCCCCTGGAAGTGACCCTTCTGTGAATCCGGGCTGACATTTCGCCGGATTTCTGGTATTCCCCTACCTCTGAGTCAAGGAAGGGGACCGGATGCCGGCCGATCTGGGGAAAAAGTACATCTGCTTCAACTGCGGGACGAAGTTCTACGACTTCAAGAAGCCCGAGGCCGTCTGCCCCAAGTGCAACGCCAACCAGAAATCGGCGCCTGCCAAGGTGAAGGCGCCGAAGAAGGAGAAGAGCGTGCACGTCATCGAGGATGACGAGGCCGCCGAGCCCGAGCACGCCGAGAGCGTGGACGAGTTCAGCGCCGACGCCGTGGGGCTGGATCACCGCCGCGAAGGCATCGACCCCGGCGACCTCCGGATGGACGACTACGACGAATAGCTCAGGGTGCCAGAGGGGCTAGCTCCGCCAGCGGCGAAGCGTGGAGGTGTAGCGCGAGGCGCGGCCCGAAGGGCCCTGCCTCGCGTGGAGCCGTGCCCCGCAGGCCCGGACTGAGCGAAGATGGCGGGATGCTGATCGACCGGCACTGCCACCTCGAAGGCTCCCTCGATCCCACCTGGGTGCGGGCGGAGGCGGGCCGCCGGGGGCTGGCCCTGCCGGCCTCCCTGGAGGCGCTCTGGCGGGGCGAGGCCCGGCCCTTCGGCGACTTCATCGAGGCCTTCCTCTTCGGGGCGCGCCTGCTGGATTCGGAGGCGGCCATCCGCGCCGCCGTAGGCGCGGCCACCCGCCGCACGAAGGCCGCCGGCGGCGCAGGCTTCGACCTCTGGATGAGCCCCCATTTCCTCGTGGCTCACCTGGGCCTCCTGGACCTCGGCGCCTTCTGGCGGGGCGTGGAGGCCGGCTTCCTCGACGCGGCCTCCGAGGGCCTGCGGGCCTGCGCGGTGCTGGACGCCGTCAACCACTTCGGGCCCGCCCACGGCCATGCGGTGCTGGACCTGGTGGCCGGGGACCTGCCCCCCTTCGTCGCCGGCTTCTCCACCGGCGGCCTGGAAGAGGTGCCCTTCCGGGACTGGGCGCCGGTCTTCGACCGCGCCCGCAAGCTCGGCCTGCGGATCGCCGCCCACGCCGGCGAGAACGGCCCCGGCCCGAACGTCCGCGAGGCGGTGCTGGAGGGCGGGGTCGCCCGCATCGTCCACGGCATCCGCGGGGACGAGGGCACCTTCGAGCTGCTGGCGGAGCGCGGCATCCCCGTGGACGTCTGCCCCAGCTCCAACGCCCTCCTCGCCGCCGACGTGGCCCCCCATCCCCTTCCCCGCATGCTCCGGGCCGGGGTGCGCTGCGCCCTCGGGACCGACGATCCCGGCCTCATCCCCTGCGACCTGGGGACGGAGCGGCGCGCGGCCGCCGGCATGGGGCTCTCCGAGTCCGAACTGCGGGCCCTGGAGGCCTTCGGCGCCGAGGACGCCTGGTGCCTCGCCTCCGGGACTCGGGCCTCGTAGGGCGGGCCGGTCCCGGGTAGACTGGTGGTTTCGACAGCAGCGCACGAACGGCCATCCGGGCGAGCGTGGCGGAATTGGCAGACGCACTGGATTTAGGTTCCAGCGGCTTCACGGCCTTGCCGGTTCGACCCCGGCCGCTCGCACCACAGATTCGACCTCAGGAGCACGACCCCCATGAACGCCACCCTCACCCAGCACAGCCCCACCCGCATGAGCCTGGAATTCCACGTCCCGGCCACCGAGGTCTCCGCCACCTTCGAGGCCGTGGTGTCCTCCTTCGCCCCGAAGGCCCGGATCCCCGGCTTCCGCCCGGGCAAGGCGCCCAAGAGCGTGCTGATCCAGAAGTTCGCCCGGGAGGTCCACCAGGACGTCGCGGAGCGCCTGGTGCGGGGCCATTTCTGGAACGAGGCGGAGAAGGCCGGCGTGGCCCCCATCTCCAACCCCGCCCTCCAGAAGCTGGACCTGAAGGACGGCGCTGACGCCACCCTGAGCCTGCTCTTCGACGTGGCGCCCCAGGTGGAGCTGCCGGACTACAAGACCCTGAAGCTCACCAAGAAGAAGCGGAAGATCGGCGCCGAGGACGTGGAGGAGCAGCTCGAGGGCCTGCGCCAGCGCGCCGTCAAGTTCCTGCCCGTGGACGGCCCCGCCGCCGAAGGCCTCCTGGTCACCTGCGACATCAAGGCCAAGCTCCAGGGCCGCAAGCCCGAGACCTACCGCGACCAGGTCATCGAGCTGGACCCCAAGCGCCCCTTCGACGCCCAGCTCATCGGCGCCAAGGCCGACGAGACCCGCGCCTTCGAGATCGAGCACGGCGACGAGGCCCAGGCCCTGAAGGGCCGCACGGTCAGCTACTCCGTCACCGTGAGCGATATCCGCCGCCGCGAGGTCCCGGCCCTCGGCGACGAGCTGGCCAAGGATCTGGGCCAGGACAGCCTCGCCGCCTTGAAGGACAAGGTGAAGGCCGACCTGGAGGAGGCCGCCGAGCGCGACGCCGAGGCCCGCCTCCACACCAACATCCTGGACATGCTGCTGGATGCCGCCCCCTTCGAGGTGCCCCGCTCCCTCGTCGTCATGCAGCTGGACGACTACTGCAACGAGTTCGCCCGCGCGGCGGCGCAGCAGGGCATCGACCCCAAGCGGGTGAACTGGAACGCCTACCGCCAGCACCGCCTGGCTGAGGCCGAGCGGGCGGTCCGCAGCGGCTACCTGCTCCAGGCCATCGGCAACGCCGAGGACATCCAGGTGTCCGACGACGAGATCGACGCCGACATCAAGGCCTTCATGGAGGAGAACCAGATCCAGACGCCCTTCGAGGCGTTCAAGGCCGACCTGGAGAAGCGCGGCGCCACCACCGAGGTGAAGGGCCGCCTGCGCACGGACAAGATCTTCAAGCACCTGCTGACCTCCGCCACCGTCGCCGAGGAGCTGCTGGACAAGGCGGCCTTCCTCGACCTGGTGGAGCTGGAGCGCAAGCGCGAGGCCGGCGAGCCCGTCTCCCGCTTCGACGCCGGCGGCCTGGAGGGCGGCGACCTGGCGCATCAGGAGGGCGGCGAGCCCCTGGTGGCCGATCACGTCCATGGCCCGGATTGTGACCACGACCACGATCATGACCACGCCGAGGCCAAGCCGAAGAAGGCGGCCAAGAAGGCCGCCGCCCCCAAGGCCGAGAAGGCCGACCAGCCCGAGGCCTCCGAGGCCAAGCCCGCCAAGAAGGCCGCCAAGAAGAAGGCCGAGTAAGTCCCAACCCGCCTGCGCGAGGGGCGTCCGCCGGACGCCCCTTTTGCTATCCTGGCGCCTCAGGAGCTCCCATGGTCCGCGAATCCATCTCCAGCTACTACCCGCCCATCGTCATCGAGCAGACCCCGCGGGGCGAGCGCAGCTACGACATCTACTCCCGCCTGCTCAAGGACAACATCATCTTCCTCGGCACGGAGATCGACGACTCGGTGGCCAACGCCATCGTGGCCCAGATGCTCTTCCTTGAGAGCGAGGACCCGGACAAGGACATCCAGATCTACATCAACAGCCCCGGCGGCAGCGTCACCGCGGGCCTCGCCATCTACGACACCATGCAGTTCGTGAAGAACGACATCGTCACCTACTGCGTGGGCCAGGCCGCCTCCATGGCCGCGGTGCTGCTCTCCGCCGGCACCAAGGGCAAGCGCTTCTCCCTGCCCAACAGCCGCATCATGATCCACCAGCCCTCCGGCGGCGCCCGGGGCCAGGCCACGGAGATCGAGATCGCCTACAAGGAGATCCAGCGCATCAAGGACATGCTGAACGAGATCCTCGCCAAGCACACCGGCCAGAAGGTCAGCAAGATCGCCAAGGACGTGGACCGCGACTACTTCATGAGCGGCCAGGAGGCCCTGGACTACGGGATCATCGACAAGGTGATGACCGAGCGCCCGGCCTGAGGAGTCCAGTCGGCACCTGATGCTCCCCGCCGCTGAAGCCCTCTGCCGCGCCGAGGCCGCCCGCCGCCGGGTGGCCTTCGTGTCGCTGGCCGAGGGGCAGCTCACCCTTGAGGTGCGGGAGCCCGCCGAGGCCCTGGCCCGGGCCCTGCGGGCCAAGGGCTGGGAGGCCGAGGCCCCCGGCGCCTTCACGCTGAGGGTGACGGCCACGGACTGGCTCGTCTTCTGGGGCGACGCGGGGCCGCTGCTGGACTGCGGCTGCTGATGGACCTGCAGACGGAGCTGGACGCGCTGCGGGCGCTGGCGCCGGAGGCCCGCGGGCCCCGGCTGGAGGCCCTGCGGGCCAAG
>DASTWQ010000168.1:0-13778 GCA_035758545.1 Holophagaceae bacterium | reverse complement strand
ATCTGGAGCGACGCCCAGGCGGAGCCCCTGGCCCGCATCGCGGCCTTCCTCCGCAGCCAGAAGGCGGTGCCCGGCATCCAGCTCGCCCACGCGGGGCGCAAGGCCAGCCGCAGTCGGCCCTGGGAGGGCGACCGCTGGCTGGGCCCGGAGGAGGGCGGCTGGACGCCCCTGGCGCCCTCGCCCCTGCCCTACGGCCCCGTGCCCCCGCCGCGCGCGATGGAGGACGCCGATCTCGCCGCGGTGAAGGCCGCCTTCGTCGCCGCGGCCCGGCGGGCGGTGGCGGCCGGCTTCCAGGTGGTGGAGCTCCACGCGGCCCACGGCTACCTCCTCCACGAATTCCTCTCGCCGCTGAGCAACCAGCGCGCCGACACCTACGGCGGCGGCCGGGAGGGCCGGATGCGCTTCCCCCTCGAGGTGGCGGAGGCCGTGCGGGCCGCGCTGCCGGACGCCCTGCCCCTCCTCGTCCGCGTGTCCGCCAGGGACTGGGTGGAGGGCGGCTGGACCCTGGAGGACACCGTCGCCTTCGCGGCCCGCCTCGAGGCCCTCGGCGCCGACCTGGTGGACTGCTCCTCCGGCGGCCTGGACCCGTCGGCGCGGATCACCTCCGGCCCCGGCTACCAGGTCCCCTTCGCGGAGGTGGTGCGCCGGGGCGCCGGGATCCCCACCGCCGCCGTGGGCCTGATCACGGACCCGGGCCAGGCCGAGGCCATCCTCCAGGCGGGACAGGCGGATCTGATCCTGCTGGGCCGGGAGGCGCTGCGGGATCCCTACTGGCCCCTCCACGCGGCGGAGGTCCTGGGACAGAAGGTCCCCTGGCCCGCCCAGTACCTGCGCGCCGCCCACAGGGACACCCCGGCCCGCTAGCCCCCCAGGCGGAGGGCCGCGAAGACCGGTGCAGTCTTCGCGGCCCTTGGCGGGAGCAGTTCGCGGCCCTTCGCGGATCAGCCCTGCTTGTCGCCGAACCTCTCGAAGACCTTCATGAACTCCATGGGCAGCGGGAACAGGATGGTGCTGTTCTTCTCCACGGCGATCTCCGTGAGCGTCTGCAGGTAGCGCATCTGGATGGCCACGGGATTCTGGCTGATCTTGTTGGAGGCCTCCAGGAGCTGCTGGCTGGCGAGGAGCTCGCCCTCGGCGGCGATGATCTTCGCCCGCTTCTCCCGCTCGGCCTCGGCCTGGCGGCCCATTGCGCGCTGCACCTGCTCGGGCAGGTCCACATTCTTCACCTCGACGCCGCTGACCTCGACGCCCCAGGGCTCGGTGGAGGAATCGATGAGCTCCCGGAGGCGCTGGCCCAGCTTCTCCCGGTCCGCCAGGAGCTCGTCCAGGGTCACCTCACCGAGGACCGAGCGCAGGGTCGTCTGGGCGATCTGGCTGGTGGCGTAGTAGTAGTTCTCCACCTTCAGCACGGCGCTCGGCGTGTCCACGACCTTGAAGTAGACGACGGCGCTGACCTTCAGGGTGACGTTGTCCCGGGTGATGATGTCCTGGCTGGGCACGTCGAGCACCACCGTGCGCAGGCTCACCACCGTGGCCTTGTCGAAGGGCCGGAGCAGGAAGATGAGGCCCGGCCCCTTGGCCTGGCTCAGCACCTTGCCCAGGCGGAAGACCACCGCCCGCTCATACTCGTTCACGACCTTGAGGCAGCTCAGCAGATAGATGATGGCGAAGACCGCCAGGGGACCGAGGCACCCGAGTCCGGCGAAGAGCGTATCCATGGGAACTCCTGGGATGAGGCCCCTATCCTCGCACGAACGGGTTGTCCGCCCGCTCCTCTCCGATGGTGGTGGCCGGGCCGTGCCCGGGGATCACCAAGGTGCCCTCCGGCAGGCGGTAGAGCTGGCCCAGGAGGCTGCCCTCCAGCTGGTCCCAGTCCCCGCCCCACAGATCCGTCCGGCCCACCCCCCGCCGGAAGAGGGTGTCCCCCGCCAGCACCAGCCCTCCCTGCTCGAAGGCGCCGTGGAAGCAGCAGGAGCCGGGGGTATGGCCCGGGGTGTGCATGGTCGCCAGGCTGTCGAAGCGATCCCCCGCCGCCAAATCCCGCATCTCCGGCCGTGCGATGGACGGCATGCCGAAGGTGGAGGTCTGCAGCTCCAGGTGGTCGATGAGGTAGGTGTCGTCCGGGTGCAGGTAGGCCGGGCACTGCCAGAGCTCCTGCAGCTCCTTCGTCGCGCCCACGTGGTCGAAGTGGGCGTGGGTGTGCAGCAGCGCGGTCACCTGGAAGCCCAGGGCCTCCACCCGCCGCCGGATCTTCAGGGCGTCGCCGCCGGGATCCACCACCAGGCCCTCGCCGGTCGCCGGATCCCACAGGAGGGCGCAATTGCACCCCAGGGGGCCGACGGGGAAGGCTTCCAGCTTCAACATGGGCTAAGTTTAGGGGCAACCCCCGAGGGATCCCATGGCGCGACGTCTGATCCGGCTCCTGGTGCTCGGCCTCGCGGCCCTCGCCCCCCTGAGGGCCCAGGCGCCGGTCCAGCTGGACGGGGAGACCGTCTTCACGATCCAGGCGAGGGCGGCCTCCTTCAGCCCCGAGGCCCGGGCCGAGGCGGTGGGGCGTCGGATCCGGCGCCTGGCGGCGGATCCCTTCGAGGGGACGAAGCGCCTGGACGCGGTGGACAACGGCGAATCCACGGATCTCATGGCCGGGGACCAGCTCCTGGTGACGGTGACCGAGGGCGACGCCAAGGCCGCGGCCACCCCTCGGGCCGAGCTGGCCCAGGCCTGGTCCCAGGCCATCCTGGCGGCGCTCCAGCGCCACACCCTCGCCCACCGGGCCAAGGCCCTCGCCGTGGCTGGTGCCCAGACCCTGGCGGTCTCCCTCGGGGCCCTCCTGATCCTCTGGCTGCTGAGCCGGACCTTCCGCCGGGTGTACGCCCGCATCGACGCGTCGGAGGGCCTCTTCGGCGGGTTCCGCATCCAGAACCTGGAGCTGCTCTCCACGGAGCGGGTCCGCCAGCTGGCGAAGCGGGGCGCCCAGCTCCTGCGGCTGGGGCTCACCCTGATCCTGGCCTACATCTACCTGTCCATCGTCTTCAGCTTCTTCCCCTGGACGAAGGGCCTCGCGGCGAAGCTTCTGGCCCTGGTCTGGGCCCCGGTCTTCCAGCTCGGCGCGGCCCTCCTGGGATATCTCCCGAAGCTGCTCTTCCTGGCGGTCATCGTCCTGGCCACGCGCTGGCTCCTGAAGCTCGTGCGCCTGGTGTTCACCGGCATCGGCAACGGCGCCCTCCGGATCGAGGGCTTCCACCCGGACTGGGGCCCGCCCACCTACAAGCTGGCCCGGCTGCTGGTGATGGGCTTCGCGCTCGTGGTGGCCTTCCCCTACCTGCCGGGCAGCGGCAGCGAGGCCTTCAAGGGCGTGAGCCTCTTCGTGGGCGTGCTGTTCTCCCTGGGCTCCAGCGGCGCCGTGGCCAACCTGATCGCCGGCGTGATGATCGCCTACATGCGGCCCTTCCGCCTGGGCGACGTGATCCAGGTCGGCGAGACGCGGGGGACCGTGGTGGAGAAGAGCCTGCTCGTGACGCGCATCCGCACTCCCAAGAACGTGGACGTCACGCTCCCGAACTCGACGGTGCTGGGCAGCCAGATCCTCAACTACACGGCGCAATCCCGGGAGCGCGCCCTGCTGCTGCACACCACCGTCACCATCGGCTACGACGTGCCCTGGCGGCAGGTCCACGACCTGCTCCTCCAGGCCGCGCGGGCGGCCGAGGGCATCCTCCAGGATCCGCCCCCCTTCGTGAACCAGACGAGCCTCGACGACTTCTACGTCAGCTACCAGCTCAACGCCGCCACGGAGGACCCCGAGCGCATGAACGAGACATACTCCCGGCTGCACGAGGCCATCCAGGACGCCTTCTTCAAGGCCGGAGTCGAGATCATGTCGCCGCATTACGCGTCGCTCCGGGACGGCAACACCGCCGCCATCCCCGAGGCGGACCGCCCGGATGGCTACGAGCCGCCGGCCTTCCGGATCCAGCGGCCATGAGCCCGGAGCGCCCCGCCCTCCTCAGCTTCCACGACCTGCTGCCTGTGGCGGGGCTGGCCTCCGCCTGGCTCTGGATCCAGCACTGGCTGCCGAGGCTCCCGGAGCGGGTGCCCGCCCACTGGAACGCCGCAGGGCAGGTGGACGGCTGGATGGACAAGCGCCAGCTCTTCATGCCGCCGCTCCTGCTCGCGGGCCTGGCCTGGCTGCTGATCTTCCTCCTGGGGCTCGCGCTCAGGAACGGCGATGCGCGGCGGCAAGCCAGCTCACGGGCCCTGGGCATCCTCCGGGGCTGGCTCGCCTGCGGCGTTGCACTGCTGGCGGGCTACATCGGACCCATGGGGGCCGTGCAGGGGGGCCGGGCCGTGCTCCTCGGCCTCGGCCTGCTTCTCGCCTGCGTGGTCGCGGGGACCGTCCTGGTGCTCCGGCAGCTCCGGCTGGCGCCCCCCATCCCCGGCGCCTCCGAGTCGGACTACCGCTGGGGCGGGCTCATCTACTCGAATCCCCGGGACCCGCGGCTCCTGGTGCCGAAGCGCTACGGCCTCGGCTGGACCTTCAACTACAGCCGGCCTCTGGCCCGGGTCCTCACGGCCCTGCTGCTCCTGCTGCCTCTGGCCGCCCTGCTGCTCCTGCGGCGCCTCGCGCCATGATGGCGCCATAATCGAGGCGTGGCCGCGATCCGGAACAACCTCGAGAAGAGCCCCGTCCTCAAGCGCAAGCTGGGCGACCTGCCCACGCGGCCCGGCGTCTACCTCTACCGGGACAAGGACGGCGCCCTGCTCTACGTCGGCAAGGCCAAGGTGCTGCGGAACCGGGTGCGCTCCTACTTCCAGAGCAAGCAGCTGGACGCCAAGACCCGCCGCCTGGTGGCCCGGATCTGGGATCTGGAGATGGTCGTCTGCGAGACGGAGCTGGAGGCCCTCGTCCTCGAGAACAACCTCATCAAGGAGCACTTCCCGCCCTTCAACATCCTGCTGCGGGATGACAAGACCTACCCCTTCGTGAAGCTGACCCGGGAGCCCTTCCCGAAGGTCTACGTGACCCGCAAGCTGCTGAAGGACAAGGCCTGGTACTTCGGGCCCTTCTTCCCCGCGAGCACGGCCTACAAGGCCGCGGAGCTGGTGGAGCGGTTCTTCCAGATCCGGGACTGCGACATCGAGATCGACGGCAAGCGCGGCCGGGCCTGCATGAAGTACCAGCTCCACCGCTGCACGGCGCCCTGCATCGGCGCCGTGTCCCAGGACGCCTACGGAGAGCAGGCCAAGGAGGCCCGCCTCTTCCTCGAGGGCAAGCGCGAGGAGCTGAAGGGGCGCCTGGAGGCCGCCATGTGGCGGGCGGCGGAGGTCCACGCCTTCGAGCAGGCGGCGCGCCACCGGGACACCCTGGACCAGGTGGACGCCTGGTTCACCCGGCAGAAGGCCGCGGTGGCGGACCAGGACGACACGGACATCTTCGGCTCGGCCCTGCTGGACGGCCGGGCCTGCGTCCACCGGGTGCTCATGCGGGAGGGCCGCATGGTGGACCGGCGGGAATACGTGCTGGAGGACTGCGAGGCCTTCGGCGCCGAGGCCCTGGCCCAGGTGCTCCAACGGGTCTACGCCGAGGAGCCGCCCCCGGCGAAGCTGCTGCTGGAGGTGGAGCCCGCGGAGCCGGAGCTGCTGCGGGAGTGGCTCTCCCAGGCCCGCGGCACGAAGGTGCAGTTCCTCCTCCCCAAGCAGGGCCAGAAGCAGGACCTCCTGGCCATGGCCCAGGAGAACGCCCGGCTGGCCCTGGAGCGGAAGTTCGAGCCGGCCAAGCTCAACCAGGCGGTGCTGGAGGGCCTCCAGGCCTTCCTGGGCCTGGCGCGGCTGCCGCGGCACATCGAGTGCTTCGACATCAGCCACGGCCAGGGCCGGGAGGTCGTCGCCAGCTGCGTGGTCTTCAAGGACGGCTTCCCGGACAAGGGCAGCTACCGCCGCTTCAAGATGTCCAATGAGCAGAACGACGACTTCGCCAACATGCGCGAGGCCGTCTTCCGCCGCTACCGCCGCATGGTGGAGGAGCAGCGGGACCTGCCGGACCTGGTGCTCATCGACGGCGGCCTGGGCCAGCTACATGCGGCGGAATCGGCTCTGGCGGAGCTGGGCCTGATGGACCTGGAGCGGGCCTCCCTGGCCAAGAAGGAGGAGCTGGTGATCCGCCCCGGCGCGCCGGAGCCGCTGCGCATCCCGCGGTCCAGCCCCGTACTGCAGCTCCTGCAGCGCATCCGGGACGAGGCCCACCGCTTCGCCATCACCTACCACCGCAAGCTGCGGGAGAAGCGCACCCTCCAGACCCAGCTCACCCAGATCCCCGGCGTGGGCGCGGCCACGGCGAAGAAGCTGCTGGCGGCCTTCGGCAGCGTCGAAGCCGTGCGGAGCGCCGAGGAGGCCGCCCTCGCCGAGGCCGTGGGCAAGGCCGCGGCGGCGAAGGTCCTGGCGTGGCGGAGCGCGCCCCCCGTATCCTGAGGGCCCATGCTCGATTCGCTGCTGGCGCAGGCCGTCCTCTTCTGGGCCGTCATCGACCCCATCGGCACCGTGCCCATCTTCCTGCGGGAGGCCCGCGGGATGGAGCCCGGCGCCGCCCGGAAGCTGGCGGGCCAGGCTGTGGGCTTCGCCGCCCTGGTGCTGGTCTTCTTCGTCGCCGCCGGCCAGCTGCTGCTGGAGGCCATGGGCATCACCCTGGAGGCCTTCCAGATCGCCGGCGGGATCCTGCTCTTCCTCTTCTCGCTCTCCATGGTCTTCGGGGAGAGCAAGCCCATCCAGGAGCTGAAGCTGGCCAAGCAGGCGGGACCGGGCCGCGCGATCTACCCCCTCGCCATGCCCTCCATCGCCTCGCCGGGCGCGCTGCTGGCGGCGGTGCTGCTGACGGACAACCACCGGCACGCCTGGCAGAGCCAGGCCCTCACGGCGCTGGTGATGCTCGCGGTGCTGGCGGCCACCTGGCTCCTGATGCTGGCGGCCCGACCGCTGCAGCGGCTCATCGGCATCGCCGGCAGCGAGCTCATCAGCCGCATCATGGGGCTCCTGCTGGCGAGCCTGGCGGCCCAGCAGGTGCTCACCGGCATCGCGCGGTTCTTCCGGCTGGGGATCAGCGCCTAGCCCCGGCGGCGTCCAGCTCCTGGAGCGCGACTTTGTCCCCGGCCTTCGCCGCCCGCCGGTACCAGGCGGCGCCTTCCAGGGGATTGACCCGGACGCCGAGGCCGTAGGTGTAGCAGGCGCCCAGCATCCGCATGGCCCGGGGATCGCCCTGCTCCGCGGCCTCGCGATAGGCCTTCAGCGAGGGGGGCAGCGACTCCGCCACCGGCTCGGCCTCCAGGGCCCGCCGGGGCCCGGTCCCGCTCCCGAGGAAGGCCCAGCAGGCCAGCGCGGCGACGCCCGCCGCCGCCAGGAAGAGAGAGGTCCCGCCGCGGGTGCCCAGGCCGAGGGCCCGGGGCGTGGAGGAGGATGGGACCAGAGTGGCCGTGGGAGCGGCAGCGACGACCGGAGCCGCCGGGACTTCCGTCACCTCCGGCAGCGGCGGCACCCCGGGCAGGATGCGGGTCCGGTCGAAGGGATGGAGGGCCTCCGGCTCGCTCCCCGGGCCGCTCATGCGCCGGGCTCCCGCTCCAGGGCCAGCTTCCAGGCGTGGAAGCGGGGCACGAAGAACAGGAACATGATGGGGCTGAGCGCCATGAACGTGCCCACGTAGCGCGCGGCGGCGGGGCCCACGAGCATCCAGTAGAGGAGGCCCCAGAGGCTGCTGAGCTCGAAGACGGCGGCGTAGAGCAGGCTCTCCCGCAGCACCACCGAGGGGCGGCGCGCCTCCGGCAGGTCCCGGAACCCCTTCAGAACCCTCCCGCTGCGCCAGGTGACCCAGGTGGCGCCGAGGAGGACGAGCCCGGTGAAGGTGTAGCCGATCTGCTTCACGGGGCCCGCCAGGGGCGCGTTCCCGGGCCGGACGGCCCCGGTGGCCACCAGGACCATGAGAAGCAGGGGCCAGGCCACGCAGATGAAGAGGCCCGCCACCCTCGCCCGGCGGTAGGCCGGGTGCAGGGCTTTCAGCTCTGGCGCGTCATCGGGCAGCGGCATGGAAGCTCTCCGGAGGAAAGGGGCCTCAGGCGGCCTTCACGCGGATCTCGCCGAACATCTCGGTCTGCACGAGGGCGATGCGGCGGGTGCGGACCAGCTCCAGGAGGGCGAGGAAGGTGAGCACCATCTCCTCCCGGGTGCGGGCGGCGGCGAGGAGCCGGTCGAAGGGCTTCCAGAGGCCGTCCCGCAGGTCCCCGAGCACCTCCTCGATGCGTTGATCCAGGGTCTTGGGCTGGGCCCGGACCTCGACGGGCGGCGGCGGCAGCAGCTTCTTGAGGGCCTCGCGGTAGGCGCCGAGCAGGTCGAAGAGCGTCGCCTTGATGGGCTCCTCCTCCACCTTGGCGTGCTCCTGGATGTCGAGGGGCTTGGTGTAGACCACCTGGGCCGCGTCCTGCTCCCGGGTGCGGAGCAGCTCCGCGGCCTCCTTGACCTGCTGGTAGTCGAGGAGCTTCTGGACCAGCTCCTCGCGGGGATCCTCGAGGCCCTCTTCCGCGGGCGGCCGGGGCAGCATGAGCCGGGACTTGATCTGCAGCAGGTGGGCGGCCATGGCCACGAACTCCGCCGCGATCTCGAGGTTCAGCTCCTCCATCAGGTGGAGGTAGTCCATGTACTGGCGCGTGACCTCGGCCATGGGGAGGTCGAGGATGTTCAGCTTCTGCTCCCGGATGAGGTGCAGGAGCAGGTCCAGGGGGCCCTCGAAGGCCGTCAGGTGCAGGGGCAGGCCCCGGAACTTGGTCTCGAAGCCCTTGGGGGCCTCGAAGACCCGGGAGGCCTCCGCCGGGGCGGCCTCGGCCAGGGGCGTCTCCTCCCGCAGCTCCGCCGCCGGCTCAGCGGGGGAGGGCTCGGCGCCCGGGATAGGGGTCGGTTTGTCGGACATGACAGCCCCATTCTACCCGACCTGCCCCGGGGGGGAGGCCCGGGGGCTAGGCTCGGGCCTCCACCACCAGGGCCTTCATGGGCGCGGAGAACGGTGCCTCGCCGCCCACCCGGGCCAGGGCGGCCGCGATGGCGTCGGTGGCCTCGGCCAGGTCCGCCTTCCGGGCGGCCAGATCGTTCGCGATGGGGGTGCCGTTCACCAGGCCCACGGCGAACTCCCTGGCGCTGGGGCTGCGGCAGTCCCGGAGCACCACCTCCGCGCGGATGGCGGAGAAGCCTTGGCCCTCCAGCAGCTTACGGATGAGGTCGCCGTCGTGGAAGCTGAAGGGCGCCTCGAGGAACCGGGGCGGGTCATCCGGGAACAGGGCCGCCAGGGCCTCCAGCACCGCCGGATTGGCGGGGTTCTCCGACAGGGGGCCCCAGACATTGAACCGGTAGGCCGCGCCGGGCCGCAGCACCCGCCGGGCCTCGGCGAAGACCGCCGCCTTGTCCGCGGGGAACATCACCCCGAACTGGCAGTGGAGCCCATCGAAGGCCCCGTCCCCAAAGGGCAGCGCCGTCATGTCGGCAGCTCGCCAGGACAGCCGGGCATCCTCCGGCACCCTCCGCCGGGCCTCCTCGATCATGGGCGGGTTCACGTCCGTGGCCGTGAGCTTGGCGCCAGGCCCCAGGCGGGCCAGCAGCTGCCGGGTCAGGATCCCCGTGCCGCAGGCCAGCTCCAGGTGGTCCCCCTCGGCCCCCGCGGCCCGGGCCGCCAGATCCTCGGCGTAGGGTTCGAAGAAGGCGAAGCGCAGGTGGCGCTCGTAGAACTCGGGGATGCTCCCCGCGAAGGCGACGGGCTGCTCAGGCATGGCGGTCTCCGGAGGTCTGCGGCATTGTGCCATGGCGGGCCCATCCCCCCGGTAGACTGGACGACGAGGTTGCCTTGGCCCGTCCCCCCGTCCTGCCCGGTCCCCGCCCCGAGTGGCTGAAGATCCGCGTCCCCGCCCCCGAGGTGGTGGAGGAGGTCCACGGCCTCATGCGGGAGAAGCAGCTGGTGACCGTCTGCGAGGAGGCCCGCTGCCCGAACCTGAACGAGTGCTGGGGCGTCCACCGCACCGCCACCTTCATGCTCATGGGCGAGATCTGCACCCGCCATTGCAGCTTCTGCTCCGTGGGCAAGGGCAAGCCGGGGGCGCTGGATCCGGACGAGCCCCAGCGCGTGGCCGAGGCCGTCGCCACCCTCAAGCTGAAGTTCGCCGTGGTGACCAGCGTGAACCGGGACGACCTGCCGGACGGCGGCGCGGCCCACTTCGCCCAGACCATCCGGTGGATCCGCAGCCTCAACCCCGGCTGTGGCATCGAGGTGCTCATCCCGGACTTCCGCGGCATGGGCGATGCCCTGCAGCAGGTGCTGGACGCCCGGCCCGAGGTGCTCAACCACAACGTCGAGACCGTGGCCCGGCTCTACAAGCGCGTGCGGCCCGATGCGGACTACGACCAGTCCATGCGCGTGCTCCGGGCCGCCGCGGACTTCCGGGACGCCCACGCGCCGGAGCTCCGCACCAAGAGCGGCATCATGGTCGGCCTGGGGGAGACCGAGGACGAGATCCTCGCCCTGATGAAGGACTGGCGGGCGGCAGGCGTGGACATCGCCACTCTGGGCCAGTACCTGCCCCCCACGGCCAACCACCTGCCCCTGGTGCGTTTCGTGGAGCCCGCCGAGTTCGAGCTCTACCGGCGCAAGGGCGAGGAGCTGGGCTTCCAGCGGGTGGAGAGCGGCCCCCTGGTGCGCAGCAGCTACCACGCGGCGGAGAGCTACGGGGGCTGAACCGCCTTCCGGTTGTGAGCTAGACTGCGGGGCGACTTGCCCTCGACAACCTGTCTCCCGGAGGACCGCCATGGTCTCGCTCGCGCATCTCTGGCTTCCCATCCTGCTCTCGGCCGTCCTGGTCTTCGTGGCCAGCAGCGTCATCCACATGGCCCTGAAGTGGCACAACCCGGACTACCACGGCCTCCCCAACGAGGACGAGGTCCGGGCCGCCATCCGCAAGGGCGAGCCGTCCCCCGGCATGTACGTCATCCCCTACTGCAAGGAGATGAAGGACATGGGTTCCGAGGACATGCAGCGCAAGTTCCAGGAGGGACCGGTGGGCTTCCTGATCCTGCGCCAGCCGGGCCGGCTCGGCATGGGCAAGAACCTGATCCAGTGGTTCCTCTACTGCGCGGTGGTCTCCTTCTTCTGCGCCTACCTGGCCGGCCACGTGCTCGCCGCCGGGACCTCCTACCTGGTGGTCTTCCGGGTGGTCGGCACCGCGGCCTTCATGGCCTACAGCTTCGGCTCCATCTCCATGGCCATCTGGTGGGGGCAGCCCTGGGGCGCAGCGCTCAAGGACATCCTCGACGGCCTCATCTACGGCCTCGTCACCGCCGGCGCCTTCGGCTGGCTCTGGCCCCACGCCTGAGGCCCGGATCGAACGGAAGAGGCCCCGCCATGCGGGGCCTCTTCATGTCTTCCCGGCAGGCGGGATCAGGAGGGGTGCTTCTCCACCACGAGCTTGCCGTCGCCCTGCTTCTTGGCGCGCTCGGCGCAGGCCTTCATGCATTCGGCGGAGCACTTGTCGTCGGGCATCTTGCAGCCGACCTTGCAGGCATCATTGATCTTGGGCTGATCCTTGGGCTTGTCCTGGGCGGCGAAGCCCGGGGCCGCCAGGGCGGCGCTGAAGAACAGGATCGCAAGTTTCTTCATGGGACCTCCTCGGGGTAGGCCTCCACCCTACACCCATCCAGAATGAGGGGATGCGGAAACTCGCCGTCATCCACCACCGTCACGAGACCTGGGTCCCGGCCCTGCAGGCCGCGGAGCCCCGGCTGGAGGTGCGGGGCTGGCATCCCCGGGACCTCGAGGCCGCCGACCCAGGCTGGCTCGCGGAGGCCGAGGGCCTCTTCTGCTGGAAGCTGCCGGAGGGCCTCGCCCCCCGGATGCCGAAGCTGGCCTGGGTCCAGAACAGCGGCGCCGGCGTGGACCACCTCGTCGCCCACCCGGAGCTGGATCCCCGCATCCCCGTCACCCGGGCGGACGGCGCCTTCGGGCTCTGGATGGCCCGGTACACCGCGGCCCACCTCCTCCAGGAGGCCCAGCGCATCGACGAATGCGCCGCGGCCCAGGCGGAGGCCCGCTGGGATCCGAAGCTCATCCCCGAGGACCTGACGGGCCAGCGGGCCCTGGTGGTGGGCTTCGGCCGCATCGGGCGCCAGATCGGCCGGGCCCTGCGGGAGCTGGGGATGGCGGTGACCGGCGTGGTGCGGTCCGCCCGGCCGGATCCCGAATTCGAGTTGAAGGCCGCCGCCGACCTCCCGGCGCTTCTGCCCCAGGCCCGGGCCCTGGTCCTCGCCGCGCCCCTCACGTCGGAGACCCGGAACCTCGTGGACGCGGCCCTGCTCGCCCACGGACACGGCAGCCTCACCCTCGTCAACGTGGGCCGGGGCGAGCTGGTCGTCGTGGAGGACCTCCTCGCCGCCCTGGACGGGGGCCGGCTCCGGCGCGCCGTGCTGGATGTCTTCCCCGAGGAGCCGCTGCCCCCGGCGTCGCCGCTCTGGCGGCACCCGAAGGTCACCGTCACGCCCCACCATTCGGGGCCAAGCGTGCCCGGGCACCTCATCGCCGATATCCTGCCCAACCTGCGGCGCTTCGCGGAGGGCCTGCCCATCGAGGGCGCCGTGGACCGCGCGAAGGGCTACTGATGCGCTGCGTGGTCCAGCGGGTGAGCCGGGCGGAGGTCCGGGCCCAGGTCGGGGGCGAGGAGCGGCGCGCCGCCATCGGTCCGGGCCTGCTGGTGCTGGCGGGCTTCCACGCCGGCGACTCGGAGGGGGACTGCGACTGGGCCGCCGCGAAGCTCGCGGGGCTGCGGGTCTTCCCGGACGCGGAGGGGAAGATGAACCTCGCCCTGGCGGAGGCCGGCGGCGCGATCCTGCTGGTCTCGCAGTTCACGCTGGCGGGCTCCATCGCCCGGGGGCGGCGGCCCTCCTTCGACGGCGCGATGGCGCCGGCGCCCGCGCGGGCGCTCTTCGACCGGCTCGCGGCGCGTCTGCGGGCCGAGGGAGTCCCGGTGGAGACGGGCTTCTTCCGGGAGCACATGGCCGTGGAGCTGGTGAATGACGGGCCCGTGACCTTCGTGCTGGCGCGCGGCGGGGAACCGGGCCCCGGCCCTGTGGCACCCTGAGGCATGCCCGCTTCCCGACTGGACGACCGCCTCGACGCGCTGCTGGCCCCCGCCGCGGATGGGAGTGCGCTGGAAGGGCTGCTGCGCTGGCTGCGGGCCGCCGAAGCCGGGCCGGAGCGCACCGCCCGCCTGCGGGAGCTGGCGGGCGCCCTGGCCGCACATCCCGGGCGCGAGGCGCTGGAGGCCCGGCTGGCCCAGGCCTGGCGCCACGCGAGCGCCGTACGGCTCCTGGCGGAGACGGGCCTGCCGGACCGGGCCACCTTCCTCGGCGAGGCCCTGCGCAAGGTGGTGGACGGCTTCGTGCCGCGGGGTGAGGCCGCGGAGGACCTTCATGCCCTCCTCGTCCGGCTGCGCCTCTCCGAGGCCGACGCGGCCTGGGTGGAATCCCTGGACGAGTCCGACCTCGCCCCCTGGCGGGCGATCCTCGCGCCCGACCCGGAGGCCTGGGCCCTCGCGGTGCGGCTCCTGGCCGCGCGCGCCGCCGCGGTGGGCCTCTCCCGGGACCTGCTGGACCTGGATCCGGAGCCGGATGGCGAATCCCCCTTCCTGAGGCTCCCGGCGGCCGCAGCCGCCTGGAGCCGGGAGCCCCAGGAGCCCGCCGCCCAGCGGGCCTGGGACGAGACCCGGTCC
>DASTWQ010000162.1:0-21688 GCA_035758545.1 Holophagaceae bacterium | reverse complement strand
CCCCGAGGCTCGGCAGCTGCTGGAGCGGGAGGTCTCGGAGTACGAGTGGGTCTCCCTGCCGGCCATCACCGAGGCCACGGCCCGGCACCCCTCCGGCCGGGAGAAGGACCTGGCCATCCTCCGGGGCGCCATCTACGCGGACCGCATGCTCACCCGCAACCATCGGTGGATGCTGAAGGTGTTGACCCCCGAGCTCTTGGTCCGCCAATGCCCCCGCATCTTCGCCTTCTACCACCTGGGGGGCGAGCTGAGGGCCGAGCGGGTGGAGCCCGGGCGGGCCCTGCTGGGCCTTCGGGCGGACGGGCCGCCCTGGGGCTGGTTCTCCGTGCTGCTGCCCACCTGGCTGCGGCGATCCCTGGAGCTCTGCGGGGCCGACCGGGTGGAGGTGAGCCACGAGCCCCCGGATCCGGAGGCCGACCCCTTCCTGCACCATTACTGGCTCAGCTGGGGATGAACCCCGGGGCCATGGCCCGTGCCACCGCCTCGCCCAGGTCCGCCATGCGGTAGGGCTTCTGGATGAAGCCCGCGAGCCCTTTGCCCCGGAAGGCCTGGATCGCCTCCTGCTCGCTGTAGCCGCTGGAAAGGATGACCCGCAGGTCCGGGCGGCGCAGCTTCATGTGGCGGAAGGCCTCCCGGCCGTCCATGCCCGGCATGGTCAGGTCCATCAGCACCAACTGGAACGCCTCTGGGCGCTTCGCCAGCTCCGCGAGCGCCTCCTCGCCGTCCGAGGCCTGGAGGGTTTCGAATCCCAGGAGCTGAAGCATCTCCGCCGCGGCCTCCCGGATGAGGGGCTCGTCATCCACCACCAGGGCAAGCCCGGAGAAGCGGCGACCCGGGGCCGGAGCCTGCTCCGCCGCGGCTTCGTCCGGGGCGACATCCGAGGCCGGGAAGAAGAGCTTGAACGAGGAGCCCCCGCCCGGCTCGGTATAGACCTTCAGGCCCCCCCGGTGGCCGCGCAGGATCCCCAGCATCGCCGAGAGGCCGAGGCCCCTGCCCGAGGCCTTGGTGGAGAAGAACGGGTCGAAGATGCGGGAGAGCACTTCCGGGGTCATGCCCTGGCCGTCGTCGGAGACCTCGAGGGTCACATAGTCCCCGGGCCCGATGGGCTGGCCTGGGAAGGTGGTCAGGATGTAGCGCTCGTCGAGGGTCTGGGTGCCGGTGGCGATGCGGATGGCGCCCTCCCGGTCCCCGATGGCCTCGGCGGCGTTGGTCACCAGGTTCATGACCACTTGCTGGAGCTGGGCCGGGTCCGCCTCCACCGGAGGGAGCCCCTCCTCGAGCTGGTAGGCCACATGGATGCGCTTGGGGATGGTGACCGACAGGAGATGGCCGATCTCGCGCACCGCGCGGCTCAGGTCCACGCTCTTCACCACGAAGTGGCCCTTGCCGCTGTAGGCCAGCAGCTGCCGGGTGAGCTCCGAGGCCCGCACCACCGTGGACTCCAGGTTCGCCAGGTGGGTCTGGGCGCCGGAATCCGCCGGCAGGCGCACCTGCGCCAGGTTCAGGTTCCCCAGCATGGCCGTCAGGAGGTTGTTGAAGTCGTGGGCGACCCCGCCCGCCAGGAGCCCGAGGCTCTCCAGCTTCTGGGACTCTTGCCGGACCAGCTGGGCCTTGCGCTCCTCGGTGAGATCCCGTCCCACCGCGGCGAAGATCCCCATCTCGCCCTCCCCCCCAAGGGGCACCACCAGGAACTGGAAGGTGCGGGGCCCCAGGCTGAGGTCCACCTCCAGTTCCAGCGGGACGACACCCAGGCTGCGGGCCCGGACGGCCGCCGCCCCAAGGGCTGCGATGAGGGACCCGGGGAGCGCCGTCTCCAAGCCCGCCTCGTCCTGGAGCCGGGGCGGGAGACCGAAGGCCGCGAGCAGGGGCCCGTTGGCGGAACGGATCCGGGGACGTCCGTCCTCCAGGCTGAGGGTGAGAGCGAGCTCCGCCAGGGCGTCCAGGAGGCGCCGCAGCTGGGCCTCGCTCTGGCGCGTCTCGGTGTAGGCGCTGGCGAGGTCCTCCTGGAGGGCCTTCCGCTCGGCGAGCTCCCGAGGGATCCAGCGCCGGATGAGGATGAAGATCACGGTGCAGGCCACGCCCAGGTTGAGGGCCTTCGGGAGGAAGAGCCCCGCAGGATCGGAGAGGATCCGGCCGAAGGACTGCGGCAGCACGCCGTAGTTGGAGCCCCAGAGGAGGCCGAAGTAGAGGCTTTCGACGAAGGACTTGAAGGCGTCCAGGGCCAGCACCGCCGCGAGCACCGCCACCAGGGCGTCCATGGCCCGGGCCCGGCGCCTCAGGCGCACGTAGAGCACGAGGATGGTGCCCCAGAGGGCCGTCAGGGCCGCATAGGCCAGGACCGTTGCCAGTGAGAAGAATCGTTCCATGGGGATCGCACCTGCATTCTGCACCCCCTGGATCGGGCCGGACAGCCCCCTTCTCCAGTTCGGTCCGGCCCCGGACCGGGGGTCCTCAGCCCTGGGCCGACTCCAGGGCTCCCTGGGCCTCCTCCCACTCGCTGAGCGCATAGGCCAGATCGCCCTCCAGCCGCTTCTGCTCGTCGAGCCGGGCGTTGAAGGCCTGCCAGTCGTTGGGATCCATGGCGGCGAGGGCCTGCTGGAGCGCCGCCAGCTCCGACTCCAGGCCGGACACCCTGGCCTCGGCCTCGGCCACCTGCTTCTCCAGGCGCTTGAGGGCCTTCTGCTTCTCCTTGTCGATGGGCTTCGGCTTCGCGGCCTCCGCTGGCAGGGGCGGCTCGGCCTTCGCAGCCTTCTCGGCCTTCGCAGGCGCGGCGGGCTGCTCGGGCTCGTCGGCTTGGATATCCAGGTCCACCCAGGCCTGGTTGTCCTCGTAGCCACCCTCCCGGAGCTCGGCCTGGCCCTCGTGGATGCGCAGCAGGCTGTCACAGACCCGGCCCAGCAGGTAGCGGTCGTGGGTGACGAGCATCACCGCGCCGGGGAAGGCGAGGATGGCGTCCTCCACCGCCTCCATGCTCGGGATGTCCATGTGGTTGGTGGGCTCGTCGAGCAGCAGGAGGTTCACGCCTTCCCTGATGAGCGTCGCGATGCTGAGCCGCGCCCGCTCCCCGCCGGAGAGCGTGGTGACCGGCTTGTCCACGTCGTCGCCCCGGAACTGGAACTTGGCGAGGAAGCCGAGGACGTCCTGCTTCATCGCCTGGGGATTCACCGCGTGGATCTGCTGGAAGACGGTGTTGCGCCGGTCGAGGTTGGAGTGGTGCTGGTCGAAGTAGCCCACCTTCACCTGCGAGCCTGGCCGCGCGCGGCCCGCCAGGAAGGGGATCTCCCCCATGATGGCCTTCAGCAGCGTGGACTTGCCGGTGCCGTTGAGGCCGACGATGCCGAGCTTCTGGCCCCGCTTCACCTGGAGCTGCTCCAGCGGGCCCCAGAGCCGCTTGCCGTCCCACCCCAGCTCCACGTGCTCCAGCACCATGGCCACGTCACCGCCGCGCTGGGTCTCCGGGAAGGTGAACTTCGCCTTGCGGCGGTCCTTCAGGGGCCGCTCCAGGCGCTGGAGCTTGCCCAGGTGGGTGCGCCGGCCCCGGGCCTGTTTGGTGTTCTGCCCGGCGATGTTCCGCCGGATGTAGTCCTCCTGCTTGGCGATGTAGGCCTGCTGGTTCTGGTACGCCCGCTCCGCGGCCTCCAGCTCCGCTTCCTTCTTCTCCATGAAGGCCGTGTAGTTGCCTTCGTAGACCCGCGAGCGGCCCAGCTCCACCTCGAGGATGCTGGTGGCGGTGCGGTCCAGGAAGTAGCGGTCGTGGCTGATGACGACGACAGTGGCGTCCGTGTCCAGGAGGAACGACTCCAGCCAGCGCAGCGAAGGCAGGTCCAGATGGTTCGTGGGCTCGTCCAGCAGCAGCAGGTCCTCCCCCTGGAGGATGGCCTTGGCGAGCATGACCCGGCTCTTCTGGCCGCCAGAGAGGGCCTCGACGGGATGGTCGAACTGGGAATGGCTGAAGCCGAGGGACTGGAGGATGCTCTCGGCCCTGGCCCGGATGCTGAAGCCGTCGAGCCGCTCGAAGGCTTCCGTCACCTTCTCGTAGCGCTCCATCACGGCATCGAGGTCCTCGCCGGCCTCAGCCATGCGGTGCTCCAGATCCCTCATCTCGCGCTGGAGCTTCTCCACGTCCCCGAAGGCGGCGAGGGTCTCCTCGAGCACCGTGCCGCTCGTCTCCGGCTTCAGGTCCTGGGCGTAGTGCCCCAGGCGGATGCCCCGCTCCTTGGTGGGGCGCACCACGGTGCCGGAATCCGGCTCAAGCTGGCCCAGCAGCAGCTTGAAGACCGTGGTCTTGCCCGCGCCGTTGCGGCCGATGAGCCCCCAGACCTCGCCCTCCTCCAGGGCCCAGGTCACGTCCTTCAGGATCTCGTGGGGGCCGAAGCGCAGCGAGACGTGATTGAGGGAGGCGAGCATCGTCAGGGTCCGTCAGCAAGGGAAAGGGCCGCCTTGCGGCGGCCCTTGGTTGGTGGAGCTAACCGGGATCGAACCGGTGACCTCTTGCATGCCATGCAAGCGCTCTCCCAGCTGAGCTATAGCCCCATCGGGAAGTCTTAGAATGCCACGGCCTGGGCGCCTCGGCAAGCTGAAAAAATCAGCGGGGCGAGAGCCGCAGGCGCTGCCCCGCGCGGAGGCGGGTGGACCGCAGGCCATTCCAGCGCTGGAGTTCCCGGACACTCAGGTGGTAGCGCTCGGCGATCGTCGAGAGGGTCTCGCCGGACCTGACGACGTGGACCCTCGGCCGCGCACCGGGATCGGCGGCGGGCGGGGGCGGGACCTCCGAACCCGGCCCCGGGAGCCGCACCAGGTCCCCTACCTGGAGCCGCTTCGCGGCCTCGGGGTTCAGGCGGATCAGATCGCCCAGGGAGAGCCCCTTCGCCCTGGCGATGCGCGCGAGGGTATCGCCGGGCTGGGCGCGGTAGGTGCCCTGGGCGGCCGCCTCGCCGCCAGGCGCGTCCGCCGGCAGCGCCGGGAGCGGCTCCAGCGGGCGCGCGGATCCCTCGCCCGGAGCCGGAGCCTCGGAGGGAGCGGAGCGCGGGTGGAGAGGGACCTGGGGCGCTTCTCCAGGAGGCGGGATGAGGACGGAGCGGCCGGGGCGGAAGGCCGAGGCTGGAACCCGGTTGGCGTCCAGGAGATCCTGGGGATCCACCTTGAAGCGGCGGGCCACGCGTTCCAGGGTGTCCCCGCGGCGGAGCCGATAGGAACGGAAGCCGTGACGGTCCTTCGGCCCCACGCCGGACAGCTTCCTCTGGGCCTCCAGCGCGGTCCCCACGGGCACCCGCACGTCGTAGTCCCCAGGCGGCGTGGACCCGCGCAGCAGCTGAGGGTTGAGAGCCTTGATATCCGCCTCCGGGACGCCCGCGCAGCGGGCGATCACCTTCAGGCTCGTCATGGTGCGGACTTCCACGGTCTCGTAGGTGAAGGGCGTCTCCGGCGGCGCCTGGAACCCGTAGCGGTCCGGATGATGGGCGATGAGGATCGCCGCGCAGAGCTCCGGCACGTAGTTCTTGGTCTGGTTGCGGAGGTAGGGGGAGCGGTACATGTCCCAGAAGTTCGCGGTGCCCAGGTTCTGCTGGGCCTTCTGGGCCGTGAGGGGGCCGGCGTTGTAGCCCACCAGCGCGAGGTACCAGTCCCCGCTCGTCTCGTAGAGCCGCCGCAGGTAGCGGGCCGCGGCACGGGTGGCCTTCACGGGATCCCGGCGCTCGTCCACCCAGCGGTTGATCTTCAGGCCGAAGAGGCGCCCGGTGGAGGGCATGAACTGCCACATGCCCACCGCGCGGGCGTAGCTCTTCGCCTGGTTGAGGTAGCCGGACTCGACGACGCCGAGGTAGGCCAGGTCCTGGGGGATGCCCTCCTCCGCGAAGACCTGGCGGATCATCGGGAAGTAGGCCGATCCCCGGGCCAGGGTCCGTTCGATGTAGCCGCGCTTGTCCGTGGTGAACAGGCGGACCCAGGTGAGGACCTTGTCGTTGAGGTCGATGGGGAAGTCATAGCTGGCGCCCGCCTCCGCGGCCTGGACCTTCGCCACTTCGGTGGAGAGATCGCTCCCCTTGAGGATCGTGACCTGCCCGCCCTCCTTCAGTCCGCCTCCCGCGTCCGGGGCCGGGGGGGACCCGGCGGGGGCCTCCTCGTCACCGTCCCCGTCCACCTGCGTCTGGACCCCCTTCAGGCGCTCCAGGAGGATCTGCACGTCGGGACGCTCCAGCAGAGCCTGGTCCCAATCGGCGACCAGGACCTCGGCCTCGTCGGCCCGGTCCGAGGCCGCATCCTCGTCCTCCCCATCCAGGGCCTTCTCCGCGGCCTCGACCAGTTCCCGGAGCCGGGCCACCCGCTCGGCCTCGGTGGGAGGAGGCTTCGGCGCCGGAAGCTGGGCGGTGGCCGGAGCCTGGACCGCGGGGACGGGCGCCTTCGGCGGCGAGGCCGGGGGGGCCTGGGGAGCGGCGGCCGCCGCGCCCCAGCAGATCAGGCTCGCGAGCCGGGAGATCGCCATCCCGGGAGGCCTAGTGGCTCTCGGCGCTCACCAGGGCCTCGTAGCCCTTCGCGTCGAGCAGGTCGGAGGGCAGCGCACTGGTGAGCTTCACCTTGAGCATCCACCCCTTGCCGTAGGGATCCTCGTTGACGTACTCGGGGTGGGCCTCGAGCTCGCCGTTGGCCTCGAGCACCTCGCAGGCCATGGGCATGAACAGCTCGGAGACGGTCTTCACCGACTCCACCGTGCCGAACTCGTCGTGCTGCTGGTGGGCCGAGCCGGCCTCCGGGAGCTGCACGAACACCACGTCGCCGAGAGCGTCCTGGGCGAAGTGCGTGATGCCGACGAGGGCGGTGCCGTCGCCGAGCTCCTTCACCCACTCGTGGTCCTTGGTGTACTTGAGTTCGGTGGGGTACATGGGGCCTCCAAATGGAATCGGGTAGGGACTGGGGGCTGGGTGGCGGCGGAGCTCCAGCGACGGGCTCCAGCCTCCAGCCTACCGCCTCCAGCCTGTTTGGCTACTTGCGCTTGTAGAAGGGCGTCGGGATGATCTCGGCGTCCACGGCCTTGCCGCGGATCTCGATCTGGATGCGGTTCCCAACGGCGGCGTCGACCGCGGGGACGAGGGCGAGGCCGAGGTTGAACCCACAGGTGGGGCTGGGCGCGCCGGAAGTGACGAAGCCGACCTCCCGGCCCTCCTTGACGACCTTCATGCCGTCCCTGGCGATGTCGCGCTTCTCGAGGGTGCGGAAGCCCACGAGCTTCCGGGTCAGTCCCTCCGCCTTGGCCTTCTGCAGGGCCTCCCGGCCCAGGAAGTCGCCCTTGTCCAGCTTGACGATCCAGCCGAGGCCCGCCTCCAGCGCATGGATCGTGTCGTCGATCTCGTGGCCGTAGAGGGCCATCTTGGACTCCAGGCGCAGGGTGTTCCGGCAGCCCAGTCCCGCGGGGATCAGCCCCTGGTCCTTCCCCGCGGCGAGCACCGCGTTCCAGAGCCGCTCGGTGTCGCCGGCGGCGCAGTAGAGCTCGAAGCCGTCCTCGCCGGTGTAGCCCGTCCGGCTGATGAGGCAGGGGATGCCCGCCACTTCGCCCTGGGTGAACCAGTAGTAGGCGAGGTCGCCGAGCTTCGTGCCGGTGATCCCCTGCAGGATCGCCTCGGCCTTCGGCCCTTGGAGGGCGATCTGACCGGTGGCGCCGCTCTCATCGGTGACCGTCACGTCGAAGCCCTTGGCCTTCTCCGTCACCCAGGCGAAGTCCTTGTCGATGTTCCCGGCGTTCACCACGAGGAGGAACTCCGTGGCCGAGACCCGGTAGATGAGCAGGTCATCCACGAAGGTGCCCCGCTCCGTGAGGAAGCCGGTGTAGTGGATCTGGCCATCCGCCAGCTTGGCCACGGCGTTGGGCGTGAGCCAGTCCAGGAAGCGCAGGGCGTCGGGGCCCTTCACCCGGAACTCGCCCATGTGGCTCACATCGAAGAGCCCGGCCTTGGTGCGCACGGCCTCGTGCTCCACGAGGATGCCGCTCGGGTACTGGACGGGCATGTCCCAGCCGCCGAAGTCCACCATCTTGGCGCCCAGGGCGCGGTGGGCGGCGTTGAGGGGGGTCTTCTGCAGGTCGGCCATGCGGGTCTCCGGGGCCCTCCAGAATACGGCCTTCCCTCCCGGATCCGGAGCGCTACACTCTCGCCATGCGATCCCGAGCCGCGTTCCTGTGCCTCCTCCTGGCCCTCGGCTGCGGCAAGCCCGGCGCGATCCCCGAGGAGAAGGGGCCCACCAGCCAGTTCGCCGCCGTGGAGGCGGTACCGGGCCCGGCACTCGACCCGGCCCACCCGGACCAGCGGTCCTGGACGCTCCAATGCACGGTGGCCCTGATCCCCGCCTACAAGTACAAGGATCCGGCCCAGCTGGAGCTCTGGGTCTTCCCCCGGAGCAGCGCCCCGGGGCTGAATGAGGCCGCCAATCTGGCGGATCCGGCCCTTCATGGCCAGCGGGCCCCCGTCCTGGGCCAGTCCTTCACCGCCGAGGGCGCCCTGCTGAACTTCGAGGCGGGCTGGCCCGGCGGGCCCATGGACCAGATCCTCGCCCTCGATGTCTCCCGCCGGGGCCGGAAGATCGGCCGCATGTTCTGGACGATGGCCGGCCGCTAGCGGCGGATCCAGGGCAGCAGTCCGGGCAGGGACCAGGCCAGGGACCAGCCGCGGCCCCCGTCCCGCCGGGCCTCCAGTCGGACCTGGACCGGCAGGATCTCCACGCCGCCGGCGGCGGCGCGGTCCAGCTCCGCGGCATAGGCCGGGTCGATGTCCCGGGCGGCATCGAAGGCCACGACATCCGTTCGGTGGACGAAGAAGGCGATCGCCGCCCGGTGGCCTTCCCGGACCATGGCCTGCAGCTCCCGGAGGTGCTTGGTCCCCCGCTCGCTGACGGCGTCCGGGAAGCGGACCAGATCGCCGTCCTTGAAGGTCGTGTTCTTCACCTCCAGGTAGATCCGGCGGTCCTCGCCATCGAGGGCGAGGATGTCGATGCGGCTGTTCTCCGCGCCGTACTTCACCTCGGTGCGGACCTCCCGAAGGCCCTCGAGGCCCGGGACCGCGTCCCGGCGAGCGGCCTCGGCCATGACCCGGTTCGGCATGCCCGTCTCCACGCCGACCCAGCCGCCCGGCCGCTCGCAGGCGAGCCAGGTGTAGCGGAGCTTGCGGTCCGGATTGGCGGCGGGCTCCAGGAGCACCCGGTCGCCGGGTTCCCAGCAGGTCTTCATGGAGCCGGTGTTGGTGCAGTGGGCGGTCACCACCGCCCCGTCCTCCAGCGCCACGTCCGCCAGGAAGCGCTTGTAGCGCTGCAGGAGGCGGCCCTCCAGCAGCCCGCCCCGCTCGAGGATCACGCCCACGGCCAGGCCTCCAGGATCCGCGCCACGGCCTCGGTGAGGTCGTGGACCACCAGATCGGCGCCGGCGGCGTCCTCGTCGGCGCCGTAGCCAGTCCGCACGAGGCAGGTCCGGCAGCCGGCCCGGCGGCCGGCCTCGACGTCAATGGCCTTGTCGCCGACCATCCACGAGCGGGCGAGGTCCAGTCCGTGCTCCTCGGCCGCCCGCTGGAGCATCCCGGGATTCGGCTTGCGGTCCGGATGGTCGGGGATGGCGTAGTCCCCCTGCCCCTCCGGATGGTGGGCCGCGGCGTAGACCGCGTCCAGGTGGGCGTTCTCCAGGGCCAGGAGGGTCCCCATGCGGCTCATGACGGCGGCGAAGTCCTGCCAGCCGTAGTAGCCGCGCCCGATGCCGCTCTGGTTGGTCACCACCACCACCGGGATGCCCAGGGCGTTGAGCCGCGCCACGGCGGCGGCGGCCCCGGGCAGCAGGCGCAGCTCCTCGGGCCGGCTCAGGTAGCCGACCTCCTCGTTCAGGGTGCCGTCCCGGTCCAGGAACACCGCGGGCTTCATGGGCCCAGTCTCGCATGGCAGACTGGAGATTCCGAGGTGCCCCGATGATCGACAAGCGCGTGGCGAATGCCGACGAGGCCGTGAAGGACATCTTCGATGGCGCCCACCTGGCCGTCGGCGGATTCGGCCTCTGCGGCATACCGGAGCACCTCATCGCCGCGCTGGTCCGGCTCGGCGTGAAGGATCTCACCTGCTACTCCAACAACGCGGGCGTGGACGACTTCGGGCTCGGCCTCCTCCTCAAGAACCGGCAGATCCGCAAGATGGTCAGCTCCTACGTCGGCGAGAACGCCGAGTTCGAGCGGCAGTTCCTCGCCGGCGAGCTGGAGGTGGAGCTCACCCCCCAGGGCACGCTGGCGGAACGCATGCGGGCTGGTGGCGCCGGCATCCCGGCATTCTTCACCCCCACCGGCGCGGGTACCAAGGTGGCGGAGGGCAAGGAGACGCGGATCATCGACGGCCAGGAATGCGTCCTGGAACGCGGGATCCAGGCCGACTTCTCCCTCGTGAAGGCCTGGAAGGCGGACCGGCTCGGCAATCTCGTCTACCGGAAGACCGCCCGGAACTTCAATCCCATGGCCGCGACCTGCGGGAAGATCTGCATCGCCGAGGTCGAGGAGATCGTGGAGGTCGGCGAGCTGGATCCGGATCAGGTCCATACGCCTGGCGTCTTCGTCCAGCGCCTGATCCTGGGCACCGCCTTCGAGAAGCGGATCGAGAAGGTCGTCACGCGCTGAGCCCGCTGGTCGGCGGGGCCCCAGGCCAGGGCCTCGGCGAGGCTGCCTTCAGGCGATCCCGGTGGGCCGGGGCTCCTCTTCCAGGGGCAGGCGCAGGACGAGCCGGGTCCCGGCCCCTTCGGCCTCCAGGTGGAGCTCCGCCCCGTAGGCCGCCAGATGCTGGGCGGCCGATGGCAGGCCCGCGCCGGGCCGCCGGCCTTCGGCCTGCTCCCGCAGTTCCGAGAAGGGCTGGAAGGCCTCCGACATCAGGACGGGATCGATGGCGCCACCGGCGTCGGTCATCGTGAGCAGCACCCCGCCCGCGTCGTCGGAGGTGGTCACGCCCACCCAGGGGCTGGCGCCCTCTGCGCTGGCGTGGGTGACGAAGTGGCCGAAGGCCTCGGCGAAATCGCTGTAGACCCCGAACACGCGGGGCCGGTGGGCTCCGAGTTCCAGGCGCAGGCGGGTCTCGGACGGCAGGCTGCCCTCCGCCTGCAGCAGTTCCAGTTCCTGGTAGATCAGTTCGTGCAGGTCGACCCATTCGGGCGGACTGGCGTGGGATTGCCCGGCCCGCCTCAGCATGGAGCGCATGAGGTGGTCCATCTGGCCCACGGAGGCGTGGATGGCGTCCATGCTACGCATGGCGGAATCCAGGCCGTGCAGGACGACCCCTGGCGCCGGCAGCAGGGACTCCAGCGCCTTGAGCTGATGCCGGATCCCCTCCACCGGGCTCTGCAGCCGCTGGGCGATCTTGAGGAAGAGGTCCCCCAGGAGCACCTTCCGTTCGGTGAGGCCGAGGGCGCGCTGGGCGGTCTGCAGCTCCAGGTAGGCCCCTTCCAGGCGCTCGAAGCTCTCCCCCAGGGCCCGGGAGCTCTCGTTGAGATGGCCGATGAGGGCCGCGTTCTCCAGGCTCGCCCGGAGGAGGCCACCGTAGAGGGCCATCAGCTCGCCCTCGAAGGCGAGGAAGGGATCCCCGCCGGTGCGGGAGAAGGGCACCAAGCCCCAGATCTGGCGGGGATCCGTGCGGCTCCACAGCGGCACCAAGCCGGCGGCATCCCGCATGCCCCAGAATCCCAGGGAGACGCCTTCGTCGAAGGCCAGGCCACGCCCCAGAGCCTCCGGACGGGGCGCTCCGGCAGGCCCCGACTCGATCAAGCGGGTGACGAAGGGACGATCCAGGGGCAGCGACGGCAATTCCCGGAAGGCGCCTTCATCCAGCAGCAGACCCTCGAAGTGGCCGCCGCTCTCATGGAGCCTGAGGAGGCCGATGCGCTTGAGCCCGAGCTCCGAAGCCGCGCGCTGGAGAGCCTTCCGCTGGATCTCCGCCGGATCGTGGAGGGGCAGGAGCGCCTGGCTCAGGTCCAGGAGCCCGGAGAGCTGGCGATTCCGCAGTTCCAGCGCGCCTTGGGCGTCGAGCAGCTTGCGGTTGCTCTCCTGCAGCTCCCGCAGCTGGTCCTCCAGGTGCTCCACCACCTGCTGGCTGAACTGGCGGAGGGTGACACCTTCGCGGCCCTCCTCGATGCGATCCCGGCGGCCCTCCAGGTAGTCCTTCACCTGCCCAAGGAACCGGAAGGGGTCGATGGGCTTGGAGATGAAGCCGTCGCAGCCCGTCACCAGCGCCGTGTCCCGGTCCGCGGGGAGGGTCTTGGCCGTGAGCGCGACGAGGATGGTGTCCTCCAGCTCCTTGGCATGGCGCAGCTTCGTGGCGACCTCGAAGCCCGAGAGCCCCGGGAGGTTGATGTCCAGCAGGATCAGGTCCGGACGCAGCTCCATCGCGAGGTCGAAGCCCTTCAATCCCTCGCTGGCCCAGTGGGCCTCGTATCCCCCCTGGCTCAGCAGCCGCTGGACCAGCCGCCAGTTCATGGGGTTGTCCTCGATGCAGAGGACCCTCGGGGGCGTGTGCATCAGGCCTCCTGCCGGGAGGCCGGCAGCGCGGGCAACTCCACGGTGAAGGTGGAGCCCTCACCCTTGCGGCTCTCGACCCGGATCTCGCCGTTCATGAACTCCATGATGCGCCGGCTGATGGCGAGGCCGAGCCCGGTGCCGCCGAAGCGGCGGGTCACGCTGCCATCCACCTGCTGGAAGGGCTGGAAGAGCCGCTGGATCTCCTCCTCGGTCATGCCGATGCCCGTGTCGCGGATCCGGACCTTGAACATGCCCTCCTCCATCGCGGGTTCGATGGATACCTCGCCCTCCTCCGTGAACTTGACCGCGTTCCCGATGAGGTTCGTGAAGACCTGCCGGAGCCGGTCCGGATCGCCCAGCACGCGCGCCCTGAAGGCCGGGCGTTCGTAGACGACCCGGATGGGCCGGTCCTGGACCAGGCCCGCGGCCAGCGCGCGGACATCCTCCAGGACCGGGATGGGGTCCATCTCCCGCAGCTCCACCTGCATCTTCCCCGCCTCGAACTTGGAGAGGTCCAGCACCTGGTTGATCATCGCCAGGAGGTTCTGGCCGTTCTCGTAGATGATTCGGAGATCCTCCCGGACGTCCTCCGGCATCCGACCCGACGGGTCCTGCAGGAGCATCCCGGAGAACCCGATGATGGCGTTGAGGGGCGTCCGGAGCTCGTGGCTCATGTTGGCGCGGAACTCGTCCTTGAGCCGGTCCACCTCCTTGAGCCGCTCGAAGCTCTGGAGGAGGCTCTCATTGGCGTCCTTCAGCTCGGCGGTCTTCTCCTGGACCTTCTCCTCCAGAGTCGTGGCCCAGGCTCTCAGCTCCGCGCGGCTCTGCTCCAGGCCCCGCGTGCGCTCCTGGACGAGCTGCTCGAGGTTGGAGCGGATCTCCTCCAGCTCCCAGATGGTCTCCATGAGCTGCCGGGTACGCTCCTGGACCCGGTATTCCAGGAGGCGGTTCTGGCGCTCGATCTCGTCCCGGGAGACCCGCAGCTTCTCGGTCATCACCTGGAAGGACCGTCCCAACTCCTCCAGCTCGTCCCGGGTCCGGGCCGGAGGGACCACCACGTTGTCGAGCTGGCCCGAGGCCACCTCCTGGGCCGCCCGGGTCAGCTGCACCACCGGCTGGAGGTAGCGGTTGGACAGGATGACGGCCACGCCGATGCCCAGCACCAGGGTGGCGAGCCCCACGAGCACGCTGTCCCAGACGTTCTGCTGGACGGCCCGCCGGGTGTCCTCGGTGGTGAATCCGATGACGAGGGTGCCCACCTTGTCGGTGTCGGGGTCCTCGTAGAAGATCGGCGCTGCCACAGCCAGGAGGCCGTCGTGGCTGTCGTCCTTCTGGGTGACCCCGTTGTTGCGGGCATAGCGGGATACCCAGCCCGGGGTGGACGGGGAGGAATCCAGGGCGTGGCCCTCGGCGTCGAAGACGACGCTGAAGCCGAAGTTGGGGATGTTCTGCACACCCTGGAGCACCTTCGTCACCTCCCGGGCGTCCCGGGCCGTCACGGCGTGGCTGAGGGCATAGCTGGCGGTCTCCGCCACCTGCTGAGCGCTGTGGAGGGCCTGGGCCTGGATGGTCCGGCGCACCTGGCGGGGGTAGTAGAAGACGTTGAAGGCCAGGAAGCTCAGCACCAGCAAGCTGATGAGGCCAGTGAGCTTCGTCTTGATCGAGATGCGGATCATGGGCGCGGGAGGTTGACCTCAGCCTGACCGAATTCCGCCGCCGCCGCTACGCCTCGGGAACCAGGAGATGGAACCGGACCCGTCCGTAGTCCCGGGCGGCCTCAAGGCGCCAGCCGGGGGCCGCGGGCAGGTCCAGGCGGGATTCGGACTCCCAGACCAGCACCCCGTCCGGCCGGATCCAGCGCCGGAGCCGGGATGCCAGGGCCAGGAAGGCCGCCGCGGAGGCCTCGTAGGGCGGATCCGCGAAGATGACCGCCAGGTCCCGGAAGGCGTCCTCCGGCAGCTTCAGGGCGTCCTTGCGCAGGGCGGCGATGCCGGTCCCGCGATGGTTCTTCTGCAGGCAGGACCAGCCCGGCTCTCCCTGCTCCACCGCCGTGACCGGGGCGTAGCCCCGGGACCAGGCCTCCGCCGCCGCGGCGCCGGTGCCCGAGAACAGGTCCAGGAAGGCCCCTTCCGGCCAGCGCTGGAGGATGGAGAAGAGCGCCTCCCGGGCCCGGTCCGAGGTGGGCCGCACCCGCAGGTCCGTCTCGGGCGGCGCCTCCAGGCGCCGCCCCTTCAGGCTGCCGGCGATGATCCTCATGCCAGGTGTCGAGGGGCGAGGCGCGAGAGGCGCGGGGACTTTCCTTCTCCTGCGATCCTCGCCACCTCGCTCCTCACCACCTCGTCCCTCAAATGGACCACTTGAGCAGCACCGCGCCCCAGGTGAACCCCGCGCCAAAGGCGGAGAGGACAGCCGTGTCGCCCTTGACCAGGCGCCCGGCCTCGGAGGCCTGATGCATGGCCGTGGGAATCGTGGCCGCGGTGGTGTTGGCGAACCGGTCGATGTTCACCATCATGCGGCCCTCCGCCAGCTCCAGGCGCTTGGCCGCGGCGTCCATGATGCGGAGGTTGGCCTGGTGGGGGACGAAGAGCTTGAGGGTCTCCGGGTCCACGCCATTGCGGTCCAGCATGAGGCGGCTGATCTCGGCCATCTCGCGCACCGCCTTCTTGAACACGTCCTGCCCGTGCTGGACGACGTAGTGCTCCTTGTTCGCCACCGTCTCCGCGGAGGCGGGCCGGGCGCTGCCCCCGGCGGGCATGTAGAGGTAGCAGCCGCCGGAGCCGTCGATGAAATGCTCGAAGTCGAGGATGCCGGAGCCCTCCTCCACCTCCTCCAGGATCACGGCGCCGGCGCCGTCCCCGAAGAGCACCGCCGTGGTGCGGTCCTCCTTGTTGATGATGGAGCTCATGATGTCCACGCCCACCACCGCCACCTTCCGGTGGGTGCCGCTGGCGATGAGCGCCGCCCCGGTGGTCAGGGCGTAGAGGAAGCCCGAGCAGGCGGCGGAGAGGTCGAAGCCGTAGGCCTGCTTCGCGCCCAGCTTATCCTGGATGCGGCAGGCGGTGGAGGGGAACATCGTGTCCGGCGTGACCGTGGCGACGATGAGGGCGTCCAGCTCCCCGGCCTCCATGCCCCGGCGGTCCAGGGCCATCTTCAGCGCGGGGGCCCCCAGGTCCGAGGCGCCCTGCCCCGGCTCCACCCAGCGGCGCTCCGAGATGCCGGTGCGCGTGCGGATCCACTCGTCGGTGGTGTCCATGAAGGCCGTCAGGTCGTCGTTGGTGACCACCCGCTCCGGGTAGTGCTGGCCGGTGGCCGTGATGCCGACGGGGCGCGCCAAACGACGGGTCAAGGGAGCCTCCTGCGCCCCGGCAGGCCGGGGCGAAACCTCGATTGTGGCCCGGGCGGGCCCGGCTTTCCAGGGCCGCGCCGGGAGGGGCCGGAAACTGGCAAGCTGGAGCCATGAAGACGCTCGCCGTCCTGCCCTCCCGCTTCGCCGCCTCCCGCTTCCCCGGCAAGCCGCTGGCCCTGATCGCCGGCAAGCCGATGATCGCCTGGGTCTTCGAGGCCGCCCGGCGGGCCGAAGGCGTGGACAAGGTCGTCGTGGCCACGGACGACGCCCGCATCGCCGAAGCGGTCCGGGGCTTCGGCGGCGAGGCCGTGATGACCGATCCCGACCTGCCTTCCGGCACGGACCGCACCGCCGAGGCCCTGGCGGCCCTCGAATCCAATGGCGAGCGCTACGACTGCGTCCTGAACATCCAGGGCGACGAACCCGCCATGCACCCGGAGACCGTGGCCGCCGTGGTGGCGCTCATGGCCGCCCAGCCGGACCTCCCCATGGGCACGGCGGCCTGCCCCTTCGCCTCCTGGGACGAGGTCTTCAACCCCAACGCCGTGAAGGTGGTGGTGGACGACCGGGCCCGGGCCCTCTACTTCAGCCGCAGCCCCATCCCCTACCTGCGCAGCTCCACGGTCTTCGAGCCGGACTTCCGCCCCTGGGCGGCGCCGGATCAGCTCGGGGCCTTCCAGCGCCACCTGGGCCTCTACGCCTACCGCCCCGAGGCCCTGCGGGCCTTCACGCGGCTCGCCCCCCACCCCCTCGAGAAGCTGGAGATGCTCGAGCAGCTCCGGGCCCTGGCCGCGGGCATGGCCATCGGCGTGGCCCGGACGCCCCACCTCTCCATCGGCGTGGACACGCCGGCGGACGTGGCCCCGGCGGAGGCGCTTCTGAGGGAACGGGGCCTCGCCTGATACCATCCAAGGGTTGGACCGTTCTTTGAGGGCGACATGACCGTGACCCATCGCAAAGTCATCATCATTGGCACCGGCCCCGCCGGCTACACGGCCGCCCTCTACGCCTCCCGCGCGAACCTGCAGCCCCTGGTCTTCGAGGGCGCCCAGCCCGGCGGCCAGCTCACCACCACCACCGAGGTGGAGAACTTCCCCGGCTTCCGGGCCGGCATCATGGGCCCGGCGCTCATGGAGGAGATGCGCGAGCAGGTGCTGCGCTTCGGCACCGAGATCCGCCCGGAGACGGTGCTGGAGGCACACCTGACCCAGCGGCCCTTCCGGCTGAAGACGGACCAGGGTGAGTACACCGCCGACGCCGTCATCATCGCCACCGGCGCCTCCGCCAAGTGGCTGGGCATCGAGAAGGACAAGCAGCTCTCCATCTCCGGCGGCGGCGTGAGCGCCTGCGCCACCTGCGACGGCTTCTTCTTCCGCGGCAAGGAGATCGCCGTGGTGGGCGGCGGCGACACCGCCCTCGAGGAAGCCACCTACCTCACGAAGTTCGCTTCCAAGGTGAACCTCATCCACCGCCGGGACCACCTGCGGGCCTCCAAGGCCATGCAGGAGCGGGCCATGAAGAACGAGAAGATCGTCTTCCACTGGAACAAGGTGGTGGAGGACATCGTCACCGAGCAGGTCACCACGCCCCTCGGCGAGACGGTGGAGAAGATCAAGAGCCTCAAGCTCAAGGACACCGTGGATGGATCCGCTTCCGAGATGCCCGTCCAGGGCCTCTTCGTCGCCATCGGCCACGAGCCCAACACCCAGCTCTTCAAGGGCCAGCTGCCCATGGACGAGACCGGCTACCTGAAGGTGGAGGGCGGCTCCAGCCGCACGCCCATCCCCGGCGTCTTCGCCGCGGGCGACGTTCAGGACCATGTCTACCGCCAGGCCATCACCTCCGCCGGCAGCGGCTGCATGGCCGCCATCGACGCCGAGCGCTGGCTCGCCGAGCAGGGCCTGGCCGACTGAAGTCATCCCCAGGGATGGACAGGATTCCCAGGGTGGGGATGCACCCATTTCATCCTGAACATCCTGGCCATCCCTGTTGAAATAGCTCCATGCCGTCCGACCAGTCCCTCGCGCCGCTGCCGCAGCTGCCGGAAGGCCGCGCGCTGCGGGCGGAGATCGACCTGGCCAAGGTCCGCCGCAACCTCGCCCGCATCCAGGCCGCGGCGGAGGGCCGAGGCATCTGGGCCGTCGTCAAGGCCAACGCCTACGGCCATGGCGCCGTGCCCGTGGGGCGCGCCCTGGAAGCCGGCGGCGCCGCGGGCCTCGCCGTCTCCAGCCTGGAGGAGGGCCTGGAGCTGCGGGAGGGCGGCGCGCGCCTGCCCATCCTCATCCTCGGCGGTCTGCGCCCCGAGGCCCTGCCCCTGGCCGCGACTCACAACCTCCAGGTGGCCGTCGTCGGTCCTGAGCACCTGGCCGCCTACGCGCGGCTGCTGCCGTCCCATCCGGTGCGCCTCCACCTCAAGGTGGACACGGGCATGGGGCGCTTCGGCCTCCTTCCCACCGAGGTGAGCGGCGTCCTGCCGGGCCTCCAGGCCCTCGCGCCCTGGATCGAGGGCGTCATGGGCCACTTCGCCACTTCCGACGACCCCGACACCCGATTCGCCCTGCGCCAGCGAGGGGTCTTCGAGGCCTGCCTCCAGGCCCTGTCGGACGCGGGGATCCGACCCGTCCAGCGCCATCACGGCAACAGCGACGCCATCCTGCGCCGGCTCCTCGGCGAGGACACCCACGCCCGGCCGGGCCTGATCCTCTACGGCCTGACGAACCTGCCGGAGGGCCGCGCCCTGGGCCTGGAGCCGGCCCTGGAACTGGTGGCGGAGGTGGCCCGGGTGAAGGCCGTGCCCGCGGGCACCACGGTGGGCTACGGCCGCACCTTCGTCGCGCCCCAGCCCATGAAGATCGCCACCCTCGCCTGCGGCTACGCCGACGGCTACCGCCGGGACCTCGGCAACCGCGCCGTGGCCCGCCACCGGGGACGCGCCGACCCCGACGTGGGCCGCGTGAGCATGGACTACCTCACCGTCGCCCTGCCCCTCGACGCCGAGGCCGAGGCCGGCGACCCCATGACCCTCTTCAGCGCCGATCCCGAGGCTCCCAACAGTGTCGAGCGCCTGGCCCAGCTCCTGGGCACCATCCCCTACGAGCTCACCTGCGCCCTGCACCGCCGCATCGCCCGTCGGTACCTGGACTGATCACTTCCGGAAGCTGAACAGGTCCCCGATGCTCCGGAGGGAGATCGTGAGGTCCACCCGGTCCTCCCGGCTCAGGGTGGTGCCGCCGGCGGCCAGGGCCACGTGGGTGTACCGGAGGATGTAGGCCACGCAGGGTTGGGCCCAGGTGAGGGCGACTTCGCTGTTGGTGAATCCCTTGGGGCGGGTGGCGGAGCCGAAGTCGTAGCTGGCGGTGGCCTCCAGGCGCAGGCGGTCGTCGAAGAACCGCTTGAGCCCCCCCAGCTGCACGCCCTTCTGACGCACGAGGAACTGGTTCAGGCCGGTGCTGAAGTAGGCGAGCGTCAGGCGGCTGCCGTCCCGACCCTTGATGTCCGTGGAGAGGCTCTGGTCCGTGCCGCCGGCCCCCACGTCCGAGGAGGTGCGGAAGCTGACCCGGAGGACCTCCGAGGGCTCCACGTCGATGTCGCTGTCCAGGCTGGCCCAGCCCTTCTTCACCCGGCCGTCCGGGAGCAGGATGGGGTTGAAGTGGTAGCGGGTGGACAGCGTCCAGCGGGCCACGCTGGTGAAGGCCTCTCCCGCGCCGCCGCGGCCCAGGAAGAACTGCTTGAGGCCCACCTCGAAGCTCTCCTCGTTGGAGGCGCTGTCGTTGACGCCGGGGCGGCTGTCGATGGCGTCGAAACGGGGCAGGTAGGCCGCGTCCCCGAAGTCGCTGGTGCGGGTGAAACCGAAGAAGGGCTCCACCACGTGCTTCAGGTCGCCGCTGTAGCCGAAGGCGGAGAGGCCCTGGAAGGTGCGCCCCAGCTGTGGGCCCGAGAACCGCAGGTGGGCGGAGCCCAGGAGCCGGTTCGCGGGGTCCCCGTCCACCCGGAAGGGGTCGTAGGCCGGATTGGCGGCGGGATCCAGGTTGGAGCCGCTGGGCACCTGGTCCACGGCAAAGATGGGCTCGTCCAGGGTGCTCCCGTAGCGGGTGTCCCGGGCCATGGCCTCGCCGTCCACCCGGAAGGGCCCCCATTGGCCCAGGCGCCCGTAGAGGCGCAGGTCCGCATCCTCCCGATCCCAGGTGTAGGTGGCCCCCGGCGAATTGGCGCTGCCGGAGAGGCGGTAACCGAACCGGGAGAGGCGCATCCCGCCATCCAGGTAGAAGCCGCCCAGGCCGATGGGGAAGAGCCGCGCCTCCAGCTGGGGCAGCACCTGACGCTCCAGGGAGCTGGGGAAGACGGGGCTGTAGAAGGGGTCGCCCTGGTCCTGGGTCAGGAAGAAGGTGCGCTCCCGGCCCGCGCTGAAGGCCAGGCTTCCCCAGGTGGTCGCCTTGCCGAAGTAGAGGTTGCTGTTGAAGTTCGTCTGGCCCAGCTGGCCGAGGCCGTGACCGAAGTCTGCATCCACCAGGTTGTCCGAGGCGTCGTTGGCGTCCACCGCCAGCTGCCAGCCGTTCTCCCCCTGCCAGACCTCCTTGAGGTTGTAGCGGTAGCGGTCCGTGTCCAGGCTTCGCTGGCGGATCCATTGACCTGAGAAGGAGCCCTCGTGGGTGAGGGTGGGATGCCAGCGGCCCTCGCCGCCCCAGAGCACGCCCTCCTTGGAGAACCATTGGGGCTGGAGCGTCGCGTCAGCGCTGGGGCCGAGGGTCTGGTAGTAGCCCAGGCCCACGCTGGTGCCGAGGGTGGAGGAGGTTCCGAGCTGGGGCGGAAGCAGGCCCGACGCCCGATCCAGCTTGGCCGGGTAGATCCCGTAAGGGACGTAGATCTGGGTGGGCAGGTGGCCCAGCAGCACCCGGAGGTTCCAGAGCTGGGCGTAGCCATCCAGGTCCACCTTGAGCTTGGAGAGCTTGGCCCGCCAGCCCGGCTTCTCCTCCGGGCAGGAGGTCACTTCCACCGAGTCAAAGGTCCAGATGCGCATGCCCGCGAAGGAGACGCGTCCGGAGGTGAGGGTCCAGGTGGGCGGAAGGTCCAGCTCCAGCATCCAGGCCTGCCCGGAGCGGGTGCGCCAGTTCATCTCGAGCTTCTCGCAGCGCAGGCGCAGGTCCGGGGCCTCCACGCGGATCCGCCCCCGCGCGACGAGCTCGCCGGTCTTCAGGTCGTAGTCGATCTGGTCCGCGAGGAGCAGCAGGCCCTCACCCTGGACGGCGCCGCCCTCCAGGGTCCAGTGGTCGCCTGTCTGCACGACCCGCTGGCCGCGCCAGGAGAAGGGCAAGGCGCCGTCCCGGGCCTCGGCGTTCAGTTCGAAGGGCCGATAGGGCAGCAGGAACTCCGGCGGGGGAGCGTCCAGCGCCCGCTCCGGCGGGAGGCCCGGCAGGCCCTGGGCTGCGAGCCGCAGGGCCACGGCCCCGAAGAGGCCCGCGCGCCGCTTGCGCCATCCGGCCATCGGAGCCTCAGGGGTGGGGTAGGAAGTGGGCCGAGAGCAGGTAGAGCCCCAGGCCCGTCCCCACGGCGAGGGTACTCTTCCAGCCGGGCTCCTTCTGGACCTCCGGGAGGAGGTCGGAGCTGGCCACGTAGATCGCCAGGCCCGCCGCGGCGGCCAGGGTCGGCCCCGCGGGGATCCGCAGCAACTCCTGCCCCAGCGCGCCCGCGAGGGTCGCCAGGGCGAGCACGCCCGCGGCCACCAGCGCCCCGGCGGAGCCGAAGCCCCGGGCCAGGAAGATGCTCGCGATGGTCCCGCCCTCCGGGATGCGATGGACCAGGATCGCGGCGAAGACCAGGGCCCCGAGGTGGCCAT
>DASTWQ010000146.1:0-13314 GCA_035758545.1 Holophagaceae bacterium | reverse complement strand
CTTGGCCGCGGCCAACGTGACCCGCACGATGGTGGCCCAGAACGTCACCGGCCTCCGTTTCGACCTCAGTCTCGATCAGGGGGCGACGTGGACCCGGGGCGCCTCCTGGGGCGCCACCCAGGCGAACCTCAACACCAAGCTCGCGGCCCTGGCCGCCACCTACCCGGGGCAGAACTACGCCACCACGACGGCGGATCCCACCAACCCGCTCTGGTACCGGAACGCTCCGCTGCTTTTCCGCACCGATGTCACCACGCGGACCCTCCTGAAGCGGACCGACTTCGCGGCCACGGCGAACACCTCGGCCTACCGGACCCGGACCCAGACCCTCTTCATCCAGCCGCGCAACTTCGGTCTGGGCATCTGAGGCGACCCATGCGGACCTTCCCGATCCTCACCGACCCCCGGCGCTCCGAGCGCGGCGGCATCACCATCGTCATCGCCTTGGTGCTCATCGTGCTCATGAGCCTGGCGGCCTTCAGCCTCTCAAGGAACGCCATCCGGGACCTGGCCACCTCCGGCAGCGTCATCCAGGGCGACAAGGCGTCCTCCGCCGCGGACGCCGGCCTGGACTGGTTCGTGGTCTGGTCCCATCCGGACAACGTGAGCCTCGCCATCGGCAACTCCGGCGCCACCGGCAACTACAACCTCGCCAGGGCCATCACGGACCTGAAGAGCCCCGACTGGTACACCCGGTTGACCAACGACGGCCTCATCGCGAGCACCGACAGCAGCCGGTCCTGGGACATGGCCGCCCTCGTGAAGAGCGACGAGAGCCAGATGGCCGCCAACGACATGGTGTTCGACAACACCACCGCTTCAGCGGTGCTCCAGGCCAAGAACAGCTCCGGCGATCCGGTCGTCCAGCGCTTCGACCTCCAGATCCGCTTCCTCGGCTTCCAGCCGACCGTCCTCACCGGCGGCGGCGGCAACGCGGCCGGGGGCACGAACCCCAACGCCAATGCTTCCCAGGACACCGCCTGGCAGGTGATCAGCACCGGCAACGCCGCCATCCCCATGGGGGGCGGCAACTACCTCCGCTACCAGCAGCGCCGGGAGATCATCGGCACCCAGGCGCTCTCCCAGTCCGCCAAGTAGGCCGCGCCGCGGCCGTCCCGACCCCTCCGACCTCCCTTTCCGTTCCGCCGTTCCTCCCTTGGAGGCTCCCATGACCCTCGCCACCCGCGTCCGCACCCTGGCCCTCGCGATCCTGGCCGCGCTGGCCTTCCAGCCCGCGCGGGCCCAGATGGACCCGCGCCTGCAGACCAGCAAGACCGATCTGCTGGATGTCTACAAGGTCAACTCCGCGCCGCCGGAGCTCCTCACGGTCTTCGACTTCTCGGGCTCCATGCACGCCGTCTACTGGGATCCGCGCTACTACACTGCGGCGGGCCAGACCGGCCACAACGCCCTGTGGGACAACATGACCAGCGGCACCGGCGGCGACTTTCCGGGCATCGTCCCCTGCTTCGACGCCAATGGCTACATCTGGATGATCGAGGGCACGGGCTACTTCCAGAACATCTACACCCTGGCCCAGGCGACTCAGTTCCAGGTGGACGGCAGCGGCAAGCCCACGGCCCAGCTCATCGCCCCGGACGGCAGCGTCATCACCATCGACCACACCAAGTTCTACACCCAGACGAAGCTCGACGCCCTCGTCCAGCAGGCCAGCCACGTCCGCGTCACCGCCACCGCCACGGTGAACCTCGGCGGGACGCCGCAGGTCGTCACCCGCACCGTGGATCTGCCCATCCCCTGGGCGGTGATGGACCCCAGCAAGACCTCGTCGAACAACGCCTCCGCCACCCTGGTCACCTTCATTGATCCGGTGGCCCCCACCAACACGCCCGTGCCGCCGGACGACCTCTACGCGTCCACGAGCCAGGACAACATCGTCAATAACGTCAACGCTGGGCGCTACAAGATCGGCCGGTTCCACTACAACAAGGACTACCTGTGGTGGGTGTTCTTCGGCACCGACACCCGTAACGCCACCAACAATGGCGTGGACGACACCCATAAGACCTTCGCCGTCGCCGCCCAGAACGACTCCCTCGGCGGCGCCTACGAGCCCAGCGGCTATCCCGCCGCGAGCTGGAACAACGGCCTCACGGGCATGACCCGGTTCCAGGCCCTCAAGTACGCCGTGGTGAAGGCCTGGTTCGACAACGAGGGCACCGACCTCAACATCCCCCCGAAGGTGTGGTGGGGCTACCGGTTCCTGGACGACAGCGAGGACGGAACCTCCTACGTCAGTTCCGACAACGGCAGCGCCAGCTCCACCCAGGTCACCCGGGACATCCGCCTGATGAGCCGCGCCACCGGAGGCACCTGGAGCCCCACGCTCAAGCACTTCATCGACATGGAGCCCTCCACGAGCACGCCGCTCACCCATGCCTTCGCCAATGCCTATGCGCAGATGGCCCTGACGAACGAGGCGCAGAGCACCTTCGGCCCCGGCAATGGGAAGGGCACCAACCAGAGCGGCACGGACGTCTCTCCCATCCCGCCCTGCCGCAAATCCTTCGTGGTGGTCTTCACGGATGGCATCGCCAACGACAGCGGCATCAAGCTCGGGGATCCCTATGCCCAGGGCACCGAGGAGAAGGGCAACACGGCCCTGGGATCCCCGTCGAACATGGTTCCCGGGAATGCGGATTTCAACATCTGGACCCTGGCCGGTGCCGTGGCCCACTACAACCCCGGCGGCCCCTACACCGGACCCACCAAGGGCAGCTTCAGGCTCGACAAGTACATGCCCTACCTCGTCACGAGCCGCGGCGCCACCGCTGCCGCGCCGCGGCGGGTTCGCACCATGACCGTGGGCATGAGCCTGGCGGGCTCCCTCGGCGAGGCAGGCAGCGGCAAGTCCGAGCTCTTCCGGGCGGCCCTCTACGGGAACCCCGACACCAAGAGCTGGAACCTCAGCACCGCGCCTTTCGATCCGAACGATCCGTCCAGCGACCCGACCGTCAACCCCTTCTACTTCGACGCCACGGATGTGAACAAGCTCAGCCAGGCCCTCACGGCGATCCTGGCGGAGGTGACCGGCGGTTCGGCCTCGGTGGCCGCGCCCGCCAGCCCCCTGGTGGGCCTCTCCCTGGGCAACCAGGCCTACCTCGGCCTTTTCCAGACCGTGAAGGGCCCCCGCTGGAAGGGCGACCTGCTCATGGCCGGCCTCTACCTCGGGCCCTCGGGCGTCTCCTTCCTGGATGACAAGGGCAACGCCATCGGGACGGTGACCGACCAGAACGCCATCTGGTCCGCGAACCTCTCGATCTTCAGCGCGGGCGTCCGCACCTGGAAGACCCGGAACATCTACACGAACCTCCCCGGGACCACGACCCTGGTCCCCTTCGACGAGAGCACCACCGCCCTCACCCAGGCGATGGTCGGCGCCACGGACGATCCCACCCGCACCGCCTACATCCGGTTCATGCGCGGCGCGGAGACCGCGGGCGAGACCGATGCCACCGACATCACGCCCCGCAACGACATCATGGGCGACATCGTCAACAGCGCCCCCACGGTGCTGGAGTATCCGACCAGCGCCCTGACCTCCTCCGTCAGCCCCTACCTGGCCGGCAAGCTCGGCACCGTCCCCTCCGGCAGCACCGCCCATTTCCGGGTGATCTTCGCCGGCGACAACCAGGGCATCTTCCACGCCTTCGGCGAGGTGAGCTGGACCACGGAAGGCACCATCACCTTCTACACGACCACCATCGATCCCGTCACCGGGGATCCGGTCACCACCACGAACACCACCACCGGCCTGATCCCCCACGGCTACGTCGATGAGATCTGGGCCTTCATCCCCGGCGAGTACCTCAAGTCCATCGTCCAGCTGCGGTCCCGGTCCAACCCCCACCGCTACATGATGGACGGCACGCCCACGGTCTACTTCAAGGACGTGCCCGCCGCCGGCCAGACCCGCGGTAATGGGCTCGTGGACGGCAGCGACGTGGTCCGCGTCATCGTTGGCGAGCGCAAGGGCGGGCGGTCCTACTACGCCTTCGACTTCGCGAACCTGGCGGCGGCGGTCGGGAATTCCGGGACCACCATGGCCTGGAAGCTCGTCCCCGATGACGTGCCCTCCAATACCACGGACGCCCAGCAGAACGTCATCCGCCACATGGGCTACTCCACCACCACCCCGGCCCTGGCCCGGGTGGACATGTCCGGAGGCGTGGTGAATCAGGACATGGTCTTCCTCGGCGGCGGCCTCAGCACCTCCGACGTCGACGCCGCCTTCGCCGCGGACAGCACCTTCAAGGACAGCAACGCAAAGCTCGGCCGCTCCATCCTGGCCTTCGACGTGGCCACCGGTCCCACGAAGAACCTGTACACCTGGAACTTCAACGACTCCACCTTCACCACGAAGTTCGGCGCCATGGGCTGCATCCCGGCCGGCGTCGTGCCCCTGGAGTTCTTCCAGGGCAGCGGCCACACCCAGCGGGTCTACTTCTCGGACTCGCCCACGGCCGCCAACGTGAGCTCCACCTCCCCCCGCGGCGGCGGCGTCTGGGTCCTGGGCAACACGGGCCTGGCCACCAACGCCGTGATCCGCCTGGACAGCTCGAGCATCGACGACTGGACCAGCTCAAACAAGGCCAACACCACCCAGGGCATCCGCCATGTCTTCCAGACCCCCACGGGCTGGAGCATCACCACCACGCCTACGCCGTTCCTGCTCGCGGGACCCTACCCGGTCATCCGCACCTCGGATCCGAAGACCGCCCCCATCGCCGTCGGCCTCTCCTTCGGCACCGGGGACCGCAATGACCCGATGGACGCGGACGGCATCAATCCGGCGGTGACCAGCGGCAGCACCACCACGCCCTACAACAACTGGGTCAACGTCATCTTCGACCGCCAGGACAGCGCCTCGCTCTCCGGCGTCAGCGGAGTGAGCACGTCCAACCTGGACATCCCCGGCATCCAGCAGGGGAAGACCAGCTCGGACGGCGACATCGCGGATCTCACCACCGTCAGCGCCTTCACGGGCACCTTCAACGGCTATTCGGTGGATCCGGCGAACTCCGCCTACTACCTGAAGCAGAAGCTGGGTTACAAGCTCAACATGGGCGCAGCCACCAAGTCCTCCTCGGGGTACTTCTTCCCCAAGGTGATCACCAACACGGTAGTCCTGAACGGCGTGCTCTTCTTCAGCGACTTCCTGCCGAGCCAGGGCACCGACGCCTGCAAGGGCACGGGCATCACCAACACCTACCGCATCTGCAACGTGCTCCAGCCCACCTTCAACAGCGGGAGCACCTCCGCCAGCTCCACCTCGTTCAATGGCGGAGACCCGACCTGCACCGGCATCGTGCTGACCTACCCCAACCTCCCGGGCGAGATCACGGCCCTGGGCACGGCGGCGGTCATCCAGAGCGGCCAGGGCTCCAACAACGGGCAGACCGGCACCATCTCCAACGCCGGCGCCCAGGTGGGCGGTTCCTTCGGCAAGACCAGCGGCTTCGGCTTCCGCCCCCGCAGCTGGCGCATCATCCGCTGAAGCGCCATCCGTACCGTCCCAAGGGGCCCGCGAGGGCCCCTTTTCATTGCTACCGTGGAGGGATGGACGCGCCCCACCGGCTCTTGAAAGCGAAGAAGGCCTTCGGCCAGAACTTCCTCGTCAACGAGGGGGCCATCCGTACCATCGTGGCGGCCGCCCTGGAGGCGCCCTCGGCCCGGATCCTGGAGGTCGGCCCGGGTCCCGGGGTGCTGACGGAGCGGCTGCTGGCGGATGGCCGGCCGCTCTGGGCCGTGGATCTGGACCCGGAGGCCATCGCCCTCCTGGGCTCCCGGCATCCGGAGCCTCACTTCCACCTCCTCCAGGGAGATGCCGTGACCCTGCCCCTGCCGGAGGGCCCCGCCTGGAGCATCGTCGGCAACCTGCCCTACAATGCCGCGACGCCGATCCTCACGCGCTTCCTCACCCAGCCGGTGCCCTGGGACCGCATGGTGCTCATGTTCCAGAAGGAGGTGGGCCTGAAGCTCATGGGCCGGCCCGGCACCAAGGACTACGGGCCGCTCTCTGTGCTGGCCCAGCTCGGCGCGCGCATCACCCGCCTGGCGGTCCTGGGTCCGGGCTCCTTCCGGCCCGCCCCCAAGGTGGATTCCGTGGTGCTGCAGTTCGATCCCCGGCCGGACGCCCCGGACCTGGAGACCCGCCGCCGGCTGCTGGCCCTGCTGCACCGGGCCTTCGGCCACCGCCGCAAGACCCTGTCCAACACCCTCGGCGCGGAGGCCGTCCAGGCGGCGGGCCTGGACCCCTCCCTGCGGCCCGAGGCCCTCTCTCCTGAGGAATGGCTCCGGATGGTGAGACACTGGCCCCATGGACTTTGAAACCTGGATGGAACCGCCCCGGAGCGGCGAACTGAGACTGGTGCCCATCGGCGGCGTCGGCGAATTCGGCATGAACGCCCTGGCGGTGCACACCCGCGAGGATCTCCTGCTGGTGGACTGCGGGCAGCTCTTCCCCTCGGAGGACCAGCCGGGCATCGACCGGATCGTGCCGGACTTCGCCTACCTGGAGCCCTTCGCGGACCGGATCCGCGGCGTGGCCCTCACCCACGGGCACGAGGACCACATCGGCGCGCTGCCGTACTTCCTGCACCGCTGGCCGGTGCCCGTCTACGGCACCGCGTTCACGCTGGGGCTGGTGGAGGGCAAGCTCAAGGAGCACGGCCTCGACCTGGACCTCCTGCATGAGGTCCAGGACTTCGACCGGGTCGAATTCGGCCGGGACCTGGCGGTGGAGTGGATCCCCATCACCCACAGCATCCCCGACGCCTGCTGCCTCGCCATCCACACCCCCCAGGGCGTGGTGGTCCACAGCGGCGACTTCAAGCTGGACCCGACCCCCATCGACGGCCGTCTCACGGGGATCTCGCGCCTGCAGGAGCTCAGCGAATCCGGCGTCCGTCTGCTGCTGTCGGATTCCACCAACGCCTTCCGGTCCGGCCGCGCGCCCTCCGAGGCCAGCTGCCGCGAGGGCCTGGAGGATGCCTTCGAGGCCTCCGAAGGCCGCCTCATCGTCGCCACCTTCAGCTCCAACGTCCACCGCATCCAGCTCCTCGCGGAGCTGGCCCTCAAGCACGGCCGGAAGCTGGTGGGCCTGGGCCGCAGCCTCGAGCGGGCTCTCGGCCTGGCGCGGCGCCTCCACAAGATGGAGCTGCCTGAGGGCCTGCTGCTGGAGGCCTCCGAGGCCGCGGACCTGCCGGCTTCGAAGGTCCTCATCGTCTGCACCGGCAGCCAGGGCGAGCCCATGAGCGCCCTCTCCCGCATGCTGCGGGGCGAGATGAAGGGGCTCAAGCTGGGCAAGGGCGACCGGCTCATCCTGAGCTCCCGCCCCATCCCCGGCAATGAGATCCCCATCGCCCGGCTGCTGGATGCCGCGGCGCGCCTGGGGGTGGAGACGGACATCTCCGCCTTCGGTCCCATCCATGCCACAGGCCACGGCCACCGGGACGACATGCGCGTGCTGATGCGAGCCGTGCGCCCTGCCCACTTCGTGCCCGTCCACGGCGCCTACCGGAACCTCCAGGCCCACGCGCGCCTGGCCCGGGAGGAGGGCTGGACCGACCGGCAGGTGACGCTGCTCGACGGCGGCGAGTGCCTGCGCATCACCGACAAGGAGATCCGCATCGCCGGTACCGTCCCTGTGGGCCGCCTGCTGGTGGACGAGGGGGTGGACCACGCGGTGGACGTCCAGGTCGTGAAGGACCGGCTCATCCTCCAGGAGGACGGCGTCATCTTCGCCACGGTGCAGCTGGATGGCCGTGGCGGTCTGGTGGCGGAGCCCACGGTGCTTTCCCGGGGCTTCGTGGTCCGCAGCGACGACGAGGCCTACGCGGAGGTCCTCAAGGGCGCCCTCAAGGCCGCGTTGGAGGCGATCCCCGCGGATCTGCGGAAGGATTCCGAGGCCCTGCGGGATCTGCTCCGTCAGGCCATCCGCAAGGCCGTGCGGAAGACCACTGGGACGCGGCCCATGGTCGTGCCCGTCATTCTCGAGGGGTGAGGGGCGAAGGGCGAGACGACGGGGCCGCTGGCTGCCAGCCTCCGGCCCCCAAGCCCGTCTAGAACCCGCGCCGGCGCTGGCGGCGCTCCCTCAGGACGTCCAGGATCTGCTTGTTGAGGTCCTCCACGAGCAGGACGAGCCGCGCCTGCTGGGCGGGGCTCAGGCCCGCCCGGACGTCCTCCTCGAAGCGGTGCTTGGCCTCCTCCTGCTGGCGGCGGAGGTCCATGAACTGGTCGAGCAGGGGCTTGATGAGGGCGCTCTTGCGGTCCTCGGGCTCGGGGCCCAGGAGGATGTCGTTGAAGCGCAGGCGCAGGGCCGCGATCTGGCGCTGGCGGGTGAAGTGCTCCTGGTCGAACTGGCCCCAGCGCCGGGCGATGCGGTCGGCCTGGGCCTCGGAGAGGCCGAGCCCCTCCCGCAGCCGCCGGGCCCGGAACTGGAGGAGGGGGCGGGGATCCGGCTGGCTGTCGCCGGGGTCCTGGCCAGGCAGGGCGCTCCCGGGGGCCTGGGCCATCAGGGCGGGCAGGATGAGGGCCTGGATCACTTGCGGCCTCCTTGGGGGGGAGCGGCGGGGGCCGGAGCGGCGTCCAGGGAGGACACCAGGGCCTTCATCTCCGCGGGACTGAGGCCGCCGAGTTCGGCCAGATCCTCGTCCCTGTCCTGGAAGGGCAGGGCCCGGTCCTGGCCTGGAGCCTCCGCCGGCTGGGTCTGCTGGGCCAGGGGCTGGAGCACCGGCGGGGCCGGGGTGGCGCGGCCCGCCAGGAAGCCGCCCACGGAGGCGGCCACCAGCACCGCGGCGGCCGCGGCCCAGAGCCAGCCGGGGAGCCGCCGGGGGGCCTTGGACGTGGGCAGCTTGCGCATCACCCGGGCGGGCAGGGCCGCGAAATAGCCGGCGGGGGCGAGGGGCGCCGGGGCCTCCTCCTGGGCCAGCAGCATCACCCGGGCCTCGGCGCAGGCGGGGCAGCTCCGCAGGTGGGCTTCCGCCTCGGCCCCGGGATCCAGGGGATCCTCGGCGACGCGCTCGAGGACGCGGGCGCAGGTGTCCGGCATGGGCTGGAGCTCGGCATTCATGGACGGCCTCCTTGGCGGGCCGCGCCGACGTGGCGGGTGAGGTTCTGGATGGCGTGGAAGATGTGGGCCTTCACGCTGCCGATGGAGGTGCCCATCTCCTGGGCGATGCGCTCGTACTTCCAGTCGTGCTGGAGCTTGAGCATCAGCGCCTCCTTCTGGCGCTTGGGCAGCTTGGGCAGGGCCTCCCGCAGGAGGCGGCGGGACTCCTCGTCCAGCAGGGCGTCCAGCTGGGTCTGGTCCACCCGGAGGGCGGGGTGCTCCAGGCCCTCCTCGTTCTCGAGGGGGTCCTGGGGCTTCTGGAGGCGCTCCCGGTAGTTGAGGGCCTGGCGGGTGGCGATGGTGATGATCCAGGTGCGGAAGGAGGATTCGTGGCGGAAGCCCGGCAGGGCCCGGTAGACCCGCAGGAAGGTCTCCTGGACCACGTCGTCGGCGTCCGAGTGGCTCTTGAGGATGGAGAAGGCCTTGCCGTAGACGTCCCGGGAGAAGCGCTCCACCAGGCAGGAGAAGGCGTCCATGTCCCCGGCCTGGGCGGCCGTCACCCACGCCAGCACTTCCGGCGCGTGGTACGGGCTGTCCTGGGGGGGGGTGGCCATCACCGCATCAATCGCATGGTTCATGAGTCCGCCGTCAAGCATGGCACAGCTATGGACCCGGGCCGGGGCGGCGCGGTTGAATAGGGTTTTCCGCCGAGGAGCCCATGCGCGACCGTGTGACCCCCCTGCTGGACACCGCCCAGATCCAGGCCAAGGTCCAGGAGCTGGGGGCCCGGATCGGCCAGGACTACGCCGGCAAGGACCTGGTCCTGGTGGGGCTCCTGAACGGGGTCTTCCCCTTCTTCGCGGACCTGGCCCGGGCCATCCCCCTGGAGGTGGACATCACCTTCATGCAGGTCAGCAGCTACGGCGGCACCGAGAGCACCGGCGAGGTGCTCGTGAAGAAGGACGTGGACCGTCCCCTCCAGGGCCGCCATGTGCTGATCCTGGAGGACATCGTGGACACGGGCCTGACCCTCACCAAGGTCCGGAACCTGCTGATGGACCGGGAGCCCGCCTCCCTGAAGATCTGCACCCTGCTGGACAAGCCCTCCCGCCGCATCGCCCAGGTGCCTGTGGACTACGTGGGCTTCACCATCAAGGACCTCTTCGTGGTGGGCTACGGCCTGGACTTCGACGGCCACTTCCGGAACCTGCCCTACGTCGGCGTGTACCAGCCATGACCTCAGGCCGGAGGCTGGAGGCTGGAGGCTGGAGCCGGCCGGGGCTCGCGAGGCGCGTGGCCTTCGGCCTGCTGGCCCCGGGCCTGCTCGCCGTCGGCCTCGGCTGCGGCTACCGCCGCCTGGACCGCCAGCCCCATCCCCAGCCCTGGATGCGCCGGGGGGACACGGTGCGCCTCGCGCCCTTCGTGAACAAGACCGCCAAGCTGGGCCTGGAGGACCGCCTCAGCAAGGCCCTCGAGTACCGCATCGTCGCGGCCTCCCCCTGGCGCCTGGTGCCCAGCGGCGAGCCCGCCCGGTGGGTGGTGCAGGGCACCTTGGAGAAGATCGAGTTCCGCCCCATCGGCCTGACCCTGGGCTCCACGGGTGATGCCCGCAGCGCCGGCAACGCCTCCCGGGTGGAGGTGGTCATGGTGGCCAGCGTGGAGCTGCTGGACGGTCAGACGGGGCAGGTGGTGCTCTCCCGGCCGGGCCTCACCTTCTCGAACCAGTACCGGGTGGATCAGAACTTCGCGAGCTTCGACAGCCGGGAATCCGAGGTGCTGGGCGGCCTGGCGGATGACTTCGCCGAGAGCATGCTCACCCAGCTCCTGGAGGGCGCGGAGTGAAGGACGCGGCGCTCGCGGCCTGGGCCCGCCAGCCCTTCGCCCTTGTCCACGGCGAGGACGGGGACGGCCGCAAGGCCGCCGTCGCGGCCTGGAAGGCCGTCCACGTGGATCCGGAGTGGTCGGACTGGAGCCTCACGGTCTGCGGCGAGGGCTGCCCCTGGGCGGAGATCCAGAACGCCCTGCAGGAGGCGCCGCCCATGGGCGCCGCCGCCCGGGTGGTCCTCGCGCCCGCGGCGGACAACCTCTTCGCCAAACCCAAGGAGCTGCCGGCCTCCCTCAAGGGCTGGCTGGACAAGCCGCCGGCGGACCTGCGGCTGCTGCTGGTGGCCTGGGGCACCCTCTCCGCCGCGCCGGGCAAGGCCCTGGGCGCCAAGCCTTGGACGGACTGGGCCAAGGCCGGCCGCATCCTGAAGACCGGCGTGCTGGAGGCGGAGGAGCTCGACGCCTTCCTCGCCGCCGAAGCCAAGCGCCTGGGCCTGGAGCTCGGGCCCCGGCCGAAGGAGCTGCTGGTCCAGCGGCTCGGGGGCCATCCCGGCCTGCTGCGCCGGGCCCTGGAAGTGCTGGACCTCCTCTGTGAGGACCGCAAGGCCGGCGAGGCCCAGGTGGACCAGGTCACCTTCCGGCTGGCGGATCAGAAGGCCTTCGCCTGGTCCTCGGCCTGGCAGCGAGGGGACACCGCCGGCGCCCTCGCGGCGCTGCGGCTCGCCCTGGAGGACGGCGACGAGCCCCTCATGCTCCTGGGCCAGGCCCGGCGGGAGGTGGACCGGGCGCTGAAGTTCGCCGACGCCGAGGCCCGGGGCCTGCAGGGCGCCCAGCTCACCGGGGCCCTGGGCCTGTCGCCGCGGCAGGCCTTCCTGCTGGACGGCTACCGGTCCGTGGCCGCGAAGCTGAAGGGCGAGGGCCTGAAGGCCCTGCTCGCCAAGGTGAACCAGTGCGAGCGGGACCTGAAGGGGGAGGCCCTCTCCCGGAGCGAGACCCCGCTGCTGGATCTGAGCCTGGGCCTGGCCCGAGCCTGGAGCCGGTGACGGTTCCAGGGATTTGCAACAGCTGTGTCAATCCACCTGATTTCATCAGTTGATGCAGAATTAAAGTTTGTGGCGTCTGGGGTTGCGAGGGCCGATCTTGGGGGTTCAATCCTCCCGGAGGTCCCATGGCATCCCGCGCCACGATCCCGTCCCTCCTCGCCGGAACCGCGCTTCTCGGCCTTCTCGCCTGCGGCGGCTCCTCCTCGTCCGGCGGCAGCACCGGCTCCATGAACGTCCACCTGGTGGATGGCCCCATCGGCGGCTACCAGCACGTCTACCTGAACATCCAGCAGGTCCAGATCCATGGTCCCGACGGCTGGACCACGCTGTCCTCCCCCAACCAGACCTACGATCTGCTGAGCCTCACGAACGGGATCAGCGCCACTCTCGCCAATGGCGCGACCCTGCCGGCGGGCCACTACGAGCAGATGCGGCTGATCCTCGGCAGCGGCAACACGGTGGTGCTTTCGGACGGCTCGACCCATGCGCTGACCGTGCCCTCGGGCATGCAGACGGGGGTCAAGCTCATCGTCAGCTTCCAGGTCCAGGCGGGCACGACCGAGGACGTCTACATCGACTTCGACGCCGCCCACTCCATCCAGGTGGTCCAGGCCGGCGCCTCCGACAAGTACCTCCTGCGGCCTACGGTCCGGGCCTTCGACAAGCTCGCCACCGGCAGCGTGAGCGGCACGCTCACGGACGGCTCCAGCCAGGCCCTGGCGGGCGCCGAGGTCTATGCCGAGACCCTGGACGGCTCCGGCTCGCCGACCCTCGTCCGCAGCGCGGTCACCGCCGCCGATGGGTCCTACACCCTGGACCTGCTGCCGACGGGCGGGACCTACTTCATCGTGTCCCAGCCCGTGACCACCACCGCCTCCTACAACGCTAAGGCCAGCGCCGGGTTCACGATCTCCAGCTCGACCCCGACCTACACCTGGACCACGAGCTTCACCCCGGCCCTCGCCACGGGCACGGCGACGGGCACCTACGCGGCGCCGGCCGGCAGCGACCAGTCGGACACCGTGGACCTGATCCAGACCCTGCCGGAGGGCTCGACCGCGGCCATGGGTTCCTTCGTGATCCACAGCCAGATCGCCACCGTGACCCCCACCGGCGAGTCCTACACCTTCACCCAGGTGCCCACGGGCGACTATACGGTCCGCAGCACCCGCAGCACCTTGAATGCGGACGGCTCGGTCACGGTCGCCACGCCTGTGACGGGCACGGGGACCGTCACCGCCAGCGGGACGCTGACCGTCAACTTCTGACCCCAGCCGGGTCCCGGGCGAGGCTCAGGCCGCGAGGCTTGAGCCTCTTTGCATTCAGGCGGACAATGGTGGGTTGAGGTGCGCCATGGCCGAATGCGTCATCCCG
>DASTWQ010000132.1:0-19652 GCA_035758545.1 Holophagaceae bacterium | reverse complement strand
CCACCTCGCCCTTGTTCTTCACCCGGATGGTCTCGGTGTGGGCCTTGGCGCGGACCACGCAGCGGCCCCGGCCGGTGCGGTAGGCGTCCAGCACGCCCTCGGTGCCGAGCATGAGGCCGCCACCGGGGAAGTCGGGACCCTGGACGAACTTCATCAGGGCGGCCATGTCCGCTTCGGGGTGGTCGATGAGGTGGATCAGGGCCTCACAGCACTCCTTGAGGTTGTGCGGCGGGATGCTCGTGGCCATGCCCACGGCGATGCCCTGGCTGCCGTTCACCAGCAGGTTCGGGAAGCGGGCGGGCAGGACGAGGGGCTCCTCCTCGCTGCCGTCGTAGTTGGGCCCGAAATCCACCGTCTCCTGGTCGATGTCGGACATGAGCTCGTTGCTCACCCGGGCCAGGCGGGCCTCGGTGTAACGCATGGCCGCCGGACGGTCGCCGTCGATGGAGCCGAAGTTGCCCTGGCCGTCCACGAGGGTGTAGCGCATGGAGAAGGGCTGGGCCAGGCGCACGAGGGCGTCGTAGACCGGAGCGTCGCCATGGGGGTGGTACTTACCGATCACGTCGCCGACGGTACGGGCGCTCTTGCGGTAGGCCCGGTTCCAGTCGTTGCCGCCGGCCTTCATGGCGTAGAGCACGCGGCGATGGACGGGCTTGAAGCCGTCCCGGACGTCGGGCAGCGCGCGGCCGACGATGACGCTCATCGCGTAGTCCAGGTAGGACCGGCGCATTTCCTTTTCGATTTCCAACGGCTCGATGCGATTCGTCATGCGGGGCTCGATTCAGGGCTGATGTTCTACATGGAACATGATCCAGGTCTTGGAATGAGACGACCTAGATGTCGATGTTCTCGGCCAGCAGGGCATTGCCCTCGATGAAGCGGCGGCGGGGCTCGACGGCATCGCCCATGAGCAGGGTGAAGATCTCGTCGGCCTCCACCGCGTCGTCCACGCGGACCTGCAGCATGATGCGGCGCTCGGGATCCATGGTGGTCTCCCAGAGCTGCTCGGGGTTCATCTCGCCGAGGCCCTTGTAGCGCTGGACGTAGACGCCGCGCTTGCCTTCCTCCAGGACCGTGGCCAGCAGGGCCTCGGGATCCTGGAACCGGAGCTCCTTCTGGGCGAGCAGGGAGCTGGCGGACTCGCCCTCCTCCTCCTCGTCCTTCTCCTTGGTGGATTCCTTGCCCTTGGCGGGCTTGGCGTCCTTGATCTGGCGCAGCACCAGCTCGCCGCTGGTGAACGCGGACAGCTCGTGGCGCAGGGCCGCCAGGCGGCGGAACTCCCCCCACTGGGCCACGTGGGCATCCAGCCACAAGGTGATGGGCCGGCTGAGGTGCATGCGGAGCACGCGGACCTGGTAGGCCGGGGCGGCCGCCTCCACGCCGGGCTCGGCGATGTCGGCGGGGATCAGCTCCACTTCGCAGGCGCCGAGCTTGGCGGCCTGGATGGCCGCCGCGACCTCCTTCGCGCCCTCCTCGGTGGCGAACCGGCGGGGCTCGAGCCAGCCGGCGTCCATGAGGAAGTCCGCCAGGGGCCGGGCGTAGCCGCGGCGATCCAACTTGGCGTAGAGCTGCTGGACCTCGCCCCACTTCTTCAGCTCCCGCACCAGGCTCGCGCCCTTGTGCTCGGTACCGTCGGCGAGCGTGAGGCTCCAGCCGTCCAGGGCCTTGTGGAAGAGGTACTCCTCCAGGGCCCGCTCGTCCTTCAGGTACTTCTCGGACTTGCCCTTCTTGACCTTGTAGAGGGGTGGCTGGGCGATGTAGAGGTAGCCCTTCTCCACGATCTCGGGCATCTGTCGGTAGAAGAACGTGAGGAGCAGGGTCCGGATGTGGGAGCCGTCCACGTCGGCGTCCGTCATCAGGACGATCTTGTGGTAGCGGAGGTTCTCGACCTTGAACTCCTCCTTGCCGATGCCCGTGCCGAGGGCCTGGATCAGGATGCGGAGCTCGTTGTGACCGAGGATCTTGTCGAAGCGCGCCTTCTCGACGTTGAGCACCTTGCCCTTGAGAGGCAGGATGGCCTGGTTGGCGCGGTTGCGGCCCTGCTTGGCGGAGCCGCCGGCGGAGTCGCCCTCCACCAAGAAGAGCTCGCTGAGGGCGGGGTCCCGCTCCTGGCAGTCCGCCAGCTTGCCCGGCAGGCCGCCGCCATCCAGGGCGCCCTTGCGGCGGGTCAGCTCCCGGGCCTTGCGGGCGGCCTCGCGGGCGCGGGCGGCCTCGATGGCCTTCTCCAGGATGGCCTTGGCCTCCCGGGGGTTCTCCTCGAAGAAGCTCGTGAGCTTGTCGTAGACGATGGTCTGGACGATGCCCTTCACCTCGGAGGAGACGAGCTTGTCCTTGGTCTGGCTGCTGAACTTGGGATCGGGCACCTTGGCGCTGATGACGGCTGTGAGGCCCTCGCGCACGTCCTCGCCCGAGAGCGTCACCTTGGCGCTCTTGAGGAGGTTGTTCTTCTCGGCGTAGGTGTTGATCACGCGCGTCATGGCGGCCCGGAAGCCCTCCAGGTGCGCGCCGCCGTCCCGGTTGCGGATGTTGTTCGTGAAGCAGTAGAGCGTCTCCTGGTAGGAGTCGTTCCACTGGAGCGCCACCTCGACGGTGGTGTCCTGCTTCTCGTCCTTGATGTAGATCGGGGGCTTGTGGAGGGAGGTCTTGTTGCGGTTCAGGTGCTCCACGAAGGCGCTGATGCCGCCGGCGTTCATGAAGTCGTGGGTGTCGCCGCTGCGCTCGTCGGTGATGCGGATGTGGACGCCCTGGTTCAGGTAGCTCAGCTCCCGCAGGCGCTGGCTCAGGGTCTCGAAGGAGAAGTCCAGGACGTTGTTGAAGATCTCGGTGTCCGGCAGGAACTTCACGCGGGTGCCGCGCTTGGCGGTGGGGCCCACCACGGCCAGCGGGGCGTCCGCCTTGCCGCGGGTGAAGGTCATCGCGTGTTCCTTGCCGTCCTTCCAGACCGTCAGCCAGAGCTTGCTGGAGAGCGCGTTCACGCAGGACACGCCGACGCCGTGGAGGCCGCCGGACACCTTGTAGGCGTTCTTGCCTTCAGTGCTCGTGTTGTCGAACTTCCCGCCCGCGTGGAGGACGGTCATGATCACTTCGGCCGCGGAGCGCTTCTCCTCCTTGTGGATGTCCACAGGGATGCCACGTCCGTCGTCCTCCACGGAGCAGGAGCCGTCCGTGTGGAGGGTGACGTCGATGCGGGAGCAGTAGCCCGCCAGCGCCTCGTCGATGGAGTTGTCCACCACCTCGTAGACCATGTGGTGGAGGCCGGAGCCGTCATCGGTGTCGCCGATGTACATCCCAGGCCGCTTCCTGACGGCCTCCAGGTCCCTCAGGACGGTGATGTTGTCGGCGGTGTAGGCGTTTTCGTGCTCGGGGTTCGTGCGGGAACGGGCGTCTTCCAAGATCAAATCTCGCGATGCGGCTTCGTGGTGGTGCGGGGCGCCGGCGTCAGACGCCGGCGGGCTGGGCGTAGCGGACGGGCATGAGGATGTAGCGGAAGGAGAAGTCCTCGATGCTGGGGCTCATGAAAATGCCCTGGCCCACCTCGTCCTTGAACTGGTAGACCACCTCGTCACCGGGCAGCCGGTCCAGCAGCTCCGTGAGGTAGTCGATGTTGAAGGCCAGCTCCACAGGCTTCTCCTCGCCGGAGAAGGTCAGGGTGCCGAAGTTGGTGCCCTCGTCCGGGTGCTGGAACTGGACCTTCAGGTTCGGGAACTCGAAGCTGAGGCGGACGTTCTTGTTGTAGTCGTCCTTCTTCAGGCCCACGAAGCGCAGCGTCTTCAGGAAGGCCTCCCGGTCCACGATGACCTTGCGGGGCAGCTCGGCGGGCAGGACCTTCTCGTACGCCGGGTAGTTGCCGGTGACGAGGCGGGTGCTGAACTTCAGGCCCGGCAGGTCGAGGAAGAGGGTCGTGCCGTCCCAGGCCAGCTTCACGTCGCCTTCATCGGAGAGCAGGGAGGGCAGCAGGTCCAGGGCGCGCTTGGGGACGATGAGCCGGACCTCGTCCTTGAGCCTCGTCTCGCAGGGCACGTCCACCACGGCGAGGCGGAAGCCGTCCGTGGAGACCACGCGCACGGCGGTCTTGGTGAGATGGAGCAGCACGGCCGAGAGGGTCGGCTTGGTGGCGTCCCGGCTCACGGCCAGGCCGCCCAGGTGGATGGCCCGCTTCAGCTTGGCGGAGGGGATCTGGACCACAGGAAGGTCCGCGCCGGGCTGGGGCAGCTCCGGGAAGCCCTCGCCGGGCTGGAGGTTGTGCTCGGAGTTCATGCCCTTGGCCCTCAGCCAGAGGCGGTGACCTCCATCAGGCACCTCGAGGGACAGGATGCCTTCCGGGTACACCCGGACGGTCTCGATGAACTTCTTGCCGGGGATGGCGACGGTCCACTCCCCCTGGCCTTCGACGGGAAGCGTCGCCTCGAAGGCGAGCTCCATGTCCGTGGCCTTGAGGGTCATCTCCTTGCTTCCCGCCTCCAGCAGCAGGTGCTGGAGGATGGGCAGGGTGACGCGCCGGTCGAGGGCGTGGCGGAGGATCCCCAGGGTGCGGTCAAGCCGTTCCTTAGAGATCTGAAGGGATGGATTCATAGCTCACCCTGATGCTGATGAAGACCCCAAGGGATTGTGGATTCGGACATCAAAGATCCATCCTATCGGAGTTTGGGACGTCCCGCATGGGTGTGGAGGACCTCCGGAGGGAGGGGGATTCCGAAGGCCCTCAGGGCCCCGGGAGGTCGTAATCCGCAACGGCGGGGACCCGCGGAGCGCGGGGCCTGTGGATACGAGAATAACTCCAAGCGGGTCATTGGATGCTGTTCAGAAGGGCGTGGACAGCCTTGTGGAAATCGGCGTCCTTCTGCATCCGGTCCCGCACCTTGTCGATGCTGTTCATGACGGTGCTGTGGTGCATGCTGAAGGCCTTCCCGATCTCCGTCAGGGAGGCCTGTCCGAGTTCCCGGGCGAGGTACATGGCCACCTGCCGGGGAAGCAGCGCCTCCGGTTTCCGGGACTTCTTCTTCATCAAGTCCATGAGGCTCATCCCGTAGGTCTCGGCGGTGAGTCGGTAGATGCGTTCCGGAGGCACCAGGGCCCCGGGCTCCTCGCCGCTGGACCCCTGGAAGGCCGCGTGGGCCAGTTCCAGGGTCACCGGCACGCCCATGAAGCTCGCCTGGTAGACCACCCGGGTGACCAGGCCTTCGAGGTCGCGCACGCTGCCCTTGGCCTTGTGGGCGATGAAGGTCAGCACGTCGTCCGGCACGTCCGGGAAGTCCGCGAAGTCCGGATCCTCCAGCTTCCGCTTGAGGATGGCGAAGCGGGTCTCGAAGTCCGGCGGCTGGATGTCCGCGGTGAGACCCCACTTGAAGCGGGTGATGAGCCGGTCGTGCACGCCCTCGAGCTTCTGGGGCGGCTTGTCGGAGGTGATGATGATCTGCTTCCCGTGCTGCAGCAGGTACTCGAGGACGTAGAAGATCTCCTCCTGGGTCCGCTCGAGCTTGCCCAGGGTCTGGACATCGTCCAGGAGCAGCACGTCGTTCTGCTGGTACTTGCGCCGCAGAGGCTCGGTGTTCCTCCGGGCGATGGCGGCGGTCACCTCGTGGAAGAACTGGTCCACCTTGAGGTAGGTGAGGCGCAGGCCGGGATCCCGGTCCCGGAGGGCCTGGCCGATGCCGATCATCAGGTGGGTCTTGCCGAGGCCTGTGCCGCCGTAGATGAAGAAGGGGTTCATCGCCAGGGTGCCGCTGGTGCGGCCGTGGCTGTCCACCACGGCCCGGGCCGCGGCGAAGGCCAGTTGGCTGTTGGGGCCCACCACGAAGCGATCCAGGGTGTAGCGCTGGAACAGCACAGGAAGCGGCGACCCCTGGACCGCGGGTTCGCCCTCTGGCGCGGGTGCCGGGGCGGGAGCCGGCGCGGATCCGTCCACGTGGAAGGCCAGCCGCAGCTCCTGCAGGCCCTCCTGGGCCAGGGTGTCGTTGAACTCCTCCGCCAGCTGCTGCTCGATCCAGAGCTTCGTGGAGGGCGTCGGGACGCGGATCCAGAGGGTGGACCCGTCCAGGCGCAGGGGCGCGCAGGGAGAGATCCACTCCTGGAAGCTGGCTTCCGACAGCCGGGTCGCAAGGCCCTGCCTGAGGCGGGACCAGAGGGCTTGTGGATCGGCGGCCTGGAGGGCGGGATCGGGCATGTGCAGCGAAGCTCCAGCCGCAGGAATGCGGCCTGGTTGTGAAGAAGGACTCCCACTGTAGCACCCATGGGGCGGCGGTCCGGGAAGGCGGGCCAGCCTTTGGCTCTTGAGGACTTGGGGTCCTGCCGCTAGACTCGAAGGTTCGCCCGGTCCCCCGGGCCGCCCCGAGGTGGATCATGAAGCGCACCTTCCAGCCCAACAACCGTCGTCGCGCCAAGACCCACGGTTTCCTGTCCCGCATGAAGACCAAGAACGGCCGCCTCGTGCTGAAGCGGCGCCGGGCCAAGGGCCGGCACGTCCTGGCGCTCTGATCGCCCGAGTCCCGTGGAGTTCCGCGGGGCGTTCCGGGTGGTTCGGCGGGGCGACATCGGCGCGCCGCCCAGGGGGCTCCGTCCCCTGCTCGGCCGGGGCGCTCCCCTGGACGTCCGGCGTTTCTCCGGCCCCCCCGAGCCACCCGGGCCCCGGCTCCTCGTCAACGCACCCCGCCGTGCGGGTTCCGCTGTCCAGCGGAACCGCTTCCGGCGCCGGGTGCGCATGGCGTTTCTGAGGCTCCTCCGGGAGGAGGGCCTCCGGCTCACCCCCGAGGCCATCATCTGGGTCCGCCCCTCCGCGGCCTGTGATCTGGCCTACGAAACCCTCCTGGACCACCTGCGGCGGGCGCTCCGCGCACCCTCCTGACCGACCCCTACCGGATTCCGCATGAACAGCAGCCGCAACCTGATCCTCTTCATCGCCGGGGCCGCGGCCCTCTTCGGGCTGCAGATCCTGGTCATGCGGCATTACACCCCCAAGCCCCAGCCCGGAGCCCCGGGGGCGACCGCCGCCCTTGCGGCGGGCCTGGCCTCCAGCCCCTCCCCGGCCGCCCCGGTGCCCGTGGCCTCGGCCGTGGTGGTGCCCGAGTCCTCCCCGGCCCCCAAGCCCGGTCCGGTCCACCAGGTCTCCGTGGAAGGCCTCACCCTGGACTTCGACAGCGGCAGCGGCGCCCTGCGCCAGGCCACCTGGGGCGACGGCACACCCTTCTTCACGCCGGACTTTCCCGGCCTGGGCGCAGCCTCGGTGGCCTTCGACCGGGTCACGGACGAGGCCAGCCCTTCGGGGACCACCGTCAGCTTCAGCAATGGCGCCGGTGACCGCCTGAGCTACCGCATCCCGGCCCAGGGCCTCTCCCGGGGCGGCCGCGTGCTGGAGGTGTCCTACACGAGCCCCGCCGGGCGACCCTTCCAGCCGCTCCTGATTCCCGCCAAGGATCCCCAGGCCGCTCACCTGGGCCGGGTGTTCAGCGTGGTGGACGGGAAGCTCCAGGATGTCGCCTGGACGGACATCTTCCACGACCCCTTCTTCAGCTTCCTGGGCGCCAAGCGGAAGGCCCTGCCCCCCGCCTCGACCCGGGTCGGCGCGGACGCCGGCGTGGACCTGTCCCAGCGCAGCCAGCGCAACCACTACTTCGCCGCCCTCTGGGAGCTTCCCGCGGTTCCCGCCGTCACCGCCGAGGGCTACAGCCTGGCTCCCGGCGCCGGCCTCGCCATGAAGCTCTACCTGGGGCCCCAGGAGACCGGGGACCTGAAGACCTTCGACCCCGCCTACACCGCCATCCTGAACTTCGGCTTCTTCGGCTCCGTGGCCAAGCTGCTCTTCGTGGCCCTCAAGGCGATCCAGAGGGTCGTGCCGGACTGGGGCTGGGCCATCGTGCTCTTCACCGTCCTCCTGCGCCTGCTGCTCTGGCCCCTGAACAGCAAGCAGATCCGCTCCATGCTGCGGATGAAGGACTTCGAGCCCCACCAGAAGGCGCTGCAGGAGAAGTACAAGAAGTTCGGCAGCGACATGGCGAAGAAGGCCGAGATGCAGAAGGAGCTCATGGAGCTCTACAAGAAGAACGGCCACAACCCCCTGGGGGGCTGCCTGCCCATGCTGGTGCAGATGCCGGTGCTCTTCGCTCTCTGGTCCATGCTCCTGAACGTCTACGACATCCACAAGGCGGCCTGGCACCCCACCTGGATCCACGACCTGAGCATGAAGGACCCCTTCTACATCATCCCGGTCCTGATGGGCGCCTCCATGATCGCCCAGCAGCTGATGACCCCCACCACCGGGGTGGATCCGACCCAGCGGAAGATGATGATGTTCTTCATGCCGGTGTTCATGGTGTTCATCTTCGCCCAGACCCCCGCGGGCCTGACGCTCTACTACCTGATCTACAACCTGATGGGCCTGCTCCAGACCTGGCTGGTGATGCGCTCCTACCGGCCCGAGCCCATCAAGGTCTGACCCGGAAAGGACCCCCATGATGCGCGCCCGCCTGCCCCTCGAAGACGCCCCCGCCCTCCTGGACACCTGGATGGCCCACCTGGGCCTGGAGGCCAAGGCCGTTCCCGCCCCCAGCGGGGACGAGGCCGCCTTTCCCAACCGGATCGAGCTGCGGGGGGAGGATGCCGCGCGGCTGGGCGCCAACAAGGGGCAGCCCCTGGATGCCCTCCAGCACCTGCTCCAGGAGCGGGTGGGCGAGCATGACGAGGCGAAGCAGCCCTTCGTGGACGCCGGGACCCTGCGGCTGGCCCGCATGAAGGAGCTCAAGGTCATGGCCCGTTTCGGCGCTGAGAAGGCCCAGGAACTGGGCAGCTACACCTTCGCCCCGCTGAGTCCCCGGGAGCGCCGCTGGATCCACATGGAGATCTCCGCCCTGGGCGGCCTCCAGACGGAGAGTGAGGGCACGGGCCACTTCAAGAGCCTGAAGGTGCTCCGGGCCTAGGCCCCACCGGTCCGGGCCGTGGATTCCCAGCCCATCGTCGCGCCCGCCACGCCGCTGCTGCCCAGCGCCGTGGCGGTCCTGCGGATGTCTGGCCTGGACCTGACGGCCCGCCTCGCACCCCTCGTCGCCCTCCCCCCGGCCCGGGAGGCCCGGGTCCGGATCCTCCGCTGGGACGGATTCGAGGAGCGGGCCCTCGTGCTGTTCTTTCCGGCCCCCGGGAGCTACACCGGGGAGGACGTCGTGGAACTGCAGGTCCACGGCAATCCCCTCCTGGTACGCCGCCTGCTGGATCATCTGGGGACCCTCGGCATCCGTCTGGCGGAACCCGGGGAGTTCACCCGCCGGGCCCTGCTCCATGGCCGGCAAGGGTTGCTGGAGGCCGAGGCCCTGAAGGACCTGGTGGATGCCCAGACGGACGCGCAACTCCGGCAGGCCCAGGCCCGGCTGGGCCATGCCCCGGCCTGGCTGCAGGAGGCCAGGGCCCGGCTCGCCCCCTGGGTGGCCCGGGCCGAGGCCGCCGTGGATTACGGGGAGGAGGAGGGTCTCCAGCTCGACATGGATGGCCTAAAACGAGAAGCCACGGGACTTGGTGGCATGTTCCATGTGGAACAAGACCGGGGCGCCGCGGCCCGCTGGCTCCGGGACGGCCTCCGGGTCGTCCTGGTGGGGCGTCCCAATGCCGGCAAGAGCACCCTTTTCAACGCCCTGGCGGGAGAGGACCGGGCCATCGTCACCGCGGAGCCTGGCACCACCCGGGACGTGTTGGAGGTCCGCACCGAGTGGCGGGGGCTACCGCTCCTGCTCTTCGATACGGCGGGGCTCCGGGAGGCGGAAGGGGAGGCCGAGCGGCAGGGGATCGCCCGGGTCCAGCCTCTCCTGGTGCGTGCGGACCTGATCCTCCATCTGATCCCGGCGCCGGATGCGGGTCCCGACCCAATCATCCAGGCCCGCTTGGCAGGCCTGGGCCCCAAGGTGCTGGAGGTCCGCACCCAGGCGGACCGGGCGTCCGGTCCGGGCCTGCGGGTCTCGGCGCCCACGGGGGAGCTGGACGCCCTGGAGCGGGCCCTCAAGGACCGTTTCCTGGGGGGGCGCAGCCCCGAGGGCCTCCAGGGCGCCCTGGCCACCGCCCGGCAGATCCGGTTGCTGGAGGCCCTGGCGAGCCAGATGGACCTGTTGGCGGGTCTGGATCCGTCGGCGCCCGCCGAGCTGGCCGCCAGCCTCCTCCAGGGCGCCTGGTCCCTCCTGCTCCGCCTCACGGGCGAGGACCGGGCGGAAACGGCCCTGGATGAGCTGTTCCACGGCTTCTGCCTCGGGAAATAGCCCCTACACTGGACCTTTGGAGACGCCATGCAGCCGGGCTACGAAGCGGTCATCGGCCTGGAGGTCCATGTCCAGCTGCGGACCCGGACCAAGCTGTTCTGCGCCTGCCCGAACACCTACGGCGCCGAGCCCAACAGCCTCACCTGCCCGGTCTGTCTGGCCCTGCCCGGCACCCTGCCGGTCCTGAATGCGGAGGCGGTGACCCTGGCCCTGCGCCTCGGGGCCGCCCTGGGCTGTGAAGTCAGCCCGGTCAGCGCCTTCTACCGCAAGCAGTACCTCTACCCGGACCTGCCCAAGGGCTACCAGATCACCCAGGGCCCAGTGGCCCTGCTGAAGGGCGGCAGCCTGGAGATCCCCGGCGATCCTTCGGTCCGCGGGGAGGCCCGACCGGTCCGCACAGCCCTCGTCCGGGCCCATCTTGAGGAGGATGCCGGCAAGTCCACCCACGGCGCCGAGGCTGGGACCTCCTGGATCGACCTGAACCGGGCGGGGGTCCCCCTCCTGGAAGTGGTGGGCGCGCCGGATCTGCGGAGCCCGCAGGAAGCCCACGACTGGTTCAAGGCCCTGCACCAGCTCGTCACCTGGCTCGGGATCTCGGACGGCAACCTGGAGGAGGGCTCCCTCCGCTGCGACGCCAATGTCAGCGTCCGCCGGGTGGGCGAGGCCGCCTACGGGACCCGGGTGGAGGTCAAGAACCTCAACTCCTTCCGCTTCGTGAAGCAGGCCCTGGCCCACGAGATCGACCGGCATATCCGGCTCCGGGAGGCCGGAGAACCCCTCGCGCCCGAGACCCGCGGCTTCGATCCGGCCACGGGGGAGACCCGGTCCCAGCGGTCCAAGGAGGCCGCCCTGGACTACCGCTTCTTCCCGGAACCGGACCTCCCCCCACTCCAGGTCGCCCCAGCGGAGGTGGAGACAGCCCGGACCGGCCTCCCGGAACTGCCTGCCGTCCGGAGGGCCCGGCTCACGGGCCTGGGCCTCGGGGAGGAGGCGTTGACCGCCCTGCTCCAGTCCCGGGCCTTCGCAGACTATTTCGAGTCCCTGGCCGCCGCCTGCGGAGATGCCAAGGCCGCCAGCCACTGGATGCTCGGGGAGGTGAGCCGCCTCCTGAATGCCTCCGGGACGAGCATTGAGGCCTTCCCCCTGCCACCCGAAGCCCTGGGGGACCTGGTGCGCCTGGTGGTGGACCGGAAAGTGGGTCTGGGGCCCGCCCGGGAGGTGATCCTCCCGGCCCTGCTGGCCGGGGAGGGACCGGCGGCCGCCCTTGTCGAGGCCAAGGGCCTGGGCCAGGTCCAGGACCGCGAGGCCCTCGCCGCCCTGGTCCGGTCCGTCCTGGAGGCCCACCCCCAGCAGGCGGCGGAGGTCCGGGCGGGCCAGGAGAAGCTGAGGGGCTTCCTGGTCGGACAGATCATGAAGGCTGGCCAGGGTCGCGCCGACGCCCGGCTGGTGAACGAGATCCTGGCGGAGGAGCTGACCCGATGACGAACCTGCCCCGGCCCCTGGAGGCTTACGTGAGCGGTGTGGGCCTGCTCTGCTCCCGCTGCGGCGCCAAGGTGGTCGACGCCATCCCGCCCCCGGACGGGGAGCGCTACCTCTGCCCGAGCTGCGCCACCCCCCTGCCCTTCGAGGAGGACGAACTCACCCGGGCGGCGCTCTCGGACCCCGCGGCCTTCGCCGAGCCGGTGCCTACGGGTCCCACCGCCTGGCGGGTGGTGGTGCTCCTGGTCATCGCCATTCTCGCCCTGGCCGGCATCTTCTGGCTGCGCTGACGCTATCCTCGTTCTGCCCTCCGGAGCCCCCATGAGCCCCACCAAGCGCCCCGAATGGGGCCCCACGACGACCGCCATCCACGCCGGCCGGCGCCACAACCCCACCCGTGCCGTCACCACGCCCATCTTCCAGACCTCGGTCTTCGAGCTGAGGGAGAACCGGGAGGGCGCGGACTTCGCGGCCAGCGTGGAGCCCTCGACCTTCTACACCCGCTGGGGCAACCCCAACTTCGCGGAGGTGGAGGACGTCATCGCCGCCCTGGAAGGGGCGGATCGGGCCCTGGTCACCAGCTCCGGCATGAGCGCCTTCGCGACGGTCTTCGAGGCCAAGCTCCGGCCCGGGGACCATGTGGTCGCCCCGGCGGCCATCTACCTCGGCACCGAGCAGCTGCTCCGGCGCTGGGAGGAGCGGCACGGCCTCGCCATCACCTGGATCCAGAACACCCTCGACCTGGAGGAGTGGCAGGGGGCCCTCCGGGACACCACCCGCATGATCTGGGTGGAGACCCCCTCCAATCCGACCCTGGCCATCACCGACCTGGCGGCGATCGGGGCCCTGGGCCAGTCCCGGGGCATCCTGACGGTGGCGGACAACACCTTCGCCAGCCCCATCCACACCCGGCCCCTGCAGTTCGGGTTCGACCTGAGCCTCTCCAGCGCCACCAAGTACCTCGGGGGCCACTCGGACCTCACCGCCGGCGTCATCGCCGGCTCCGAGGCCCATGTGGTGGACTGCTGGCAGGTGGCCAAGGTGCTCGGCCCCACCTTGGATCCCATGGCCGCCTGGCTGCTGCACCGGGGCCTGAAGACCCTGGCCCTCCGGGTCCGCCGGGCCTCGGACAACGCCCAGAGCCTGGCCCAGTGGCTGCTCTGGCAGCCCCAGGTCACGCGGGTGGACTACCCCGGCCTCCTGGACCATCCGGGTTACGAGATCGCCGCCCGGCAGATGGAGAAGGGCTTCGGGGCCATGCTCAGCTTCGAGCTGGCCGGAGGCCTGGAGGCGGGGCGGCGCTTCTGCGAGGCCCTGGAGATCATCACCCGGGGCGTCTCCCTGGGCGGGGTCGAGAGCCTCATCCAGCACCCGGCCTCCATGAGCCACCTGCGGACCCCTGCAGAGGTGAAGGCCCGGCTGGGGATCACCAACGGCCTCCTGCGGTTCTCCGCCGGCATCGAGGACGGCGCGGATCTCCGGGCGGACCTGGAGCGGGGCTTCCAGGCCATGGTGCGGGAGCACGCGGTCTCCGGCAGCACCCGCCCGAAGGCGGGGGATCCGGCGTGAAGGTGGTCCTCAACGGCCAGCTCCGGGAGACCCCGGCCCTGGCCTCCGTGGCGGATCTGGCGGCCTGGCTCGGCCTGCCGGCCTTCGGTTCCGCCATCGAGCTCAACGGGGCCGTGGTCCGGAAGGCGGACCAGGCGGCCACCCCCCTGAAGGAGGGCGACCGCCTGGAGGTCGTGCGCCTGGTGGGCGGGGGCTGAGGCTCAGTTCAGGCTGAGGCTGTAGCTGTAGGTGCCCGCCGTGCGGCTGAGGGTGTTGTCCGGGTTGGCCCGGACCCGGATGACGTAGTCCCCGGGGCTGAGGGTCGGCGTGAGGGTCCGGGCCAGGCCGAAGGGACTCGCATAGGAGAAGGCCACCGGTCCATTGGGCCCGATGAGATCCAGCTCCATGTCCTGGCCAGAGGGGGTCAGGGTGATGGTGCGGGTGGCGGTGGAACCCTGGGTGAACCGGTAGAGGGCGGCGCCGGCCCGGTCGTAGCAGCGCGAGAGCTCAGCCGGGGTGGCGGGGAGGGTCAGGGAGCCAGAGATGGAGAAGGAGCCGGGCTCGTTGGTCCACAGGGTCGTCCCGCTGAAGTAGAGGGAGGTGGGGTTGGAGACCCCCCAGGCGCTCAGGGCCGGAAGACAGGAGTTCCAGGCCGAGCCGGTGTCCGCCCGGAGGCCCACGAGGTAGGTGGGGTAGCAGCCCAGAGGGGCCCCCAGGTAGTCCCCGACGAAGTCCAGGGTCGGCCGCGGACCGGCGGAGGCCTCCTGGAAGAGGGTCTGCAGGCCCGCGGAACCGCCGCCCAGGGCCCCCTGCCACATGGACCAGAGGCTGCCCGCCACGCCCAGCCGGGAGAACTCGCCCAGGGTGTTGTCAGGCACCGAGAGGTCCTCGTCCTGGACCCGGAGGACCCCCCCGGCGTCGAAATAGCTGTCCAGGATCCGCGGGTCGTTGCGGAAGGCCGCGGAGAGGAAGTCCGAGAAGCCGGCCACGAAGGCCTGGGAGGGCTCGGAGGGGCCGGCGAGGCTGAGGAAGGCCACGTTCTCAGTGTCGGCGCGGAGCCAGGAGAGGCTGGAGCTGCCGTCGGCCTTGTAGCTGTTGGGGGCGAAGAGCAGGTGGGCGTAGGTCTCCCCCAGGGTGCCGTCGTCCCACTGATCCTCTTCCGTATTGGCGGCATGGCTGGGATTGCCGAAGACCGAGGCTTCGAACAGGGCCCGCCCGCCGACGGTGACGAGGTTGGCTCCACTGTAGACCGCCGTGGGATAGGCCCGGGCCTGGTCCGCGGGATTGGTGCTCGTGGACCAGTACATGGCCACGGAAGGGAGGGTCGCGGTCGGGGCGACGTTGCGCAGGCCCAGGGCGAAGGTGACCCCCTGGTCCGCGATGGCGAAGGCGCCGGCGATGTGGCTGCTGTCATCCAGGGCCTGGACCGCCAGGCTGCCGTTGGAGGCGGTGAACGTGGCGCTGGTGACGGACCAGTCCACGGTACTGTTGAAGTCCGTCCCGTAGGGCGCGTTCACCGTGAAGCCCCGCATCACGTCCGGGGCGCCGGCGCTGGTCCCGGGCACGGCCCAGTCCGCCACCACCCGGGCGTAGACGGAGCTGCCGGCAGGGACTCGGAAGGTGCCCTGGCCGGAGCCATCCAGGTAGCCGCTGTCCCCCACCACCGCGTTGCTGGACGCGTCGCGGAACTCCACGTAGCAGTACCGGGCGGGGAGGGTGCTCGTGCCGTGGGTCCCATTGGGAGCGAGGACCTCCTTCTGGTAGGTCGCCTGGACCGAGACGAGGGCATCGTTGCCCCCCCCGCCCAGGCCGGCGCTGGAGGTGCAGCCCGTCAGCAGGCCGAGCGCCAGGGCGGAGAGCAGGAAGGGGAGGCGAGACATGGGGACTCCGAGCGTAGGGTGGGACCTAATCAAGGGCTGTGCCAAGGGCGTCGAGCACATCCCATCGCCCTCCAGGGAAGGTGGCCGTGCTGCGGATCCGCCAGGCCGGCGGGAGCCGGAGCGCCAGGGCCGGGCCGCCGGCGGGAGCCTCGGCGGTGAAGCGATGGAACACGTCCGCGAGGCCCTCCTCCAGGAAGGCCTGGGCCACCCGGCCGCCGCCCTCCACCAGCACGCGGCCGACGCCCTTCGCCCCCAGTTCGTGCAACAGGTGTCGCAGGCTGCAACCCCCTGGGCCCGGTGGCAGGTGGAGGTCCTCCACCCCGCGGAGCGGCGCGGCCTCCCCGGTCAGGGCCCGGAGGACGGGCTGGCCTTGGACCGGCTGCCAGACCCGATGGTCCGCACCGAGCCGGCCCTGGCTGTCCAGCACCACCCGCCAGAAGGTGCGGTGGGCGGGCACCGGGCCGGGCCACCGGTCCGTGAGCTGCGGATCGTCTGCGGCGATGGTCCCCTGCCCCACGACAAGGGCCTCGGAAGCGCGGCGGAGGGCGTGGGCCAGGGCCTGGACCTCCGGTGGGGTGACCTGGACCCGCTGACCCGGGAGGCCGAGGGCCCCGTCAGAGCCCAGGGCCAGCTTCAAGGTCACCCAGGGCAGTCCGGTCCGGATCAGCTTGAAGAAGGGGGCGTGGAAGCGCGCGCAGGCCTCCCCCAGCACCCCCTCGGCCACGGCCAGGCCCTGGGCCTTGAGGATGGCGAGACCGCCCCCATCCACCCGGGGATTGGGGTCCCGCACGCCGACGACCACCCGGGCGATGCCCGCCCGCAGGAGGGCGTCCGTGCAAGGGGGCGTGCGGCCGTGATGGCAGCAGGGCTCCAGGGTGATGTAGGCCGTGGCGCCCCTGGGATCCTCTCCCCGGGCCTCGGCGTCCCGGAGGGCCATGATCTCCCCGTGGGGATCCCCGGCCCGGGTGTGGGCACCCTGGCCGAGGACCCGCCCGTCCCGCACCAGGAGGCAGCCCACGGGGGGGTTCGGGCTGGAGAGCCCCACACCCTGGAGCCCCTCTCGGAGGGCCAGGGCCATGTAGCGAGCGTCGCCGTCGAGGGCCGCCGGGTCCGGCCAGGGCCCGCCGGTGGCGAGCTCCCAGGCCAGGGCCGGGCCCAGATCAGGCATCCAGCAGCCCGTCCACGAAGGCCTCGGGATCGAAGGGGATGAGGTCGTCCACGCCCTCGCCCACGCCCACGAAGGAGATGGGCAGCTTCAGGCGCTCCAGGATGGGCACCACCACCCCGCCCCGGGCGCTGCCGTCCAGTTTGGTCAGCACCAGATCCGTCACGCCGGCGGCCTGCTTGAAGGCCTCCGCCTGCTGCAGGCCGTTCTGGCCGGTGGTTGCGTCCAGCACCAGCAGCACCCGGTGGGGCGCGCCCGGGAGCACCTTCTGGAGGCTCCGCCGGATCTTGTCCAGCTCCTTCATGAGGTGGTCCTTGGTATGGAGCCGCCCGGCGGTATCGATGAGCACCCGGGGCAGGCCCTTGGCCTTGGCGCTGGTGGCGCCGTCGAAGGCGATGGCGGCGGGATCCCCGCCCATCTGGTTCCGCACCACCGGCACACCCGCCCGTTGGCCCCAGGCCTCCAGCTGGTCGATGGCCGCGGCGCGGAAGGTGTCCCCGGCCACCACCAGGACCTCCTCGCCCCGGCCCTTCAGGTGGGCCGCCAGCTTGCCGAGCGTCGTGGTCTTGCCGACGCCGTTGACCCCCACCAGGAGCACCACCTGGGTGCCCTCCGGGGTGAAGGGCCGGGCCGGCTGCTCGCGGACCATGCGGAGCAGCTCCTCCCGCAGGAGGGCCTTGGCATCCACCTCGCCCTGGCGCTTCAGCTCCGAACGCAGGCGGTCCATGAGCCGGGTGACCGCGTGGACCCCCAGGTCCGCCTGGAGCAGCAGGTCCTCCAGTGCCTCCAGCTGGGCCTCGTCCAGCTTCCGAAGCCCCAGCAGGTGTCCCAGGGGGCGCAGGACCGTCTCCTGGGTCCGCTTCAGACCCTGCTTGAACTTGCTGATCAGGCCGCCGAGCACCGCCAAGCCGACTCCGGGATTTCCACGTGGAACATGGTTTGCAAAGATTGAAATGATTTATTTTTTGGACTTCTTGGCGACCTTGGTCGCCTTCCGCTTCTCGGGCCGGACCCAGCCTTCCAGGGCCAGCTCGAAGACCTCCTCCACGTGCCGCACGGGATGGAAGCGGAGGTGCTTGCGGACGGCGGGCTCGATCTCCTCCAGATCCTTCAGGTTGGCATGGGGGATCACGATGTCGTGGATGCCCAGGCGCAGGGCCGCGAGGCTCTTCTCCTTGAGGCCGCCGATGGCCAGCGCATCCCCCCGCAGGTCGATCTCGCCGGTCATGGCCACGGTGTGCTTGATGGGAATCCCCGTGAGGGTGCTGAGCAGGGCCGAGGCCATGGCCAGGCCGGCGCTGGGTCCATCCTTGGGGATGGCCCCCTCGGGGAAGTGGATGTGGAGGTCCCGCTTCTGGAAGACCTCGGGATCGATGCCGAAGGCCTCGGAGCGCGAGCGGATGTAGCTCAGGGCCGCCTGGGCGCTCTCCTTCATCACGTCACCCAGCTGGCCCGTGAGCAGCAGCCCGCCCTTCCCCGGCATGGAGAGAGTCTCCACGAAGAGCACCTCGCCGCCGGTGGAGGTCCAGGCCAGGCCCGTCACCACGCCCACCCGGGCCTTCTGGAGCCGCTCGTCGGGGATGAACTTCAACGGCCCGAGGTAGGTCTGGACGTTCTTGTCCGAGAGGGTGACCTTGGACTTCCAGGAGCCGTCCGCCACCGCGCGGGCGATCTTGCGGCAGACGGCGCCGATCTCCCGTTCCAACTGGCGGAGGCCCGCCTCCCTGGTGTAGCCGGTGATGATGCCCCGCACACCCTTCTCGGAGAAGGCGAGGTGCTTGGCCAGGAGGCCGTGCTTCTCCATCTGCCGCGGGATCAGGTGGCTCTCGGCGATGGCGTGCTTCTCCTCCAGGGTGTAGCTGGAGAGGAAGATGATCTCCATGCGGTCCCGGAAGGCCGGGTGCACGGGCTCCAGCTCATTGGCATTGGCCAGGAAGAGCACCTGGGACAGGTCCAGGGGCACGTTCAGGTAGTGGTCCCGGAAGGCGGTGTTCTGCTCGGGGTCCAGCACCTCCAGGAGGGCCGCGCTCGGATCGCCGCGGAGGTCCCGGCCGATCTTGTCCACCTCGTCCAGCATGATGACGGGGTTCTGGGTCTTGGCCTGGTGCAGGGCCTGCACGATGCGGCCGGGCATGGCCCCCACGTAGGTGCGCCGGTGGCCGCGGATCTCGCTCTCGTCGTGGACGCCGCCCAGGGAGATGCGGGCGAACTTGCGGCCCAGGGCCCGGGCGATGCTCCGGCCCAGGCTCGTCTTGCCCACGCCCGGCGGGCCCACGAAACAGAGAATCGTCCCCTGCTGGTCCGGCTTGAGCTTGCGCACCGCCAGGAATTCCAGGATCCGGTCCTTGATCTTCGCAAGGCCGTGGTGGTCCTCGTCGAGGATCTTCTTGGCCTTCCGGAGGTTCAGGTCGTCCTCGGTGGTGAGGCCCCAGGGCAGTTCCGTCATCCACTCCAGGTAGGTGCGGGTCACGGCGGTCTCGGAGGAGTCCGGATGCATGCGCTCCAGCTTCTTGAGCTGGCGCTCGATCTCCGTCATCACTTCCTCGGGCACTTTCAGCTTGGCGAGCTTGTCCCGGAAGCCCTGGATCTCCTCCGTCAATTCGGAGCCTTCCCCCAGCTCCTGCTGGATGGCCTTGAGCTGCTGGCGGAGGTAGTACTCCCGCTGGCTCTTGTCCATCTCGCCGCGGGCTTCGAGGGTGATCTTCTGCTGGACCTCCAGCAGCTCGATCTCCCGCAGCAGGAGCTCATGGACCTTGCGGAGCCGCACCATGGGGTCGGCGATCTCGAGGGTCTCCTGGTTCTGGGCCAGCTTGAGGTCCAGGTTGGAGGCCACCAGGTCCGCCAGGCGGCCCGGGTTGTCCAAGTTGCCGGCGATGGCCAGCACCTCCTGGGGCAGGCTCTTGCCGAGGGTCGTGGCCTTCTCCAGGCTCTGCTTCACGCTGCGGATGAGGGCGTCCGTCTCCACGCCCGCGGGAGCCTCGGGCTCCGCCAGGGGCTCCACCCGGGCCTTGAAGAGCCCCTCGGTCTCGGTGAAGTACTCGATGCGCACCCGCTGCACGCCCTGCACCAGGGCCCTCACGCGGCCGTCCGGCAGCTTCAGCACCCGCATGACGAGGGCCGCGGTGCCCACCCGGAACAGGTCATCGGGCCCGGGGTTGTCCACCTCCACCTGCTTCTGGGCCACCAGCAGGACCAGGCGGCTCTCCACCAGCGCCGTGTCGATGGCGCGGATGGAGATGTCCCGGCTCACGGACAGGGGCTGGATGACGTAGGGGTAGACCACCACGTCGCGGAGGGGCAGGACCGGCAGCACCTCCGGCAGCTTGGGGGACTCGTCCTGCAGGATCGGAT
>DASTWQ010000031.1:0-7797 GCA_035758545.1 Holophagaceae bacterium | reverse complement strand
CGGAGGATCCGCGCCCGGTCCCGGGCCCCCGGCGCACGCTGCTCTACCTGGGGCGCCTCCATCCGGTCAAAGGCATCGACCGCCTGCTGCGGGCCTGGGCCCGGCTGGAGGCGGAGCGGCCGGACTGGGACCTGCGGATCCTCGGCCCGGACAACGGCGGCCATCTGGCGGAGCTGCAGCGGCTGGCGGCGGCGCTCGGGCTCCGGCGCGCGGCCTTTGGCGGCCCGGTCTACGGCGCGGAGAAGGTCCAGGCCTACCTGGCGGCGGACCTCTTCGTGCTGCCCACCCACTCCGAGAACTTCGGCATGACCGTGGCCGAGGCCCTGGCGGCGGGGACGCCGGCGGTGGTGACCCGGGGCGCGCCCTGGGAGGGCCTGGTCCGCGAAGGCGCGGGCTGGTGGATCGATCCGGGCACGGAAGCCCTGGAGGCGGCGCTGCGCGAGGCCACTGCCCTGGCGCCGGCGCGCCGGGAAGCGATGGGCCGGGCGGGCCGGGCCTGGATGGCCCGGGACTTCGCCTGGGATGCGATCGGCCGCCGCATGGCGGAGACCTACCGCTGGCTGCGGGAAGGGGGCGCGCCGCCGCCCTGGGTCAGGATGGGATGATGGACGGCGATCCGGAGTGCGCGGCGATGCTCGAGGCAGAGAGGCAGGAGTCGGAGGGGGGCGTGGCCGGCATCGCCGAGGTCGCCGATGTCGCCGTCCTCATCCTCACCTTCAACGAGGAGGCGAACCTGCCCTTCGCGATCGCGTCGGTGAAGGGCTGGGCCCGGGAGATCTGCGTCCTCGACTCCTACAGCACGGACCGCACGGTGGAGATCGCCGAGGCGGCCGGCTGCCAGGTGGCCCGGCACCGGTTCGAGGACTTCGCGAAGCAGCGGAACCATGCCCTGGACTGCTTCCCGATCCAGAGCGAGTGGGTGCTCTTCCTGGACGCGGACGAGTGGGTTCCTGAAGGACTGAGGATGGAGATCCAAACGCGTATCCAGGGGCGGCCTAGAGAAAATGGATTTCTGGTGCGCTGGCGGATGATCTGGATGGAGAAATGGATCCGCCGGGGCTACTACCCGACTTGGATCCTCCGCTTGGTGCGCCGGGGAAGTGCGAGGTGTGAAGACCGGGGCGTGAATGAACACCTGCTCGTGACAGGGGTAGTGGGGCGTCTTAAAGAGGATCTGATCCACGAGAACCGCAAGGGCGTCACCGAGTGGATCGCCAAGCACAACGACTACGCCACCCGGGAGGCGAAGGAGCTCTTCAACGCCCGGACGGCGGAAGGCTACCGGGAGATCGAGGCGCGGTTCTTCGGGACCCAGGCGGAGCGCAAGCGCTGGCTGCGGTACCGGGTCTGGAACCGGATGCCGCCCCTGGTCCGGCCCTGCTTCTACTTCGCCTACCGCTTCCTCCTGCGGGGCGGGTTCCTGGACGGCCGGAGGGCCTTCGTCTACCACTTCCTGCAGGCCCTCTGGTTCCCCATGCTCATCGACATCAAGTACCTCGAGATGCGCCGCGCCGGGGATGGCGCGGAGAAGTCGGCCCCATGACCGCGCCGGTGCACACGCCGACCATGGGAGCCATCGCGATCACCGGCGCCCAGGGCTTCCTGGGCTGGCACCTGCGCTGCCACCTCAAGGGCGAGCCCGAGGGCGGGGCCCGCGCCGTCCCCCGGGAGGCCTTCGAGGATCCCGCGCGGCTGGCGGCGGCGCTGGAAGGCGCCTCGGTGGTCTTCCACCTGGCGGGCCAGAACCGCGGGCCCGAGGACGAGGTGGAGGCCACCAACCTGCGGCTGGCGGATCAGCTCCTCGCCGCCCTGGACCGGCTGCCCCAGGCGCCTGCGGTGGTCTTCGCGAACTCGATCCATCACACCCGGGACACGGCCTTCGGCCGATCCAAGCGGGAGGCGGCCCGGCGGCTCTCGGCCTGGCTGGAACGCCGCGGCGCCCGGTTCGTGGATGCGGTCCTGCCCCACCTCTTCGGTGAGGGCGGACGCCCCTTCTACAACAGCGCCATCGCCACCTTCTGCCATCAGCTGGCCCAGGGCGAGGCGCCGGAGATCCAGCAGGACGGCGAGGTGGAGCTGCTCCACGCCCAGCGCGCCTGCGCGGCGCTGCTGGCCCTCGCCCGGGATCCGCAGGCCCGCGGGACCGTCCGCCTCCCCGGCGCGCCGATGCGGGTCTCCGAGGCCCTGGCGCGGCTCCAGGAAATCCAGGCCACCTACGCCGCCGGGATCCTGCCGCGCTTCGAGACCGACCTGGACCTGGACCTGTTCAACGCCTACCGGTCCTGCCTCTATCCGGACCGCTATCCCACGCCGCTGACCCTCCACACCGATGCCCGGGGCTCGCTCTTCGAGGCGGTGAAGAGCCGCCACGGCGGCCAGGCCTTCCTCTCCACCACGAAGCCCGGCATCACCCGGGGCCGCCACTACCACCGGCACAAGCTGGAGCGGTTCCTGGTGGTGTCCGGGCAGGCGGAGATCCGCATCCGCCGGCTCTTCGGAGAGGAGGTGCGGGTGTTCCCCGTCTCCGGCGCCGCGCCCTGCGTGGTGGACATCCCGACGCTGCACACCCACGAGATCACGAACACCGGGACCGGCGACCTGCTCACGCTCTTCTGGAGCCACGAGATCTTCGATCCGGCCCGCCCCGACACCTATCCCGAACCTGTCATCGTGGAGCCATGACCAAGCTGCGCGTCCTCACCGTCGTGGGCACCCGGCCGGAGATCATCCGGCTGTCCCGGGTCCTCGCCCGGCTGGAGCGGGACTTCGACCACCGGCTGGTCCACACGGGGCAGAACCACGACCACGAGCTGAACCAGGTCTTCTTCGAGGACCTGGGCCTGCGCAGGCCGGACCACTTCCTCGACGCGGCGGGGCAGGGCCCGGCGGAGACCATCGCGAACGTGATCGCGCGGATCGACCCGGTGCTGGCGGAGGTCCGCCCGGACGCCCTGCTGGTGCTGGGGGACACGAACAGCTGCCTGGCGGTGATCCCCGCCAAGCGGCGGAAGATCCCGATCTTCCACATGGAGGCGGGCAACCGCTGCTTCGACCCCCGGGTGCCGGAGGAGACGAACCGCCGGATCGTGGACCACACCGCGGACATCAACCTGCCCTACAGCGACCTCGCCCGGGAGAACCTGCTCCGGGAGGGCCTCCCGCCGGACCGGATCATCAAGACCGGCAGCCCGATGATGGAGGTGCTCCAGCACGCCCTGCCCCGCATCGAGGCCTCCACGGTCCTGGCGCGGCTGGGCCTGGCGCCCGGTGGCTTCTACCTGGTGAGCTGCCACCGGGAGGAGAACGTGGATCCCGAGCCCCAGCTGCGCCGTCTGGTGGACACCCTCAACCGCCTCGCGGCCTCCCGGGGCCGGCGGATCATCGTCTCCACGCACCCCCGCACCCGGGCGCGCCTGGACGCGCTGGGGCTGGCGCTGGATCCGCAGGTGGAGCTGCTCAAGCCCTTCGGGTTCCTGGACTACATCCAGCTTCAGCGGCACGCGGCGGCGGTGCTCTCGGACAGCGGCACGATCACCGAGGAGGCCTCCATCCTGGACCTCCCGGCCCTCAACCTGCGGGAGGCCCACGAGCGGCCCGAGGGCATGGAGGAAGGGGCCGTGATGATGACGGGCCTGGCCTGGGAGCGGGTGGACCAGGGCCTGGCGATGCTGGAATCGGAAGGCGCCCCGGCGGGCCGCCGCTCCCGGCTGGTGCGGGACTACGACGCGCCCCAAGTGAGCCGGACCGTGGCCCGGGCGATCCTGAGCTACACGGACTACGTGAACCGCGTCGTGTGGCGCAAGGGCTGAGGGATCCTCCCGTCCGATGCGGATCCTGCTCGTCGCCCAGTACTTCGACCCTGAGCCTCATCTGAAGGGGCTGGTCTTCGCCCGGGAGCTGGTCCGCCAGGGCCACGAGGTCGAAGTCCTCACGGGGTTCCCGAACTACCCCGGCGGCCGGCTCTATCCCGGCTACCGGCTGAGGCTCTGGCAGCGGGAGGTGGTGGACGGCATCCGCATCACCCGGGTGCCGCTCTACCCGAGCCACGACGGATCCGCCCTGAACCGCGCGCTCAACTACCTCAGCTTCGCGTTCTCGGCGGCGCTCCTGGGGCCCTGGCTGGTGACGCGGCCGCAGGCCATCCACGCCCACCACGGCAATGCCACCACCGCGCTCCCGGCCTGGGTGCTCGGCATGCTGCACGGCGCGCCGTACCTGCTGGACATCCAGGACCTCTGGCCCGATTCCATCGCCGCCTCGGGCATGCTGCCCCGGCGCGCGGGGTTCTTCGTGCCGCTCATGGCCGCCTGGTGCCGCTTCATCTACCGGCAGGCGGGGCGGATCTCGGCCCTGTCTCCGGGGATGCGGCGCACCCTCATCGCCCGGGGCGTCCCGGCGGAGCGGATCACCGTCATCCCCAACTGGTGCGACGAGGCCCAGGCGGAGCCGGGTCCCCTGGAACCCGGCGAGGCCCCGCTGCTGGCGGGCCGGTTCAACGTGCTCTTCGCCGGCAACATGGGCGTCATGCAGGGGCTGGAGGTGGTCCTGGAGGCCGCGGCCCGGCTGGCCCGGGAAGTGCCCGACGCCCAGTTCGTCCTTGTGGGCGACGGGGTGGTGCGCGCGCAGCTGGAGGCCGAGGCCACGGCGCGCGGCCTGGCGAACGTCCGCTTCCTGCCCCGGCGGCCGGCGGAGGCCATGGGGGGCCTGCTCCACGCCGCGGACGCGCTGCTGGTGCACCTGAAGGACGATCCCCTCTTCGAGGTGACGATCCCCTCCAAGATCCAGGCCTACCTGGCCGCAGGCCGGCCCATCCTCTGCGGCGTGAAGGGCGACGGCGCCGACCTGGTGCGCGAAGCCGGCGCGGGGCTCCTGTTCCCCCCTGAAGACGCCGGGGCCCTGGCGGAGGCGGTCCTCGCGCTGATGCGGATGCCGCCGGCGCGCCGGGAGGCCCTGGGGGCCGCCGGCCGGAGCTTCTACCGCGCCCGACTGTCGGTGACGGCCGGGACGGCGGCCTTCGTCCGCGCCCTGCGGGCGGCGCGGGGCGAGTCCGGCGGTCCGTATGATGGAGAACCGCCCGCCCCGGAGGCCTGATGACCGAGCCCCTCGACCTCTCCCAGAGCACCCTGCTGATCTCCGGCGGCACGGGGTCCTTCGGGACCGCGGTGCTGCGCCGCTACCTGCGGACGGACCTCAAGGAGGTCCGCATCTTCAGCCGGGACGAGAAGAAGCAGGACGAGATGCGCCGCCTCTACCCCGATGCCCGCATCAAGTACTACCTGGGCGACGTGCGGGATCCCCGGAGCCTGGCCTCGGCGCTAAGGGGCGTGGACTTCGTCTTCCACGCCGCGGCGCTGAAGCAGGTGCCCTCCTGCGAGTTCCACCCCATCCAGGCGGTGCTGACGAACGTGCTCGGCACCCACAACATGCTCACGGCCTGCATCCAGGAGGGCGTGAAGAAGGTCGTCTGCCTCAGCACGGACAAGGCGGTCTACCCCATCAACGCCATGGGCATCTCCAAGGCCATGATGGAGAAGGTGGCCGTGGCGGAGTCCCGTAACCTGGCCGAGGGCGGCACCACCATCGTCGTCACGCGCTACGGCAACGTCATGGCCTCCCGGGGCTCCGTGATCCCGCTCTTCCTGGAGCAGATCCAGTCCGGGCAGCCCCTCACGGTCACGGACCCTGCCATGACGCGGTTCCTCATGCACCTGGACGTGGCCGTGGAGCTGGTGGAGTTCGCCTTCCGCCACGGGCGCAACGGCGACACCTTCATCCGGAAGTCCCCGGCCTCCACCATGGGGGACCTCGCAGAGGCCATGCGCCAGCTGCTGGGCGCGGACAACCCGGTGCAGGTCATCGGCACGCGCCACGGCGAGAAGCGCTACGAGTCCCTCGTGTCCCGGGAGGAGATGGCCCGGGCCGAGGATCTCGGGGACTACTACCGCGTCCCGGCCGACGACCGGGACCTGAACTACGGCAAGTACTTCACCGAGGGCGATCCGGCGGTCACCGCGGCGGAGGAGTACACCTCCCACACCACCCGGCGCCTCGACGTCGCCGGCGTGAAGGAGCTGCTGCTCAGCCTGGACTGCATCCAGGAGGCGCTGGGGTAGCCTCAGGCATCCTTCCGCACCACCACCTGGATTTGGGCCACGGCATTTCCGAGGGTCTGGTCGACAGGGCAGCCGAATGCGAGGCTGGCGCCCACGGCGAGGCCTTCCGCCAAAGGTCCAGCGATGGGGATCCTGCGCGCCCTCCCTCGCTGGATGGCCATGAAGCGGGCCATGCGCCAGCGCAGGCCCGCGCGGGGGAGGGCCCCTGGCCGCTTCCGGAGCCCCTCGCGGTAGCCCGCCCGCTGGATCTCGGCTTCCAGGACCCGCGCGCCCGGGAGGCGTGCGCAGAGCGCACGGAGGTCCCGGGAGACGGGAGACCAGGAGGCCGCGCCATCCAGGCGGAAGGTGTGCTTGTGGTCGGCGTTGAACAAGCTTGGCCAGTAGCCCTGTTCGTAGAGGTTCTCCTCGGGTACCACCAGCACGAGATGACCCCCCGGGCGGAGCAGACCCCACCACTGGAGGAGGGCGGTCTCTGGATCCAGCATGTGCTCGAGGCAATGGGAGCTGTGGACGCAGTCGTAGGCGCCGGCTTCACGGAAGTCCAGGATGCGGTTGGCATCCCCATCCGCCATGTCGAAGGGCTCCGCTTCGGGGCAGACGGTCTCCGTGCCGGAGCCGATGTCGATGATCCGGCCCCGGAAGTAGGCCTCCCGGAAGGCCTGGCTCCTCAGCGCCTGGGTTTTCTGGGATTCCTTCATGCGGGTTCCTGGGAGGCTTCGGCGGGAAGAAGGTCCTCAGGATATCCGGCCCCTGAACGCCGAAGCGCCGCCTCGCGGCGGCGCTTCGGGTCCCTGCGGCTTCGGCCTTACTTGCGGGGCCGGCGCTCGCGCTTCTTCTCGCCGTCCTCGGAGCCGCCGTCGGCGGCGACCTCGGCGGGCTCGCCCGCTTCGCCGGCGTCCGCCAGCAAGGCCTTGCGGCTCAGCTTGATCTTGCCGTTCTTCTCGTCCACGCCGATGACCTTGACCATGATCTCCTGGCCCTCGCTGACCTCATCCGCGGGGCTCTTGACGCGGTGGGGCGCCATCTCGGAGACGTGCAGCAGGCCGTCGAGGCCGGGGAGGATGGTCACGAAGGCGCCGAACTCGACGACCTTGGCCACCTTGCCCAGGTAGGTCTTGCCCACCTCGGCGGTCTGGATCAGGTCGCCGATCATCTTGAGGGCGATGGCGAGCTTCTCCTTGGTGGGGCCGGCGACCTGGCAGAGGCCGTTGTCGTCGATGTTCACGGAGCAGCCGGAGGCGTCGATGATGCCGCGGATGGTGGCGCCGCCCTTGCCGATGACGTCGCGGATCTTCTCCTTGGGGAGCTGGATGCTGTGCATCTGGGGGGCGTTGCCGGCGAACTCGGCGCGGGGCGCGGCGAGGACCTTGCCCATCTCAGCCAGCAGGTGCAGGCGGCCCGCCTTGGCCTGGTCGAGGGCCTTGGTGAGGACGTCGGTGGTGATGCCGCCGATCTTGATGTCCATCTGGAGGGCGGTGATGCCCTTCTCGGTGCCGGCGACCTTGAAGTCCATGTCGCCGTAGTGGTCCTCCTGCCCGGCGATGTCGGACAGGACGACGAACTTGTCGCCGTCGGAGACGAGGCCCATGGCCACGCCGGCCACGGGGGCCTTGAGCTTGATGCCCGCGTCCATCAGCGCCAGGGTGCCGCCGCAGATGGTGGCCATGGAGCTGGAGCCGTTGCT
>DASTWQ010000254.1:0-11724 GCA_035758545.1 Holophagaceae bacterium | reverse complement strand
GGCGCGCTCACGGGCCCGCTGCCATTCGCCGGTTCGATTCCGGGTCGGGCGTGACGCAAAGGCTGGAGCCGCCTGCCGGAATCGAACCGGCGACCTTCGGATTACAAAGCCGGTGCTCTACCAACTGAGCTAAGGCGGCGCGGTTCCAGTCTACCGGCCCGGGCCGGGGATCAGCCCTGGGCCTGGGCCCGCTCGGCCTCGCGCTCGGAGAGGAACCCCTCCATCCACTTGGTGGAGAAGGCGCCGGAGCTGAAGTCCGGGTGGTCCATGATGCGGCGGTGCAGGGGGGCGGTGGTCTTGATGCCCTCGATGACGAGGGTGTCCAGGGCCCGGCGCATGCGGGCGATGGCCTCGTCCCGGTCGGCGCCGTAGGCGATGAGCTTGGCCACCATGGAGTCGTAGGTGGGGGGGATCACGGCGTCCTGGTGCATGGCCGAGTCCACGCGGATACCGGGGCCGCCGGGGAAGTTCAGGGCGGTGATGCGGCCGGGGCAGGGCGTGAACTTCCAGGGATCCTCGGCGTTGATGCGGCACTCGATGGCGTGGCCCTTCTGGACCACCTGCTCCTGGGTGAAGCTGAGCTTGCGGCCCGCGGCGATGCGGAGCTGCTCCTTCACGATGTCGATGCCCGTGACGAGCTCGGTGACCGGGTGCTCCACCTGCACGCGGGTGTTCATCTCCATGAAGAAGAAGTCGCCCCGCCTGTCGAGCAGGAACTCGATGGTGCCCGCGTTGTAGTACCCCACGGCCTTGGCGGCCTTCACCGCCGTGGCGCAGATGCGCTCGCGCAGCTCGGGGCTGAGGGCGCCGCTCGGGCTCTCCTCGATCAGCTTCTGGTGGCGGCGCTGGATGGAGCACTCGCGCTCCCCCAGGTGGACGATGTTGCCGTAGAGGTCCCCCATGATCTGGACCTCGATGTGCCGGGGCTCCAGGAGGTACTTCTCCATGTAGACCGAGTCGTCGCCGAAGGCGATCTTCGCCTCGCTCCGGGCCGTGTCGAAGGCGGTGGCCATCTCTTCTGGTCCGTTGACGATGCGCATGCCGCGGCCGCCGCCGCCGGCGGAGGCCTTCACGATGACGGGGTAGCCGATGCGCTCCGCCGTCGCCATGGCGTCGTCCAGGTCCGCCAGCAGGCCGTCGCTGCCGGGCATGAGCGGCACGCCGGCCGCCAGCATGGTGGCCTTGGCCTCGGACTTGTTGCCCATCTTGCGGATGATCTCGGCGTTGGGGCCGATGAAGGTGATCCCGCAGGCGGAGCAGACCTCCTGGAAATGGGCGTTCTCGCTCAGGAAGCCGTAGCCCGGGTGGATCGCCTCGGCGCCGGTGATCTCCGCGGCGGCGATGAGGTTCGGGATGTTGAGGTAGCTCTTGGCGGACGGCGCGGGCCCGATGCAGACCTCCTCATCCGCGAAGCGGACGTGGAGGGCGTTGCGGTCCGCCTCGGAGTAGACGGCCACGGTCTGGATGCCCAGCTCCTTGCAGGCCAGGATCACCCGGAGCGCGATCTCGCCGCGGTTGGCGATGAGCACCTTCTTGAACGGCGGCTCCTCCGCGCTGCGGCTCGGCGCGGCGAGGGCCTTCTTCTTGATCGCGGACGACATCAGCCCACCCGGATGGCGAAGAGCCGCTCGCCGTATTCCACGGGCTGGCCGTTCTCCACGAGGATCTTTACGACCTCGCCGGCCACGTCGCACTCGATCTCGTTCATCAGCTTCATGGCTTCGACGATGCAGAGCGTCTGGCCGGGCTTCACCCGGTCTCCCACCTGGACGAAGGAGGGGGCATTGGGGTTGGAGGCCCGGTAGAAGGTGCCGACGATGGGGCTCGTGAGGTAGTGGAGGGTCGGGTCCTCCGCGGGCGCGGCGGGGGCCGCGGGGGCGGGGGTCGCCGGGGCCGGCGCGGGAGCCGGGGCGGACTGCGCGGGGACGTGGGCGACGGGGCTGCCCAGGACCACCGGCGCAGCGGCAGGGGCCACCAGGGCGACAGCGCCCTCCTTGCGGATGCGGAAGCTCATGCCGCCGGCCTCGAACTCGAATTCCGCGAAGGACTCCCGGGCCACGAGGGCGATGAGGCCCTTGATCTCCTCCAGGCCGACGGTCTCCGAGGCGGCCCGGGGGGCGGCCTTCGGGGCTTTCGCGGCCGGGGCGGCCTTCTTGGGGGCGGGGCGCTTGGTGCGGGTGCTCATTGGGACTCCGTTGGAATCTTTTTGGGCAGAAGGGCGATCATACCAGCCTGACCCGGGGTCGCGTCAGGACGGATCAGGCTCGGAGGACTCGACTTGCGGGTCGGGCTCAGGGGCGGATGCGGGGGACTCTGGCGCAGAATGCGTTGAAGCGCCGGCAGGTTCCTTGGATTTGCTCCGCGTCCCCGCCTCGCCGGCGCGGAATTCCTTGCGGGCGGCGTCCAGGATGCCGTTCAGGAACTGGGTGCCCTCCTGGTCACTGAACTCCTTCACGATCTCCAGCGCCTCGTTGATGACGATGGGGAAGGGGATCTCCTTCTGGAACATCAGCTCGTAGAGCCCGAGGCGCAGCAGGTTGCGGTCCACGGCGGCCATGCGGTGCAGCTTCCAGTGCTCCGCGTAGCGCTGCAGGGCCGCGTCGATGGGCTCCAGGTTGGCCCAGACGCCGTCCACCAGGCGCCGGGCGTAGTAGAAGGCGTCCCGGTTCAGGTCCTGGAGGGCATAGAACCCCGCGAAGACCTGGTCCGGCTGGTACTCGGACAGGTCCATCGCGTAGAGCATCTGCAGGGCGTACTCGCGCCCGCGGCGGCGGACACCCATACCTACTTGCCGCCCTTCAGCTGCCGGAGGAGGTCCACCATCTCGAGGACGGTCATGGCCGCCTCCCAGCCCTTGTTGCCCATCTTCACGCCGGCCCGGTCGATGGCCTGCTCGGCGGTGTCGGTGGTCAGGACCCCGAAGGCCACGGGGACGCCGGTCTGCATGGAGACCTGGGCCACGCCCTTGGTCACCTCGGCGGCGATGAGGTCGAAGTGGGGCGTGCCGCCCCGGATCACGCAGCCCAGCGCGATCACGCCGGCGTACCTGCCGGACTGGGCCGCGGCCTGGGCCGCCAGGGGCAGCTCGAAGCTGCCGGGAACCTTGAGGAGGTCCATCGCGTCGTCGGCCACGCCGTGGCGGCGCAGGCAGTCCTGCGCGCCGCCGGTGAGGCGCTCGACGATGAAGTCGTTCCAGCGCGACGCCACCAGGGCGAAGCGATCGCCCTTGTGGACGCGAAGATGGCCCTCAAAGATCCCCATGGGAACCCCCCGAAAGGTGCTCGAAGACTGCAAGCCTAACACAGCCATGACAAAAAGCCAGGAACAGGTGGTGAGGGGCGAGGTGGCGAGGCATTGGGGGGCCGCCCACCTTCATCCCGCCTCCAGACCTCGCCACCTCATCCCTCGCTCCTCCTCAGACCCATGACTCCCAACCATGAAGCAGGGCGCTAGACTGGATCGTTTCGACGGAGGCTCAGCCATGGCTCAGATCGAGTCCACCCCCCAGTTCGTGAAGGCCGTCTATGACCGGATGGCCGCCAACCTGGAGGTGGTGCGCCAGCGCCTGAACCGCCCGCTCTCCCTGGCCGAGAAGATCGTCTACGGCCACCTGGACCAGCCCAAGACCCAGGAGATCGTCCGCGGCACGTCCTACCTGGACCTGCGCCCGGACCGCGTGGCCATGCAGGACGCCACCGCCCAGATGGCCCTGCTCCAGTTCATGTCCTCGGGCCGCAGCGAGGCCGCCGTGCCCTCCACGGTCCACTGCGACCATCTGATCCAGGCCGAGGTCGGCTCCGACAAGGACCTGGCCCGCGCCAACGACGAGAACAAGGAGGTCTACGACTTCCTGCACTCCGTCTGCGAGAAGTACGCCCTCGGCTTCTGGAAGCCCGGCAGCGGCATCATCCACCAGGTGGTGCTCGAGAACTACGCCTTCCCCGGCGGCTTGATGATCGGCACCGACTCCCACACCCCCAACGCCGGCGGCCTGGGCATGGTCGCCATCGGCGTCGGCGGCGCGGACGCGGTGGACGTCATGGTCGGCCTGCCCTGGGAGCTGAAGGCCCCCAAGCTCATCGGCGTGAAGCTCACCGGCAAGCTGAGCGGCTGGACCTCCCCCAAGGACGTGATCCTCAAGCTGGCGGGCATCCTCACCGTGAAGGGCGGCACCGGCGCCATCGTCGAGTACTTCGGCGAGGGCGTGGATTCCATCTCCTGCACGGGCATGGGCACCATCTGCAACATGGGCGCGGAGATCGGCGCGACGACCTCCCTCTTCCCCTTCAACCGCCGCATGGCCGACTACCTCCGGGCCACGGGCCGGGAGGAGATCGCCGCCCACGCCGAAGCCCATGCCGACCTACTCAAGGCCGATGAGGGCTGCGAGTACGACCAGGTCATCGAGATCAACCTCAGCGAGCTGGAGCCCCACATCAACGGACCCTTCACGCCGGACCTGGCGTGGCCCCTCTCCAAGTTCGCCGCCGCGGTGAAGGAGAAGGGCTACCCCGAGGAGCTGAAGGTGGGCCTCATCGGCTCCTGCACCAACTCCTCCTACGAGGACATGGAGCGCGCCGCCAGCGTCGCCCGCCAGGCCCTCGAGCACGGCCTCAAGGCCAAGAGCGAGTTCACCATCTCCCCCGGCTCCGAGCAGATCCGGGCCACCATCGCCCGTGACGGCCAGATGGAGGTCTTCACGAAGGTGGGCGGCGTCGTCATGGCCAACGCCTGCGGCCCCTGCATCGGCCAGTGGAAGCGCCACGACGTGAAGAAGGGCGACAAGAACTCCATCATCACGAGCTTCAACCGCAACTTTGCCGCCCGGAACGACTCCAACCCCGACACCCACGCCTTCGTGGCCTCGCCTGAGATCGTCACGGCCTTCACCATCGCCGGCCGCCTCACCTTCAACCCCGAGACCGACGAGCTCACCGGCGCCGATGGCAAGGCCTTCAAGCTGAAGAGCCCCTTCGGCGACGAGCTGCCCCAGCGCGGCTTCGACAAGGGCCAGGCCACCTACCAGGCCCCCCCGGCGGACCGCAGCGGCCTCACCGTGAAGGTGGATCCGGCCAGCAACCGCCTCCAGCTCCTGGAGCCCTTCAAGCCCTGGGAGGGCACGGACCTGACCGACCTACCCGTCCTCATCAAGGCCAAGGGCAAGTGCACCACGGACCACATCTCCATGGCCGGCCCCTGGCTCAAGTTCCGCGGCCACCTGGACAACATCTCCAACAACCTGCTGATCGGCGCCATCAACTTCTTCAACGGCGAGGCCAACAAGGTGAAGAACGCCCTCACCGGCGAGTACGGCGAGGTCCCCGCCACCGCCCGGGCCTACAAGGCCGCGGGCAAGGGCTGGGTGGTGATCGGCGATGAGAACTACGGCGAGGGCAGCTCCCGCGAGCACGCCGCCATGGAGCCCCGCTTCCTCGGCGGCCGGGCCATCATCGTCAAGTCCTTCGCCCGCATCCACGAGACCAACCTGAAGAAGCAGGGCATGCTCCCCCTGACCTTCGCCAACCCGAGTGACTACGACCTGATCCAGGAAGACGACCGGATCTCCATTCTCGGCCTGACGGACTTCAAGCCCGGTGTGCCCCTCACGATGGTGGCGAAGCACAAGGACGGTTCGGAGAGCCGCATCTCCCTGAACCACACTTACAACGCGCAGCAGATCGAGTGGTTCAAGGCGGGCTCGGCGCTCAACCTGATGGGCGGGAAGAAGTAGGACTCACCACGAAGTCACCAGCACAGGGAGGCCGCGAAGGGAAACCCAGGCGGCCTCCCTGTTCCTCCTGGCAGGCCGCTCAGGGGCCCTGGCCTTCCCCCGGGAGCCGACAGACCGGCTCGAAACCCAGGCCTGAGGGCAAGCCCACCCGCTCCGGCGGCTGCTCCGTCGCTGCGCGCCCGCCGGAGCGGGTGCGCGAGCTGCTGGGGTCCTGTCCGCCCGGCTATTTCTTCTTCTTCTGCGGGTTCAGACCCGTCTTGGGGGCGGGGTGGAGCAGGTTGCCGGCGGGCTCGCCGCCGCGGGAGGCGTAGCTGGCGCCGTGGACGACTTTCGGTTTCGCCTTCTTGGCCTTCTTGTCGTTGGACATGAGTCCCCTTTGCCCGGCCACGGACCTGCGCACCCGAGCCGGTGAGCGGAGTATGGTCCCGAAAGGCTAGGCCTGGGGGGGATTGTTGCGGGGCGGGTCAGCGGATCCGTTCGAGGAAGCGCCCGGCAGCGTCGAGAAAGTCGGGGTGCCAGGCGTGGTCCCCCTCGAAGCGGCAGACCTCGGGCTTCAGTCCCCGCGCCCGGAGCGCCGCGAGGTCCTTCTCGAGTTGGGGGGCGCTGTAGAGGGTGTCCGTCTCGCCGCGGCCCAGGAGGATGGGCCGGCCCGCGAGCCCCGGCGCCTCAGCCGCATCCTCCGGCAGGTCGCCGCCCAGGATGACGAGTCCGTCGCAGGGGAACCGCGCCGCGGCGCGCCAGGCCATGGCGGCGCCCTGGGAGAAGCCCGTCAGGACAATGTGGCCGGCGTGGCCTTCCGCCCGCAGGGCGTCAAGCACGCGGCCCACATAGGCCAGGTTGTCGGCGATGGCCGCCTCGCGGTCCTGGCGGGTCATCCAGGAGGCCACCACCTCCTGGCTGCGGGTGTAGAAGCGATGGAGGGCCTGCACGGAGACGAGGGTCCAGCGGTCCACGCCGGGGATGCGGCGCAGGTCCGCCAGCAGCGTCTCGGCGCACTGGCCGTAGCCATGGAAGCCCACCAGCAGCGGCGCGCCGTCGGGCCCCCGCTCCACCAGGTAGCGGCCCGTGGTGTCCGTGCGAAGGGTGCGGGTCTCGGTCATGGGCGCCCATTCTGGCACGGGCCCCGGGGTGAAAACCCGCGCCGCCGGCTGGACCTTCCCCCTAGGATGGGTCGTGTCCGCCATCTGGAGCCCGACCATGACCGCCGAAGCCATCCCCAGCAAGGCCTTCCGCATCTCCGTGATCATCCTCCGGACGTTGATGGGGCTGCTCTTCCTCTTCTCGTCCGCCTACTACTTCCTCAATCTCCCGGTGCCCCCATTGCCGCCGGGGGACCTGAAGACCTTCAACGACGGGCTGGTGGCCGCGCACTACCTGCTGCCGGTGTCCAAGTCGGTGGAGCTGCTCTGCGGCCTCGCTTTTGCGACGGGGCGCTTCGTGCCGCTGGCCTCGGTGCTCATCGCGCCCATCCTCGTGAACATCCTGGCCATCGCCCTGGTCCTGAACCACGACACGATCCTCATTGCCGTCTTCCTGACCCTCGTCAACGGGCTGGTCGCCTACGTCCACCGCGACCGCTACGCGCCGCTGTTCCGGGCGAGATAATCACGGGCGCGGAGGCTTGCTCAGCGTCCTCCGCCCCTCCGCGACCTCCGCGTAAGTTGTGGACCACCCCGCCTGCCGTGACAATCGACTCCGGAGGCAGGTCCATGGCCCGGTTGACGTCCATCCTTCTCATGGCGAGCGCGATCCCCCTCGTCGCCCAGGCCTCCTTCCAGGCCGACGAGGCGGCGTGGCGGGCGCAGCGGCTGGCGGCCCTCACGAAGCCCGACGGCTGGCTGAGCGTGGCGGGGCTGGACTGGCTGGAGCCGGGGGCGAACACGATCGGCTCGGCGCCGGACGCGGCGCTGCGGCTGCCGACCAAGGCGCCGGCGCGGGTGGGCACGCTCACCTGGGCGGGCGGCAAGGTCCACTTCCAGGCGGCGCCGGGGGTGACGCCGACCCTGGGGGGGAAGCCCTTCCTGGAGGGCGACCTGGCGCCGGATGACGCCGCGTCCGTCCTGAGCCTCGGGGACCTGCGCTTCGGCGTCATCGCCCGGGGGTCGCGCATGGGCCTGCGGCTGCGGGACCTGCACAGCGAGACCTTCGACCGCTTCCAGGGCATCCCCGCCTACGCGCCGGATCCGGCCTACCGGGTGGTGGCCCGCTTCGAGCCCTACGCGCCCATGAAGGCCACCCGCGTCGCCACGGTCATCGGCGTGCCCATGGACGCGCAGATCCCCGGCCGCGTCACCTTCATCCTGAAGGGGAAGACCATGAGCCTGGAGCCGATCCTGGACGACGACGGCACCACGCTCTTCTTCATCTTCCGGGACGGCACCACGGGCCACGGGAGCTACCCGGCCGGGCGCTTCCTCTACGCCGAGCCCGCGAAGGACGGGACGGTGATCCTCGACTTCAACCGCGCCGAGAACCCGCCCTGCGCCTTCACCACCTACGCCACCTGCCCCATGGCGCCGCCCCAGAACACCCTGCCCCTCGCCATCGAAGCCGGGGAGAAGGATCCGCACCTGCACTAGGACCGGCCGATCGCCGCAACAACCGGGTGGGCCGAGGCTCGGCATGGATCGAAGCTGGGTCCCTGGAGCGACCATGCACCTGCTGGACAACCTCTTCTGGCACACCTTCACGGGGCCCCACGCGCACCTCACCGTGGGCACGGACCGGGCGAAGCGATACCGGCGGGGCTTCTCGCCCATGCTCGGCTTCCCGGATCCGGTGAGCCCCGACTTCACGGGGCTGGAGGCGTTCTTCGAGCCCGGGGAGCGGGTCTACACGGATGGCTGGTCCGGGCCCGTGCCGGCGGGCTGGCGGCTGGAGATGGAATCCACCATGTTCAAGATGATCTGGGACGGCCCCCGGCCCGGCAGGGATCTCGCGCCGGAGGCGCTGCCGCTGGGCCCGGCGCACGCGGAGGCCGCGCTGGATCTGGCGACCCTCACCCGGCCGGGGCCCTTCGGCCTCCGCACCCTGGAGCTGGGCGAGTACTTCGGGATCTTCGAGGGCGGCCGTCTCCTGGCCATGGCTGGCGAGCGGCTGCATGCCCGGGGGGACGGCCTGACGCTCCGCGAGATCAGCGGGGTCTGCACCCATCCCGACGCCCAAGGCCGCGGTCTCGCCAAGGGCCTCATGCAGAAGCTCCTCCAGCGGCAGCTGGACCGGGGCGAGACGCCCTGCCTCCACGTGGCGAGCGCCAACAGGACCGCCCACGGCCTCTACCTGCGGATGGGCTTCCGGGACCACCGGGAATCCGCGGTGCGAGTGGTGGCCCGGGAGGGCGGCGCGGACTGAGGCGGGTCACCAGGTGCGGCGGACGCGGCCCTTCACCAGGCCGGGCGAAAGGCCCTTCACGTTCCTCAGGGTCAGGATGCGCTCCTGGGCGGGGTTCACGGCGGGCGGGCCCTCCCCGTAGCGCTGGAGGTAGTCCGCCTGGTCCTCAGGACCCAGCAGGGCCCAGCGGTCCTCCCACATGGCCTGCAGGCCATCCTGGTAGAGCTGGGATCGGACTTCGCGGTCCGCGGCGCGGACCAGGTGGATGATGCGTCGCATGGACCCTCCCTGGGGCTGATTCCGGGCTTGGACGGCCAGGCCTGGACCGGGGGGCTTCGAGGCGGCCGTCCAGGGACGCCGCTTCCTCGATCCTGCGCCGGTGGGAGGGGAATCCCTACGGAAATCGGCGGCCCCCGCCCGGTCGGTCGCCGCTCCGGTAGGCTGGAGCTTCCACGCTCCGGAGCCTCCATGATCACGAAGGACCAGCTGGCCGCGTCCATGCTGAGGGACTGCGACCTCATCCTGCACCTCCACGGCAAGCTGGCGCCGGAGGACGCGGACCACCGGCCCTCGGAGCGGCAGCGGTCCACGCTGGAGCTGCTGCGCTACCTCTCCATCTGCGCCGCCGCGGGCCTCGACTGCATGGCCCACGCCGACTGGAGCCGCTTCAAGGGCCACGCCGAGCGCGCCGCCGCCATGCCCTTCGAGGGCTTCCCCGCGGCCATGGAGGCCCAGAAGGCGGCCATCGCGGCCTTCTTCGCGGGCGTGAGCGAGGAGACGCTGGAGACCCAGGAGGCTCCGCTGCCCGGCGGGCGCGGCACGGCGCCCCTGGGGCTGGCGATCTTCAATGGGCCCCAGAAGTGGCTCGCGGCCTACAAGCAGCAGCTCTTCCTCTACGCCAAGGCCTGCGGCAAGCCCGAGCTGGCCACCGCCAACCTCTGGGCGGGCCTGGATCCGGCGCCCAAGGCCTGAGATGCGCCTCCACCCCGCCGCCCTCCTGCTCGCGGTGCCGGTCCTCGCCGGGACTCCGCCGGAGTGGTCCCAGCCTGCGGCGCCCTTCCACATCGCCGGCCCGGTCTACAGCGTCGGCACGGCGGAGCTGGGCTGCTACCTGATCCGGGGCACCACGGGCTGCATCCTCATCAACACGGGCCTGGCGGATTCGGCGAAGGTCATCGTGAAGCACCTGAAGACCCTCGGCGTGGACCGGCACCAGGTGCAGCTGCTCCTCACCAACCAGGCGCACGCCGACCACGTGGGCGGCTTCCGCAAGCTGCAGCGGCTCACGGGGGCGCGGATCTGGGCCACGGTGCAGGACGCGCCCCTGCTGGAGAGCGGCGGCGCCGCGGACCCCGGCGGGCTGCCCCGCTACAAGCCCGTGCACGTGGACCGGCTCCTTGCGGACGGCGAGGAGATGATCTTCGGCGACCTGAAGCTGAAGGTGATCCTCACCCCAGGCCACACCCCCGGCAGCGTGAGCTACCTGCTGAGCTACCCGGAGGGCGGGACGACCCGCACGGTGCTCTTCGCGAACCTGCCCACGGTCGTGATGCCCCTGGACACCCCGAAGTACCCCGGCATCGTCCGGGACCTGGAACTCAGCTTCGCGCGGCTCAAGGCCCTGCACCCGGACATCTGGGTGGCGGCCCACGTCTCCCAGTGCGGCCTCCTGGCCAAGGCCAAGACCGGCCGCTTCGAGGATCCCGAGGGCTACGCGAAGGCCGTGACGGACTGCGAAGCCGCCTTCAGGGCCGAGATGCCGAAGGCCTTCCCGAAGCCGCCGCCTGACCCGCCGGCGCACTGACCGGCACCGCTTTCGGAGCCCTGCGGATCCCGCTGGAGACGATGAGCACGCGCCCGGCGTGGAAGCCGGCCTGGGCGCTCCAGGCGGAGGCCAGCAGCAGGTCCACGGTGCCGTCGCCGTCCACGTCGCCGAGGCCCACGGCGTCGAAGCCGAGGGTCTCCCAGGGGATGCGGCCCGTGAAGGTCGCGAGGACGCGGCCGTCGGCGCCGGAGAAGACCGTGACCTTGCCGCCGGAGGGCGCGGCGCCGGCGTGCTGCCAGGCCCCCACCACCAGGTCCGCGCGACCGTCGCCGTCCACGTCCCCCGCCACGGAGCTGCTGGTGCCGAAGCCCTCCCCAGGCATCTTCCCGGCGAGCTCGAAGCGCACCCGTCCGGTGGCGCCGGAGAGCACGAAGATCCGGCCGGTACCGGTCCCCTGGGCCCCGTCCCGCCAGTCGGAGACGAAGAGGTCCGGCACGCCGTCGCCGTCGGTGTCCCCGAGGACCGCGGCGAACATGCCGCCCAGAGCCTGGCCCGTGGGCGGGGCATCGAGGGCGGCCACGGCCTTTGGCGGGAGGCCGCGGTAGACATAGGCCCGGCCGTGGCGGTCCGGCCCGGCGGTGGGCGCGCCGATGACGAGGAAGCCGCTCCCCCCCGCCACGGCGCTGCCGAAGCGGTCCCCGGCCCGCTCGCCCCGGAGTTCGGCGAGGAGATGGCCGTCCTTGCCCGAATAGACGAAGGCCGCGCCGGCGCCGCCTCCGGGGGCGCCGATGATCACATCGGCGTGGCCGTCGCCGTCCAGGTCGCCGGCGGTGGCCACATGGACACCGAAGGCCCGGGCGCCCTCCGGCGCCTCGAAGGTCCGCAGGAGCCGGCCGTC
>DASTWQ010000234.1:0-4043 GCA_035758545.1 Holophagaceae bacterium | reverse complement strand
GGCGAGCCCTCGGCGCCCCTCGTCCTCGGCACCCTCGACGGCGTGGAGGTGGCCTTCCTGCCCCGCCACGGCGAGGGCCACCGCCTCCTGCCCTCGGAGGTGAACTACCGGGCCAACGTCTGGGCCCTGAAGCTGGCGGGCGCGGAAGTGCTCCTCTCCGTCAGCGCCGTGGGCAGCCTGCAGGCGCGGCACGCGCCCGGCACCCTCCGCCTGCCGGACCAGTTCCTGGACCGCACCCACGGCCGCCGCAGCAGCTTCTTCGGCGAGGGCCTCGTGGCCCACGCGGGCTTCGCGGAGCCCACCTGCGGGCGCGTGCGAGGGATCCTCGCGGGGAGGGGCCGCGAGCTGGGCCTGCCCCTGGAGGACGGCGGCACCTACCTCAACATGGAGGGCCCCCAGTTCAGCACCCGCGCCGAGAGCCGCCTCCACCAGAGCTGGGGCGCGGATTACGTCGGCATGACCCAGGCCACCGAGGCCAAGCTCGCCCGGGAGGCAGAGCTCTGCTTCGCCTGCATCGCCCTGGTCACGGACTACGACGCCTGGAAGGACGACGAGGCCGTGGAGACCCACGACGTGCTCGCGGTGATGGCCGCCAACGTGGCCAAGGCCGAGGCGCTGCTGAAGGCCTCGGTGCGGACTCTCGACGGCGCGCCCCGCGCCTGCGGCTGCGGGTCCGCGCTGGCTTCGGCGCTGCTGACCCGGCCGGAGGCGGTGCCCGAGGAGACCAAGAAAAAGCTGCGCCCGCTCCTCGGGAAATACCGCTACTGACGCCGATCCATTCGGGTTGCAGAATTCACAACTCTTAACATCAGGCCCCTCGGGGGCCGGGCGTAGAGTCCGGGGAGTTTCTCTCCGACATCTGGCAGTCCGCCCGTCCACCTTCCCTCCCGAGGAGACGTCATGAAGCTCGTCACCATCCTGGCCCTGACGGCCGCCACGGTCCTGCCCGCGCAGACCATCGCCGTCATCAACAGCACCCGGAAGGTCTCCGACGCGACCCTCCAGGCCACGACCAACGCGGTCGCCCAGCAGGTGCACAACGAGTACAAGTCCCGCTGGGGCTACGACGCGACCTTCGTGTTCGTGGGCCGCAACCAGACGCCGCCCAAGGGCGCCTGGCTCGTCTACGTGGACGAGCGCAAGGGCGACTACCACACCGTCGGCCGGAGCAACATCCCCACCGCCTACTGCCACGTGTCCGGCGTCAGCCAGGACTACTGGACCAACACCATCTCCCACGAGGTCCTGGAGATGCGGACGGATCCCTACGTGAACACCACCTACACCCACCCCGACGGCTCCACGGGCTACGTCGAGGTCTGCGACGCCTGCGAGCAGAACGACCAGGGCTACCGCATCAACGGCGTGCTCATGAGCGACTTCGTCTTCCCGAGCTGGTTCAAGGCGAACGGCACCAGCCCCTACGACCAGAGCCGCCTGATCACCGCGCCCTTCCAGCTCCTGCCCGGCGGCTACCTGCCCTGATCGATCGCCACCGATTCTGACCCGGCCCTGACCCAGGCCCCGTCCGCGCTCCGCGGCCGGGGCCTGGGAGTTGAAGCCCCTGAGACGATGGACCCCATGCGCTCCGCCTGCCTCGCGCTCCTCCTGGCCGCCGGCCCGCCCCTGGCGGGCCAGGGCGCCGTGGCCCGGGTGCTGCGGGCCCGGGAGCTCGAGCTCCTCGACGCGCCCCCCGCCACCCTGCTGCTCCTTCCCGCCGCCGGCGACCGGGCCTTCGTCCCGGCCCTCCAGGCCCTGCTGGACCACCCGGCCCTGGCGGCGCTGCGGGTCCCGGCCCAAGTCCTCCCCCCCGGGGACCCCGAGGCGGCGCGGCTCCGGGCCCAGGCCGGCCTCGGCGTCGGCAGCGCCTGGATCCTGCGGGAGCCCGGCACCCGCCGCCTGGGGGGCCGCGGCCTCGGCGCGCCGACGGAGCCCGCCCTCCTGGACGCCCTCCACGCCGAGGGGTTCCAGGACCGCGCCGCGATCCTCACCGCCTACCTCCGGCGCCATCCGGAGAACCGGGAGGCCCGCGCCCAGCTGCTGCAGGTGCTCTGGAGCCGCGGCGAGCTCGGCGCCCTCCGTGGGCTGCCCCCCGCCCCGGCGGGCGGGCCGACCCCGGCGAAGGCGGAGCCGCTCTCCCCGGTCCGCGACCTGGAATGCTGGAGCCCCTTCACCGGCGCCCTCGACGCCGCCTTCCGGGACGGGAGCTGGCGGGAGCTGGATCTGGGCTGGCTCGCGGACGCGCCGCCGGTGGAGGGCGCCAGCCCCACCCTGCAGGGCCTCTACATCCGCTGGCTGCCGGAGGTCGAGGGCGCCCTGCGGGAGGATCCCTCCTCCGAGGCCCTCTGGTCCCTCTGGTGCCGCATGAGCGGCGCCACCGGCGGTCGCCACCTGGATGCGCTGCTGGCCTCCCTCGCGCCCTCGCCCCTCACCCCGCCCGGCGACTGGCCCCCGGAGGGCGCGGCGCGGCTGCTGCTGGCCGCCGCCAAGACCCCCGCGGATTGGCAGGCCCTCGAGACCCACTACGCCGCCGCCTGGGACGCCGGCTCCCATCCGCTCCTGGACCGGGCCGCCCGCGGCGCCGAGGAGGCCCTGGCCGCCGACTGGCGGGACAGCCTCGAACCCCTGCTCACCTGCGAGCTACGCCTGGGCGCCACCGCCCGGGCGGAGGCGGTCCTGCGCGCCGCCCGGGACGCCTCCCGCTGGTCCGGCCTCGGGGCGAAGGCGGCGGCCCTGGCGGAACGCTGCGGGCAGAAAGCCCTGGCCGCCCGCTGGGCCGCCCTGGACCGGGAGGCCGCGCGATGAGGCTCCGTCTCCTCCTGCTGACCTTCCTGACCGGCGCCCTGCAGGCCCAGGTGGTGCTCGGTGGCGGCGACGCCCGCCTGCGCCTGGCGGACCTCCTGCGCCCCCATCCCGACGGCGAGCTGCTGCTGCTGCCGGATGCCCAGGGCCGCAGCCTCCTCCCGGCGGTCCAGGCGGCCCTGGCCGAGCCTCCGGCGGACGCCCTCCAGCTCGCGGCCCAGGAGCTGGATCCCCGCCTCCCCAGCGGCCGGGAACTGCGGGACCTCGGGGGCTGGGACCCCGCGAAGCCCCACTGGGCCCTCATCGGGCCCGACCGCCGCATCCAGGCCGAGGGCGACGCCGCGCCCACCGCCGCGGCCCTGGCCCAGGCCTACGCCGGCAGTTCCCTGCGCACCCGGGCGGACCGCCTGCGGGCCTTCCTGCGGGAGCACCCGGATCAGGGCGAGGCCCGGGCCCAGCTCCTGCTGCAGCTCCGGGACCTCGCCGAGGCCCGTACGGACCGCGCCCTGAAGGGCCAGGCCGACGACGCCCAGCTGCCGGAGGCCGAGGACGACCGCATCTGGAGCGAGTACGCCGACGTCTACGCGCGCTTCTTCGACCAGGGCCTCTGGAAGGACGCCGACCCCGGCCCCTCCAGCCCCGTGGGCCCCGCGGCGGCGCTGGATGTCCTCGCCGCCCGCAGCCCCCGGCTCCGCGACCTGGCGGCCCGGCTGCTGCCCGCGGCCGAGGACGCCCTGCGGGCGAAGCCCTCGGATCCCGCCCGCTGGGCGGTCTGGCAGTCCCTCCGCGCCGCCGGCGCCGGGGGCCGCGCCGCGGCGGTGCTGGCGGGCCTGGAGCCCTGCCCCGGCGCCCGGCGCTGGCCCCCCGAGGCCGCCGTGGACGCCTTCGTGGAGGACGCCCGCACTCGCGGCGACTGGCGCGACGCCGAGCCGGTGCTGCAGGCCTCCTTCGACGCCAACGAGGCCCTGATCCGGGACCTGGAGGCCGCGGCCCGGAAGGACGCCGGCCCCGGCGCCGGTCCCGTGGACCTGGGCGGGGCCTTCGGCTTCGGCCAGTGGAACGGCGACACCGCCGCCCTGGTGGAGGCCAAGCTGCGCCTGGGCAAGCGCGACGAGGCCGACCGCATCGCCACCCGCGTCCTCGCCCGCGTCCCCCGCCCCGAGTTCCGCCGGGCCGCCGCCCAGCTGGCCCGGGACTGCGGCGACGAGGCCCTCGCGGCGAAGTGGGCGGCGGGGGACTAA
>DASTWQ010000211.1:0-8386 GCA_035758545.1 Holophagaceae bacterium | reverse complement strand
GATGGTCGAAGGCCACATGCAGGGCCCGCGCCTCGCCGAAGCTGGGGCCCTCCGCCGGCGCCGAGGTGCCCTCGGGCCGGCCGGCGGTCCAGGGATCCGGCGCGTCGCCGGGTGGCGCGGCGTTCCAGAGCCGCACCAGGGGCGTCCGGGGGTGGGCCTGCCGGAGCTGGCCTTCCCAGGCCACGGCGGCGCTGGGGTCCAGGTCGGCCTTGCTCAGGTGGACCAGGCTCGCGAGGGCCGCCTGGCGGCGGAGCAGGGCCCGCTCCTTCAGGTGGTGCAGCGGCGTCAGCGCCGAGACCACCGTCAGCACGCCCGAGAGCCGCAGGCGGCCAGCGAGGGCCGGCTCCAGCTCCAGGTCCACCAGGTCCGCCGGATCCGCCAGGCCCGTGGTCTCCAGGACGATGCGCTCCGGGCGCTGGCCCTCGGGCTGGTCGCACCAGGCGGCGAGGGTCGCCACCACGTCCTCCCGCAGGCTGCAGCAGGCGCAGCCGCCCACCAGGTCCGCCACGCCCGCAAGCTCCGGCCGCTCAGAGCTGACGAGGGCCCCGTCCACGCTCACGGCCCCGAACTCGTTGATGAGCACCGCCACGCGCCGGCCCGCGGCGGCCTCCGCCTTGAGGAGGCGGTTCACCGCCGTGGTCTTGCCGGCGCCCAGCGGGCCCGTGACGATCAGGACATCCACCATGGGTCCATTGTGGCCCAGGCCGGCTCGGGCAGACTGGAGCCATGGATCTCAGCCATGCGAGCTATGCGGCCCTGATCACGGCGGCCGGGGGGATCGCCCGCGGTCTGCGCCGGGCGCTGCCGGCGGGGTGGCGGCTGCGGCTGGAGGCCCGGCCGCCGGAGGACCTGCCGCCGGGGCGCTGGGTCTGGCTCCACGCCGTGAGCGTGGGGGAGCTGCTCCTGGCGGAGGGCTTCCTCCGCCGGCTGGTGGCGGCGGGCCACCGGGTGCACCTCACCACCGGCACCCCGGCGGGACTGGCCCTCCTGCAGGAGCGGCTGCCTCGCTGGGATGGCGGTACCGGCCGCCTGAGCGGCGGCGCCTTCCCGGTGGATGATCCCCGGGGGCTGCGGCCCTTCCTCGCCTCGCCCCCCGGGACTTTCATCGCCCTGGAGACGGAGCTCTGGCCCAACCTCCTCTCCACCCTCCGCGCCCTCGGCATCCCGGCGATGGTTGTGAACGGCCGCCTCACGGCCCGGAGCCGCGGGCCCTTCGTACGGGCGGCGGTCCGGGACCTGACCCGGGTCGCCGCCCGGGACGCGGCCTCCGCGGAGACCTTCCTCGCCCTGGGCGCCCGGGAGGTGGAGCTGGGCGGGAATCTCAAGGCCGACCTGCCGCCGCCGCCGCCGCTGCACGGAGGCTGGGAGGCGCTGCGGGCCGCCTGGGCCGGGGTTCCGGTCCTGGTGGCGGGCAACACGGTGGAGGGCGAGGAGGCCCTGGTCCTGGACGCCTGGGCCTCGGCCCGCGCCGCCCATCCCGGCCTGAAGCTCATCCTCGCGCCGCGGCAGCCCCGCCGCTTCGACGAGGCGGCCCGGCTGCTGGATGCGCGGGGCCTCTCCTTCCACCGGGCCTCCCGGGGCTGGGAGGCTCCCTGGGCGACGCTGGACGCGCTCCTCCTCGACACCTTGGGCGAACTGCCCCGGGCCTATGGCGAGGGCACCGTGGCCCTCGTCGGCGGCGGCTGGCGCCAGGCGGGAGGCCACAATCCCCTGGAGCCCGCCCGCTTCGGCATGCCGGTCCTGCTGGGGCCCGGCTACGCGAACTTCGAGGACCTCGTGGCGCCGCTCCTCGCCGCCGGCGCCGCGGAGGTGGTGGCGGAGGCGGCGCTGCCGGAGGCCCTCGGCGCCGCGCTCCGGCGCGCGCCGCTGCGGCCGCAGGCCTCGCCGGAGGCCCCGCCGCCGGCCCTCGCCTCGCTCCTTGGCGCCCTGGACCGCACCTGGTCCCTCGTGGAGCCTCTGCTTCCCCGGGTCCAGGCCCCGCACTAGCATGTCCGGATACCCCCAGGAGTCCCGCATGGCGAGCGCCCCGCCCCAGGTCCTGCTCATCGACGATGACCGCTCGGTGCTGGAGATGGTGGAGGAGGCCCTGAAATCCCACGGGATGGTGGTGCATCCCTTCAACGATGGCCGGCGGGCCCTGGGCCTCCTGGAGCAGGCCAAGGGCCCGGCCTTCGACCTGGTGGTCTCGGACATCAACATGGACGGCATGGACGGCTTCGACGTCATCCACCGGGTGAAGTCCATCCGGCCGCACCTGCCCGTGGTGCTCATGACCGCCGAGAGCTCCGTGGACTACGCCATCCGCGCCATGCGCATGGGCGCGGCGAACTTCTTCATGAAGCCCGTGCCCATCCGGGAGATGGTGAAGAGCGTCTTCCACCTGGTGGAGGCCCACCGGGAGTACCGCCAGGCGGAGTCGGGCCTCAAGGGCCTGGCGGAGGAGTTCCGCCGCTTCCAGTTCCGCTCCGATGAGGCGGACATCCCGGGGCTCCTCAAGCACCTCACGGAGCGGCTGGTCCCCCTGGGCTTCGCCACGGACCAGAACATCGACGTGGTGGCCATGGCCTTCCACGAGGCCCTTGTGAACGCCCTGGAGCACGGCAACCTGGAGCTGGACTCGGACCTGAAGGCCGACCTGTTCTCCCTGGACGAGGATCCCTACGACGCCCTGCGGCGCCAGCGCCTCCAGGATCCCGCCTACGCCGGTCGGCTGCTGGAGGTGGAGACCCGGCTCTCGGAGGAGGCCTACGAGGTGGTCATCGCCGACAGCGGCCCGGGCTTCGAGGCCCACCAGCTCATCTCCCCCGAGGACGCCGCCCACCAGGCCAGGCACTGCGGACGGGGCCTGCCGCTCATCCAGCTGGTCATGGACGAGGTGGCCTTCAACGACCGCGGCAACCAGATCCGCCTCACCCTGCGGCGGAAGGCCTAGGTCGCCCCCACCCCAAAAGGAAGGGCCCCGCCAGGGGCCCTTTCACTCGGCTGCCGGCAGGGCCTACAGGGCGCTCTCGATGAAGGCCTTGAGCTGGGGCTTGGGCTGGCCGCCCACGAGCTTGTTCACGGGCTTGCCGTCCTTGAACAGGATCAGGGTGGGGATGCTCATGATCCCGAAGGAGCCGGCCACCTCGGGGTTGTCGTCCACGTTGATCTTCACGATCTTCGCCTTGCCGCCCAGCTCGCCGGCCAGCTCATCCAGCATGGGGGCGATGGCCTTGCAGGGCCCGCACCAGGGGGCCCAGAAGTCCACCAGGGTCACGCCGTCCTTCACGGCGGTGGGGAACTCGGCGTCGGAGATGTGGGCGACCAGGTCGGACATGGGGGCTCCTGCGGGGGAGGCTCGGGCCTCACGGAAGGGGCAGGATACCAGGGGTCCCGGGCCCCGCGTTGCCCCACTGGGCGATGGTGAAGATGCTCATGTAGCGGTCGTTGGTCTCCCGCAGGCGGGCCGCCAGGGTCTCGCAGAGGGAGAAGAGGATCTTAAGGGCCAGCTGGTGGTGGGCCTCGATGAGGGTCCGCAGCTCCTTCAGGGGGATGAAGAAGAGCTCGCTGTCCTCGTGGGCGATGGCGTCCGCCGCCCGGGGGCTGCTGTCGATGAGCGACATCTCGCCGAAGAAGGCGTGGGGCTCCAGCACCGCCAGGGCCTCCTCGCCGGTGGGGGAGCGCTTGGAGATGCGCACGGCGCCCTTCACGACGACGAACATGCCGTCGCCCTCGTCCCCTTCGGAGAACACCTTCTGGCCCGCCTTGTAGTTCTTGACGTGGCCGGCGATGAGGATCTGGGCGCGCTCCTGCTCGTCGAGGTTCTTGAAGAGGGGCGACTTGGTCAGGAAGACGGTGCTGATCACGCGCGGGCCTTTCGAGCCAAGGGGTCCGGCTTGGGGATCAAGCCTGGGGCGGAACCTGCAGGGGGACGTGGGACAGGATGTCGAGCCCGAAACCTCGGAGGCCAACATAGCGAGTTTCATGCCTGCTGAGGAGGCGCATCCGGCCGATGCCCAGTTCCCGGAGGATCTGGGCCCCCACGCCCACGTCCCGGTCGTCCATGGCCGCCGGGGCCGGGGCGCCCTCGCCCAGGACCCCCTCGGTGCGGGCGTGGCGGCGGAGGTAGACCAGGGCGCCGGTGCCCTCGGCCGCGAGCGCGTCCATGGCAGCCTTGAAGGAGCTGCTCTGGGGGCCGAAGCCCAGCAGGTCCGCCGGCAGGGTCTCCAGGTGCACCCGGACCAGGGGGGCGTCCGCCGCCGCGAGGTCCCCCAGGACGAAGGCCAGGTGGGTCCCCCCGTCCAGGAGGCTGCGGAACCGGCGCACCTTCACCTCGCCCCAGGCGGTGGCCTGGATCTCGTCGCCCAGGGGGGCCACCAGGGGCTCCTTGCGCAGGCGGTAGGCCACCAGGTCCGCCACGGTGATCATCAGCAGGCCGTGCTGGCGGCAGAATCCCACCAGGTCCGGGACGCGGGCCATGGTGCCGTCGTCCTTCATGATCTCGCAGATGACGCCGCTGGGATGGAGCCCCGCCAGCCGGGCCAGGTCCACGGAGGCCTCGGTCTGGCCCGTCCGGGTCAGCACGCCCCCGGGCCGCGCCCGCAGGGGGAACATGTGGCCCGGCTTCACGAAGTCGTAGGGCTTGGAGGCCGGATCGATGAGGGCCAGGACGGTCCTCGACCGGTCCTGGGCGCTGATGCCCGTGGTGGTGCCGTGCCGGGCCTCCACGGAGACGCAGAAGGCCGTCTCGAAGGGGCTGGTGTTGTCCCGGACCATCATGGGGATCTGCAGCCGGTCCAGGGTCTCGCCCTCCAGGGCCACGCAGATCAGGCCCCGGCCATGGGTGGCCATGAAGCTGATGGCCTCCGGGGTGCAGGCGGATCCGGCCAGGGTGAGGTCGCCCTCGTTCTCCCGGTCCTCGTCGTCCACGACGACCACCATCCGACCCCGCCGGATCTCCTCGATGGCCGCCTCGATGGGCGCGAAGGGGCGCTCGGGGGTCGGGAGGTTCGGATGGGCGTCCATAGGGCTCCAGGATCCTCGACAAGTCCAGGCCTGGGAAGGGGATCGTGCTACCATCCTGCCCATCAGAACCGATCATCGAAGGAAGGAAGGTCCGGCATGAGCCAGGGCGGCATCCAGGGAAACATGCGCGATACGCCGATCGCGGACATCATCCAGCTGGTGTGCGGCGGCAACAAGTCCGGCGTCTTCCATGTGGAGCAGGACACCCATCGCGCCCGGATCCACCTGAGGGACGGCCGGATCGTCCATGCCGTCAGCAGCGGCGGTCACGAGGGCATGGAGGCCCTCCTGGACGTGGCCTTCTGGCTGGACGGCACCTACCGGTTCGAGGAAGGGGCCCTGGACACCCCCACCACCATCACGAAGAGCACCCCCGGCGTGCTGAGCGAGCTCGGCATGCGCATGGACGAGTGGCGCGTCCTCGCCCAGAAGATCCCCAGCGTGGACCTGTACCCGGTCTCCACCCTCCTGCCGGGCGAGGAGCCCAAGGGCGCCAACCCCCGGGAGGTGAAGCTCCTGGACGCCCTCACCGGCTACTACACCGTCGCCGAGCTGGCGGAGGTCATGCAGCGTCCCCTGATGAAGGTTGCCAAGGACCTCTACGGCCTGGTGATGGCCGGCCACGTCACGATGAAGGGCGTCCGCTCCGGCCGTCCGCCGAAGATCGAGGGCGCCGCGCCGGCCGCCCCTCCGGCCGCCCCTCCGGCGATGGCCCCGCCGATGCCGCCTCCGGCCCCCCAGGGGCCGCCCATGGAGGAGACGGCCATCGTCCGGCTGGCGCCTCCCCCGCCGGTGCCCGTCGCCATGCCCGCCTCGGCCGCGGAGCCTTTCCAGACCGTCGGCGGCGGCGTGGCGGGCGCCCCTCCGGTGGCCGCGGCCGCTCCGGCTCCCGCCGTCGGGGTGGATCCCCTCCGCCTGGCCAAGCTGACCGCCTACACCCAGCGCATCGCCGGCACCGCCAAGGCCGTGCTGCCTCTGGCCCACCACAACATGATCGACCAGCTCCAGGCCTCCGCCACCCAGCAGCTGCTGGCCGGCGATGGGCCGGACGCGGTCAAGAACCTGGCCCTCGCCATCTCCAAGGGCGCGGTCGACGCCGGCGTGGACGCCGACACGGTCCGCAACCTCAACGCCCAGCTCAAGGCCATCTTCGCCAAATAGCGGAACCGGCCCGCCGGGCCCCGCACCCAGGATGAAGGGCCCTCCCCGGGGCCGGGATGGCTTCCAGGATTCCGACATGACCTTCGCGCGCCGCCTCCTGTCCCTCCTTCCGGTCCTCCTGCTGGTGGGCTGCATCAAGGGCGACGGTGGCGCCTCCGGGGGGACCGATAGCACCCGTCTCTACCTCTTCGACGCGGCGGCCCCGCAGGTCCTGGTCTGGAAGGACCTGGACGCCACTTACAGCGCCGCCACCACCCCGGGCCCAGACCTGACGCTCACCAGCTCGGCCTTCACCCGGTCCCAGCCCGTCGCCTGGGGCGGCATGGCGGTGGATCCCCAGCGGAACCGCCTCTACCTGCTCTACCAGGACGGCACGGTCCTCCGCATCGACCAGCTCCGCCTGCAGAGCGGGACCGTCCAGTCCAACGACCTGGTGCTGTTCACCCTCGACAGCTCCCAGCGCCTCTCGGGCAGCGTCTTCGGCCAGCTGGCGCTGGACACCCAGAACGATGTCCTCTACGCCTGCGAGAAGGGCACCAGCGGCACCTCCCGGGTCTGGGCCGTGAGCCACCCGGATCTCTACCCCAACAGCGGCACAGCGCCCTTCGCGACCGTCGCGGATGACGAGGCGGGCACCGGCTCCCTGGGCGCCGCCGCGGGGCAGGGGGCCGTGTACGCCTACTTCGCCGGGGGCAACCAGGTCATCTCCGGCACCACCACCTACAACGGGCCCCGGCTCCGCAAGGGCGCCGCCTCCGCCTTCGACCCCACCAAGGTGATCATCGGGGACCAGACGGGCCTGGACCAGAGCACCACCGGCGTCCTGGCCCTCGATACCGCCGGCAACGTCCTCTACGCGGGGCTGGACGCCGGCAGCCTCTCCGGCTCCTCCCCTACCGGAGGCGCGCCGGTGGTCGCCTTCCAGACGGGCCAGTTCGGCCTCTCGGCCAACCAGAAGCCCACCTTCTGGCTGGGCGATTCCACCACTGGAGCCATCCAGGCCCTCGCCCACGCGGGCACCAAGGCCTGGCTGGTGGGCCTCCAGGGCAGCAGGTCCTCGGGCATCCAGACGATCCTCGTGTGGCGCCAGCCCGCCGCCGGCGTGGCCGCGAAGGCCCTCGCCATCGGACCCTCCACGGCCCAGTACGTCGCCGCCGCCCTCGACGGGAGTGGCTCGTGATGCAGGCACTGCGCCTCCTGGCGCTGCTGGCCGGCGATGCGCTCCGGGACCTGCTCCGCCACCGGGGCCAGCACCTGCTCGCCGTGCTCACCCTCGCCTCGGGCCTCGTCCTCGCGGGGGGCGGCCTGCTCGCGGTGGAGGGGCTGGACCGCTTCGCCGGCCAGCTCGAGACCCTCGCCAAGGTGACCGTATGGGCCGCTCCCGGAGGCGACCTCGCCCAGGCCGAAGCCCAGCTCCGCAAGGATCCACGCTTCGTGGACGTGACGCGGATCCCCGCGGCGGAGAACGCCCGGCGGTTCAAGGAGACCACCCAGGAGGCGGGCCTCCTGCTGGAGAGCGTCGGCCAGGATGCCCTGCCGGAGAGCCTGGAGCTGAGCCTCCGCGAGGATCTCCGCAGCCCGGAGAAGGCCATGGCCGTGGGCGAGAGCCTGCGGAGCCTGCCCGGCGTGGCGGACGTGCTGGTGGACCAGGAGCGGCTCGCGGGCCTGCTCAAGCTCGGGCGCCTGCTGCGGCAAGCCCTCGGCGCCCTGGGCCTGCTGCTGCTGCTGGCCGCGGGCTTCTCCACGGGCAACGTGATCCGCATGAGCATCCTCGCCCGGGAAGAGGAGATCGGCATCATGCGCCTGGTCGGCGCCAGCGAGGCCTTCATCCGCACGCCGCTCATCCTCGTGGGCGCGCTGCTGGGCCTCCTCGGCAGCCTCCTCGCCGTAGGCGCCCTCTACGCCCTCTGGCTGCCCCTCTCCCGCGGCGTCGCGGGCATGCCCTCGCTGCTCGTGGCCCTGGCGCGATTGGGCTTCTTCTCGCCCCGGGCCCTGGCCCTGCTCGTCTCCGTGGGAGCCGCCACCGGTGCCCTCGGCGCGCTCTGGGGCTTCTGGTCCACCCAGCGAGCCCAGCGCCAGCTGGAGAGCCAGCTCGCCGAGCGCAGCTGATCCCCGTCAAGCGCGACGCACGCTCCGCCTGACCGCCGTCCTGACCCCGGGTCGGCCCGCAGGTGTAAGCTGGGTGTCCGCGCCGCCGGGCCCCGGCCGCGCGGATGCCTGG
>DASTWQ010000152.1:0-2364 GCA_035758545.1 Holophagaceae bacterium | reverse complement strand
ATCACGGACGGTGTCCGCGTCGGTGACCACGCGGTGGTGGCCATGGGCGCGGTGGTGAGCCGGGACGTGCCGGACTGGGCCATCGTCGCCGGCGTGCCCGCCCAGGTCATCGGCGACCGGCGGGACGGCCGGGACAAGCGGGACCCTTGCTGAGGCCCCTTGCAACGCGACGGAAGGCCGCCTGTGGCAACGTTCCACGCCGCGCCGCTTCAACCTTTTCCAAAGGGCCGGGGCTCAACGGGATGCGGATTGGCACGGGCCGTGAAACGGAGGCTCCCAGGACGGTGGGCCTCAACCTTCCGATTCGACGCCCCTCTCTTCTTCCATCCTTCAAGGAGCCTTCCATGACCCGCAGCACCCGCCAGTTCCTCCTCGCCGCCGCCGGCGCCCTCTTCGCCACCGGCGCCCTCATGGCCCAGGGCGCGACCCCCACCCAGAAGCGCGAGGCCCATGAGGCCCGCCGTGACGCCCGCCAGCAGGCCCGCATCGCCCAGGGCGAGAAGAGCGGCCAGCTCACCCCCCGCGAGGCCGCGCGCATGGAGCGCCAGCAGGCCCGCACCGACAAGGCCGAGGCGAAGGCCGCGGCCGACGGCAAGGTGACGAAGCAGGAGGCCCGGCACATCAACCGCATGCAGAACCGGGACAGCCGCCACATCCGCCGCCAGAAGCACGACGCCCAGACCGCCAAGTAAGGCCGGTCCGTACCGGGAGAGGGGCCCCCTCCGGGGGCCCTTCCCCTGCCGCCGCCTCAGGGCAGCGACAGCGGCACGCCGTCGAGGGGCTCCTCGGGCTTGAGGCCGAGCTCCTTCGCGAGGGTCGGCGCCAGATCCACCAGGGCCACGGGCTCCGGGCGCTCGGCGGCCTTCCAGGGCCCCCAGAAGATCAGGGGCACCCGCCGGTCGAAGTCCCAGGGCGCGCCGTGGTCCTCCAGGTAGGGCGGCTTGCTGGACCAGCCGATGTAGGGCTTCCAGGCCACGATCACGTCGCCGCTGCGGCCGGGCACGTAGCTGAGGGCCATGCGCTGGGCGAGGCTGAAGCTGGCGGGGTCGGCCTTCAGGTCCACCTCCGTCTGGCGCAGCTGGTAGCCCGGGAAGGCGTCGGCGACGCCGTCCAGGCGCTTGGCCAGGGCCGCGGCCTGGGATTCGGCGGCGTCCTTGCTCCCGGCGGCCCGGATCGCCGCGTCGCTGAGGTAGAGCATGTCCGAGCTGGTGCCCGGCAGCAGGGCCGGGCCCTGCAGCTTCCACTGGGCCCGCAGGGCCTGATCCAGGGTCTGGATCCAGGCGCCCACGGGGATGCGCTTCGCGGGGTAGCCCATTTCCGCCAGCCGCTCCGGCAGGTCCGAACCGCCGTGGTCCGCGCTGAGGGCCACCCAGACGCCGGGGTCCTGGGCCTTGAGGATGTCGAGGAAGTGGCCCAGGGCCGCGTCCAGCCTGGCCAGGTGGTCCGCCATCTCGGGGCCGAAGGTGCCGTAGAAGTGGGCGATGAAGTCTGTCGCCGAAAGGCTCACGGTGAGCAGGTCCGTGCTCGGTCCCTTCCCCAGCTTCTCGTTCGCGATGAGGGCTTCCGCGGCCTCCAGGGTGACGCCGTCGACGAAGGGTGTGGCGCGGTAGCGGTCGATGAAGGCGCCGTCGAGGGCGTCGCCCACGGCGAGGATGCGCCGCGGCAGGCCCATCCGCACGGTCTGGCCGTTGATGTCGTAGGCCGCGCCCTCCCGGGCCGGGAAGGCGCCCTTGGCTCCGGCGGTCCAGACGATGGGTCCCTGGGCCCAGCCCTGGCGGAGCTTCGCGTCGAAGGCCAGCAGCCAGTCCGGGAGCTTGTTGGCGTAGGCGGTGGAGGTGGTGAAGCCGTTCACCCCGTCCATCCAGAAGACGCCCCCCGGATGCCGGCCCGCCATGAGGATCGCGGCCCGGTCCTTGTAGGAGAGGCTGAAGGCCCGGGCGCCCGGGAGCTGGCGCTGCAGCCAGTCGCCCAGGGTCGTCCCCTGGAACCAGACTTGGCTCATGCTGCTGCCCGCCGGGGGCGCCTGATCCGCATGGGTGGGCAGGATCGAGGTGCGCGCATCCGCCACGCAGTACTCCAGGCGGCCGGTGGCCTCGTCCCGCCAGTCGTTCTCGGGGATGCCGGTGTGGGCGGGGTAGCGCCCCGAGAGGAGCACCGAATGGCCGGGCCCTGTCTCGGTGATGCCGTGGGCCTGGTAGGCGTCCGTGAACCAGACGCCCTCCCGCTCCAGGCGGCCCAGGCCGCCGGGCAGATCCTTGCCGCAGCGGGCCAGCAGGTCCGCGCTGAACTGGTCGATGGAGATTACCACCACCAGCTTCGGCCGGGGCGGCGCCGCCACGAGGGCCGCGGCGGTGAAGGCCAGCA
>DASTWQ010000147.1:0-24685 GCA_035758545.1 Holophagaceae bacterium | reverse complement strand
GATCGAGGCCGCGGCGCTCCTCTCCGGCCTTGCCCGGCGGTGGGAGGACTTCGCGATCATCCTCTCGATGCTGCTCCTGAACGCCTTCGTGGGCTTCTACCAGGAGCGCCAGGCGGACAGCGCCATCGAGGCCCTCAAGCGCCGCCTCGCCCTGCGGGCCTGGGTGCTCCGCGAGGGCGCCTGGCAGGAGCTCGACGCGGCGGACCTGGTGCCGGGGGACGTGGTCCGGGTGCGCCTCGGGAACATCGTCCCCGCCGACCTGGAGCTGGCGGGCGACGGCGCATTGAGCGTGGACCAGTCGGCCCTCACGGGGGAATCCCTGCCGGTGGCCAAGGCGGCCGGGGACGCGGCCTACTCGGGCTCCATCGTGCGCGAGGGGGAGATGACGGGCTTCGTCACCGCCACGGGGGAGCGCACCTTCTTCGGCCGGGCCGCGCGGCTGGTGGAGGCCGCGGAGACCCGCTCCCATTTCCAGCAGGCGGTGCTGCGGATCGGGAACTTCCTCATCCTGCTGACCCTCGCCCTGGTGGCGGTGATCATCCTCAACGCGCTGTTCCGCCGGGAGCCGCTGGTCGAGACCCTGATGTTCGCGCTCATCCTCACCGTCGCCGCGATCCCCGTGGCGCTGCCCGCGGTGCTGTCGGTGACCATGGCCGCCGGCGCCGCCCGGCTGGCGGCGATGAAGGCCATCGTGTCCCGGCTGGTCTCCATCGAGGAGCTGGCGGGCATGGACGTGCTCTGCTCGGACAAGACCGGCACCCTCACGAAGAACCAGCTGACCCTGGGCGAGTCCTTCCCCCTTGCGGGTGTCGCGGCCCCGGAGCTGGTCCTCTGGGCGGCCCTGGCGAGCCGCACCACCGCCGGGGACGCCATCGACGAGGCGGTGCTCGCGGCGGTCGCGGACCGAGCCGCCCTGGCGGCCTTCGAGGTCCTGGGCTTCACGCCCGCGGACCCCGCCCGCAAGCGCGCCGAGGCGCGCGTGGCCCGGGAGGGCGTCCGGTGGACGGTGACCAAGGGGGCCCCCCAGGCGGTGGCCGCCCTCTGCGACCTGGAAGCGGCGGCCGCCGCCGAGGTGCAGGCCGCGACGGAGGACCAGGCCCGCCGGGGCTACCGCAGCCTGGGCGTCGCACGGCGGGAGGGCGACGGGCCCTGGCGCCTGCTGGGGCTGCTGCCGCTCTTCGATCCGCCGAGGGACGACGCCGCCGCCGCCCTGGCGGAGGCCCGGGCCATGGGCCTCTCGATCCGCATGGTCACCGGGGACCACCTCGCCATCGCCCGCGAGACCGCCCGGCGGCTGGGGCTCCCCGACGCGATCCTCCGGGCCTCCGAGGCCTTCGGAGGGCGGATGGACGACGCCGATCTGGCCGCCGCGGCAGGCTTCGCGGAGGTGCTTCCGGAGCACAAGTTCGCGCTGGTCCGCGCGCTCCAGGCCCAGGGCCACATCGTCGGCATGACGGGGGACGGCGTGAACGACGCGCCGGCCCTCAAGCAGGCGGATGCGGGCATCGCCGTGAGCGGCGCCACGGACGCGGCGCGGGCCGCGGCGGACCTGGTGCTCACCGCGCCCGGCCTGTCGGTCCTCGCCCGGGCCGTGGAGGAGGCCCGGCGGATCTTCGAGCGGATGACGGCCTACGCCACCTTCCGCATCGCGGAGACGATCCGCGTACTGCTCTTCATGTCCCTCTCGATCCTGATCTTCGGCTTCTACCCGGTGACCCCGGCCATGATCGTCCTGCTCGCCGTGCTGAACGACCTGCCGATCATGATGATCGCCTACGACCACGCGCCGGTGGCCCCGGCGCCGGTGCGCTGGGACATGCGCCGGGTCCTCTCGCTGAGCTGCGTCCTGGGCGTGGCCGGCGTGGCGGCCTCCTTCACCCTGTTCTGGATCGGCCGGGACCTCCTGAAGCTGGCCGGACCCACCCTGCAATCGCTCATCTTCCTCAAGCTGCTCGTGGCCGGGCACCTCACCCTCTTCCTCACCCGGGGCGACGGCCCGCCCTGGCGGCGGCCCTGGCCCTCCTGGAAGCTGGTGGCGGCCACGGAGGCGACCCAGCTCCTGGGCACCCTCGCCGCGGTCTACGGCTGGTTCGTGCCGCCCCTCGGCTGGCGGCTGGCGGGTTTCGTGTGGGCCTACTCGCTGATCTGGTTCGCCCTCAATGCGGCCCTGAAACTGGCCACGGCCAGGGCCCTCCGCAGCGGCACAGGGGCCCATCGGCGCCACTTGCTCCGGGTCGGCCGGTGGCTGGGCCCCGGCGGGGGGTGAGGCTCAGGGCGCGGCGTCGCCCATCTTCACGGACTGGACCCGGCCCTCGGCGTCGAGGTCCACGAGGATGGGGAACCAGCCCAGGCCCACGGCCTCCCACTCGCCCCGGGCGGCGGCGAACCAAGCGGTCCGCCCATGGAGCTCCGGCAGGAGGGAGGCCGCCTCGGCCTTCAGGTCCGCGCTGAGGCCCGCCTCCCGGTCGCCGAGCTGGCCGTTGGCGGAGGGGATGATCCAGGCGGCGCCCTCGGGGACCGCGGGGCCCGGCGGGCAGATCCAGACCTGGCGGGCGCCGAGGTCGCCGAAGGTGGCGTCCCGGTAGGCCAGGCCCGGCAGGGACCATATGCGGAAGGCGGGGCTGGGCCCGCCGAGGAGGCCGAAGAGGGCCTGCACGGCGGCGAAGGTCTGGGGCGCGCCCTCGCCCCAGGCGGCCTTGAGGGCGGCGAAGCGCGCGCGATCCCGCTCCGCCACCGCGAAGCAGAGGGCGTGGCGCAGGGCCCAGCCCCGCAGGATCTCCGGGCCGCCCTTGGCCAGCAGACGGTCCTCCAGTGCCTGCCGCGCCGCCGAGGGCAGGGGGCGGTGGCGATCCCGGTCCCGCAGCCAGGTCCAGAGCAGGAGCCGGCTGCCGCTGAGGGTGAGGGGCAGCTTCGCGGGATCCCCGGCGCCGTGGGCGATGAAGGCCCGCCAGGCCTGGGCCTCCCGGTCCTGGGCGGAGCCCTTGGGGAAGGGGGAGGCCGGCGCCTTCGCCCCGGGCATCCAGGCGGCGGCGGCCCAGAGCCAGGCGAAGGGCACCCGGTCCGGGGCGGCGATCTTCGTGGGGTGGACCAGGGGCGCGCCGGCGTCCAGGTCCGCGAAGAGGGTGCGCTCGGCGTCGCCGAGCAGCTGGGCTTCGGGCGCAGTGGCCGGTGGGGCCTGGAGGACGGGCGGGACGGGCGGCAGGAGCGGCACGGCGGCACCTCGGATTTCCGGTCAGAATGACCCTCCGGACCCTGGTCTGGACACCCTTTTTTCGGATGGCGCGATGGACGGCACGGCTCCCCTCACTCCCCGAGACCGCCTGGTGGTCGCCCTGGATCTCCCCACGGCGGCGGAGGCCCTGGCCATGGCGGACCGAGTGGCGCCCCACGCCGGGATGCTGAAGGTGGGCCTGGAGCTCTTCTGCGCCGAGGGCCCGGCCTTCGTGCGGGAGCTGCAGAAGCGGGCGCCGGTCTTCCTGGACCTCAAGTTCCACGACATCCCGACCACGGTGCGCAAGGCCCTGGAGGCGGTGCTGCCCCTGGATCCGGCCCTCATCAACGTCCACGCCCAGGGCGGTCCCGCCATGCTGGAGGCCGCGGCCCAGGTCGTTCGCAAGCACCGGGAGTCCGGTGGCCGAACGGAGTTGCTGGCGGTGACGGTGCTCACCTCCCTCGGCCGGGAGGAGTGGGCGCGGCTGGGCCACGCGGGGGACCCCTCGGACAAGGCCCTCGATCTCGCGGAGCTGGCGGAGGAGCACGGCTGCGACGGCGTGGTCTGCAGTGCCTGGGAGGCGAGGCGCATCGGCCAGGTCTGCGGCACCCACTTCCGGCGCCTCACGCCGGGCATCCGCCCCAAGGGCGCCGCGGCCCAGGACCAGGCCCGGGTCATGGACCCCGCCACGGCGGTGCGGGAGGGCGCCACTTGGATCGTCGTGGGCCGCCCCATCACCGGGGCGCCGGATCCTGCCGCCGCGGCCCAGGCCATCCTGCGCGAGCTGGAGGAGGCGTGAACCAGCCGGGCACCCCGCTGGTCTTCCGGGCCTCCTTCGCCCAGCGGGCGATGGCGGTGCTGATCTTCGCCGGCTCCTGGCTGGCAGGCGTGCGCGCCATCGCGGACGTGGTGAAGCGCCTGCCGGACCTGCATTTCGCCCTCCAGGCGGCCCGGGCCGCGGACGAGCCCACGGGACTGCTCTGGACCCTGTTCGCCCTTTCCCTCGGCGCCGCGGCCCTGGCGGGCGCCCTGCTGCTCTTCAGCCTGATCTTCCTCGTGCTCGTGGAGACGACCCAGGTGACCCTGGATCCCCTGGGCCTGGCGGTGGACATCCCGGCCCTGCCGGGGCCCCTGGCCCGGCGCCTCGGCGCCGGCCGCCTGGCCTGGAAGCGCATCAGCGCCCTGGAGCGGAAGGGCTTCTTCTTCGTGCTGAAGGGCAACGCCGGCGGCCCCCCGGAGCCCGGCGAGCTGCTGGACCGGGACCTGCGCTTCCTGGTGGTGGATCAGCTGGAGCGGCTGGTGCTCATGATCCTGGAGAAGAGCCCCAACATCCGGGTGGACTGAGGCTTTTGGCTTTCGGCTTTCGCAGATTCAGGCGTGCGGGATCTCGGCTCGAGAACCAGCCTGCAAGCGGGTCGGCGCGAGCCAAAACCCAAAGCCGAAAGCCTAGAGCCCCTTGAGGAAGGCGTCCGCGCCCTTCATGACGGCGGTGGGGCCGTGGGCGGGCTTGGACGGCCGCTCCTTGCGCAGCTTCAGGCCCCAGAGGCCCGCCAGCTCCGTGGCCTCGGGGTTGCCGGGGGCGAGAGCCAGGGCCTCGGCGAGGTCGGCCTTGGCGTCGGCCATGCGCTCGAGCTTCTCCGCCAGCAGGGCCCGCTTCATCCAGCCCCAGAAGTTGCCGGGCTCCTGCGCGATGATCTCGTCGTACTCGGCGCGGGCCTCGGTGAAGCGGCCCTCCTCCTCCGCCGCCTCGCCGCAGAGGATGTTGGTGGTGGCGCAGAAGCCGAGGAACTTCTTCTGCTCGGCGAATTCCGCGGGGGTGTAGCGGGCCTTCGCCTTCACCTTCTGGGCCTCGTCGTAGAGGTAGCGCAGGGCCCGCTCCGTGTGGGCGTCCTGCCGGGCGAAGATCTCCGCGTCGCCGCTCTCCCGGTAGAAGTCCCGGCGGATGCGGCCCTCGGCCTTGTACTGGTCGTACATCCGCGTGCCGGGGTAGAGGGCCAGCGGGGAGAGCTGCACGTCATGGGGGCGGGTGTCCCTCATGAGCTGGGCGGTGAGCTCGATGTCCTCCCAGGTCTCGCCGGGGATGCCCGTGATGAGGTACATGCCGATGTTCATGCCGATGCGGCGCACCAGCTCCAGGGCCCGGCGCACCTGCTTCATGTTCGTGCCCTTGTCGAGCAGCAGGAGCACCCGCTCGCTGCCGTGCTCCACGCCGAACTGCATGAACTCGCAGCCCGCCCGCTTCATGGCCACCAGCCGGTCCTCGTCCACCAGGTTCACCCGGGACTGGCAGTTCCAGAGGGGGTGCATGCCCGAGCCCTGGATGAGCTTCATGAGCGTGAGGATGCGGTCCCGGTTGGCGGTGAAGGTGTCGTCCCGGAAGCTGTAGTAGGTGATGCCGTGCTTCTCCCGCAGCAGCTGCATCTCCCTCAGTACCGCCTCGGGCCCGCGGAAGCGCACGGCGCTGCCCCAGAACTCCGGCGTGTTGCAGAAGTTGCAGGTGGCCGGGCAGCCCCGCGACGTGGACAGGTAGGCCATCTGGCCCACGTCGTCCAGGAAGTCCGCCTCGAAGTGCTCGATGGGCGCGCCCATGACGTCGAGGTTCTCCAGCACGGGCTGGCTCGGGGTCTCGGCGTCCTTCAGGATCAGGCCCGGGGTGCGTTTCCAGAGGTCCGAGCCGGGCGCGGCCTTGAGGCGCTCCAGGATCCCGAGGAGGATCGTCTCCCCTTCACCCTTCACGATGGCGTCCAGCTCCGGGCAGTCCTCGAAGACCTCCTGGGCCAGGTGGGTGGGATGGGGGCCCCCGGCCAGCAGCACCGCGCCGGGGCAGGCCTCCCGGGCCATGCGCAGGAGCTCGTAGCTGCGCTTGCGGTTGAAGGTGAACATGGAGACGCCGATGACCGCCGGGGCCTGGGCGCGGAAGTATTCCAGGATCTGCTTGCGGGTCTTGCCTGAGAGGTTCGCCAGCTGGCAGGGCAGCCCCTTGGACTTGAGCATGGCCTGCAGGAACCCCAGCCCGATGGGCAGGAAGGTCATCCACTCGTCCCCGAATCCGCTCCGGGGGGCGCTGTAGACGAGCAGGGTCTTGGGGGTGGCTGCGGACATGGCGACGGGCTCCGGCCCAAGCCTCCAGTCTAGGGCTGGACGCCTTGTAAAGACAGGCGAATTTGCGGATTTGCCGCGATAAACTTGGGGTTCTGGAGCGCCCCATGTCCGTCGCCGCCGATCCGGTCGTCAACGAGGAACTCGCCCTGTCCCTGGGGCTGTCGAAGGACGAGTGGCAGGTGGTGCTGCGGCTGCTGGACGGCCGGACCCCGACCTACCCGGAGATCGGCATCTTCTCGGCCATGTGGAGCGAGCACTGCTCCTACAAGTCCAGCCGCATCCACCTGAGGAACCTGCCCACGGAGGGCCCCCGCGTGCTGCAGGGCCCCGGCGAGAATGCCGGCGTGGTGGACATCGGCGACGGCTGGGCGGTGGCCTTCAAGATGGAGAGCCACAACCACCCGAGCTTCATCGAGCCGCACCAGGGCGCGGCCACGGGCGTGGGCGGCATCCTGCGGGACGTCTTCACCATGGGCGCCCGGCCCCTGGCCAACCTCAACTCCCTGCGCTTCGGCGAGCTGGACGCGCCCCGCATGAAGGGCCTCGTCAAGGGCGTGGCGGCGGGCATCAGCTTCTACGGCAACTGCATGGGCATCCCCATGCTGGGCGGGGACGCGGCCTTCGACGCCTGCTACAACGGCAACATCCTGGTGAACGCCTTCACCCTGGGCGTGCTGCGCTCGGACAAGATCTTCCGGGGCTACGCCTCGGGCGTGGGCAACAAGGTCATGTACATCGGCTCCAAGACGGGCCGGGACGGCATCCACGGCGCGAGCATGGCCTCCGCCGAGTTCGGCGAGGGCTCCGAGGAGAAGCGCCCCACGGTGCAGGTGGGCGACCCCTTCGTGGAGAAGTTGCTGCTGGAGGCCTGCCTCGAGATCTTCGCCACGGACTGGATCATCGGCATCCAGGACATGGGCGCAGCCGGCCTGACCTCCTCCAGCTTCGAGATGGCCAGCCGCGCGGGCACGGGCCTGCGCCTGGACCTGGACCAGGTGCCCATGCGCGAGGAGGGCATGACCCCCTTCGAGCTCATGCTGAGCGAGAGCCAGGAGCGCATGCTGCTGGTGGCCAAGCCCGGCCACGAGGCGGACGTGATCCGCGTGCTCCACAAGTGGGGCCTGGACGCGGTGGTGGTGGGCGAGGTGACGGATTCGGGCCGCTTCATCGGCATGTGGCACGGCGAGACGGTCATCGACCTGCCCATCCAGCCCCTGGCGGACGCGGCCCCCAAGTACGACCGCCCCCGCCAGCGCCCGGCCTACCTGGACGCAGTGAACGCCGCCCCGCTGCCGGCGGACCTGAAGGCCTCGGAGGTGGAGCCTACGCTGCGCAAGCTCCTCGCCGCGCCGACCATCGCCAGCAAGCGGTGGATCTTCGAGCAGTACGACGGCACCGTGCGCTCCAACACCCTGCTCCAGCAGGGCCGGGGCGACGCGGGCGTCATCCGCGTGAAGGACGAGCAGGGCCGGGACACCGGCAAGGCCGTGGCCGTGAAGAGCGACTGCAACGGCCGCTTCGCCTACCTGGATCCCTTCTGGGGCGCCGCCCACGCCGTGGCCGAGGCCTGCCGCAACGTCTCCTGCGTGGGCGCCGAGCCCATCGGCCTCACGGACTGCCTCAACTACGGCAATCCTGAGAAGCCCGAGAACATGTGGACCTTCGAGCAGGGCTGCCTCGGCATCCGCCAGGCCTGCCTCGCGCTGAACGTGCCCATCGTCAGCGGCAACGTGAGCCTCTACAACGACACGGAGGGCGTCAGCATCTTCCCCACGCCCATGATCGGGGCCGTGGGCCTCCTCGAGGACGTGGCCGCCCCGGTGGAGATCGGCGCGCCGGACGCCAAGGCCCTCAGCGGCGCCGGCAACCGGTTCTGCGGCGCGGGCTTCCGCGCGGCCTTCGACGGCATCTTCCTCATGGGCGAGAGCCGGGACGAGCTGGGCGGCAGCGAGTACCTGAAGCTGCGCACCGGCAAGGTCCAGGGCGCCTGCCCCGAGCTGCGGCTGGACGAGGAGCTGCGGCTCCAGCAGGCCGTGCGCGAGGGCATCCGCCTCGGCCTCATCCGCAGCGCCCACGACACCAGCGAGGGCGGCCTGCTGGTCGCGGCCTTGGAGAGCGCCTTCGGTGGCGGGATGGGCTGCCAGCTCATGCTCCAGAAGGGCGCCCTGCGCCTGGACAGCCTGCTCTTCGGCGAGACCGCCGGCCGCATCGTCGTGAGCGTGGCGCCGGACGGCGAGGAGGCCCTGCGCACCCTCTGCGCCACCCACCGGGTGCCCCTCGCCAAGATCGGCGTCACCGGCGGCGGCCGCGTCGCCCTCAGCGTGGACGGCGCCCCGGTCTTCGACGCCGAGGCCGCCGAGCTTGCGGCCATCCACGCGGATGCGCTGGAGTCCGCCCTTCTGGGCGAGAGGGCCTAGGAAAATCCAGGGTGAATTCGTTTCCTTCGGATGGCGGAAGGCGGGTTCCGGCCTAGCCTCTCCGGTCAGTCCCCCGGAGGAACCCATGAAGCTGCGTCTACTCGCCATCTCCCTGGCCCTGCCCCTCGCCGCGGGAGCCCCCCAGGCACCCACCTCGACCGCTCCCGCCCGAAGGGCGGCCCCTGCCGCCGATCCCGCGCCGGCGGTCCCGCCCCCGGCGAAGGGCATGCACCGCTACATGATCGTGCGGACCTTCCCGGCGGGCGCGCTGGCCGGGCTGGATGCCAAGGCGAAGAAGGCCGTGAACCACTGCAACCTCGAGCACGGGGTGCACTGGGTCTACTCCTTCGCCAACGCGGACAAGACGAAGACCTTCTGCATCTACGACGGGCCCAGCGAGCAGGCCATCCGGGATGCGGCCGCCGCGAACAAGATCCCGGTGGATGAGATCGTCGAGATCCCGGTGGTGCTCCGGGCCCACTGAGGGCGCCTCCGCCTGCGGGGGTTCCCGGAGGGGGCGGGCCGAGGCCCCAGCCCCCCCTGGGGAACCTCCGCGCCTCAGTCCCGCCGGCCCAGCAGGCGCAGGATCGTCAGGAACAGGTTGAGGATGTCCAGGTAGAGGCTGATGGCCACGCCGAAGGCGTTGGCGCCCGTGGCGGGGATGTTCATGGCCCGGTAGCAGTCGTAGCCCACGTAGAGGGTGAAGATGCCCGCGGCCAGCCAGTCCACCCACGCGGCGTTGCCCAGGGCGGGCACGAACAGCCCGATGAGGCGCACCACCACCAGGGCGATCAGGCTCGCGAACAGCACGCCGCCCAGGCGGGAGAAGATCTGGGGGTAGCTGAGGCCCAGCAGCATCATGATGCCGCTGGTGGCGCCGGTGAGGAGCAGGGCCCGGCTCACCAGGGCCATGCCGCCGATGTGGATGTAGACCTGGAGGATGGGCCCGAGCAGGAGGCCGAAGGGCACCAGCACCAGGTGGAAGGCGAGGAACTGCATGGGCAGGCTCTGGGCCCGCCGGGCGAGGAGGATCCCCGCGAAGGGCAGCAGCATCAGCGCGATCATGAGGACGAGGCCCGGCTGGAAGCCGGTCTGGAGGGCCCACACCGCCAGGGCGGCGTTGAGGCCCAGGCCGTAGGTCGTCAGCAGGCCGATGAGGCCGAGGAAGGCGCGGCGGGTCAGGGTGTCGTCCCCGCTGCGGTCCCAGAGGTCCGGACTGGCGGAGAGCAGCGAGCGGTTGGCCATGGTCGTCCTTCTCCCGGTCGTGGAAGGCCCATCTTACCGGAAGGCCCGCCGGGCTCCCGGCGGCGCCCCTCAGGGCACCGTGCGGATCACCGGCGGGTTCTGGGCCAGGGCCTGTCGGATGAGGGGATCCAGGACCGCCTTCAGGTCCTCCGACGGCCCGCCCTGGCCCTGGTTGGACTGCTTGGTCTCGATGATCGCGCCGTAGCTGCCGTCCGCCGCCACCCAGGGGGCCCAGCCGAAGGTGCCGGTGCTCCCGAACCAGGTGGGCGGGTTGGAGGGCGACTCGGGGTTGCCGTCGGCGGTGCCGATCCAGTTGCCGAGGGCGTAGTGGTAGTTCTTCCCGAGGGAGACGTCCGCGGGGCTGTAGACCACCACGGTGGAGGGGCCGAAGCCGTCCGTGCGCTGGGCGGTCCACGTCGCGGGGGCGAGGAAGGCGGCGCCGTTGTCCTGGCCGTTCCGCAGCTCCATCATCACGAACCGCATGTAGTCCAGGCCATCGCAGGTGAGGTCCCCGGCGGGATCCGGGTTCTGGCAGGTGGGATGGTTGGTGTCGAAGATGCTCGTCGCGTCCCACCCCATGGGATCGTGCACCTGCTCCTTGAAGATCTGGGCCCAGCTCTTGCCCGTGGCCACCTCGGCCATGCGGGCGGCGATCCGGAGGTGCGTGGCGCCGTAGTAGAAATAGCTGCCCGGGGCCTTCGCCGTGGCCGCGTCGTCGTCGTAGATGGCCTGGACCGCGTCCCCCAGGGAGTAGCTCAGCGGCAGCTGCTGCTCCGAGGTGGTGTCGTTGCCGCTGATGCCGCTGGTGAAGCTGAGCAGGTTCCGCAGGGTGATGGCGCCCATGTTGCCGGACCAGGGCTGGCTGGTATGGCTGTCCACCAGCAGCTCGCTGGTGGTGGTGTCCAGGCCGTGGGGGAAGACGCCCTGGTCCACCAGCCGGAGGATCACCGTGCTGGACACCCACTTGGAGGCGCTGGCCACCGGCACGAAGGTGCTGTTGGTCATGCCGCCGAAGCTGTGGGAGTAGACCACCCCTTGCGGCGTGGCCACCTCCACGCAGATCCCGTTGGGGAAGGCGGAGAGGTCCGCCTGGATGGCCGCGGTCACCGGGGCCCAGGGATCCGCCGGCGGGGGCGTGGAAGTCCCGCCGCCGCCACCGCCGCAGGCCAGGAGGGCCCCCAGGCCCAGGAAGCCCGCGAGAGTGAGGGCGCTCGCGCCCAGGCTGATCCGCATGTCCGTCCTCCGTCGATCCACTTCCAGATTGGACCCTGAGAGGGCCCGACGGTTGAATCGGTCTGCGCCGGTGCCCCCAGGACCGGATCTCCTGTTGCAACGCCCATCCGGGGGCGTAGGCTACGAGCATCGTCAGCCGAGGTGCACGATGCCGCTGGACCGCCGTTCCTTCCTGGGAGCCTCCCTCGCCGCCGGGGCCGCCGCCGCGCTCAAGGGCGCGCCAGCCTCCGCCGGCCCCACCAAGGCCGGGTTCCGGCTGGAGGAGGCCACCCTGGCCGAGCTCCAGGCCGCCCTGGCTTCGGGCCGCGCCACCGCCGCGGGGCTGGTGAAGGCCTACACCGCCCGGATCCGGGCCCTGGATCAGCGGGGGCCCTCCCTCCACAGCGTGCTGGAGCTGAACCCCGACGCCGAGAGGATCGCCGCGGAGCTGGACGCGGAGCGGAAGGCCGGCCACCTCCGCGGGCCCCTCCACGGCATCCCCATCCTCCTCAAGGACAACCTCGACACCGCCGACCGCATGCACACCACCGCGGGCTCCTGGGCCCTCTACGATGCCCCGGCGCCGAAGCGGGACGCCTTCGTGGCCGGGAAGCTCCGGGCCGCCGGCGCCATCCTGCTGGGCAAGGCGAACCTCAGCGAGTGGGCCAACTTCCGGTCCACCCACTCCATCAGCGGCTGGACGGGCCGCGGCGGGCTCACCCGGAACCCCTACGTGCTCGACCGCAACTGCAGCGGGTCGAGCTCGGGCTCCGGCGCCGCGGTGGCGGCGAACCTCTGCGCGGCGGCGGTGGGCTCCGAGACCGACGGCTCCATCGTGAGCCCCGCCTCCATCTGCGGCATCGTGGGCCTGAAACCGACCCTGGGCCTCCTCAGCCGCTCGGGCATCATCCCCATCGCCCACAGCCAGGACACGGCCGGCCCCATGGCCCGCACCGTCCGCGACACGGCGATCCTGCTCTCCGCCATGGCCGGCGTGGATCCGGACGATCCCGCCTGCGAGGGGGCGAAGGGGCACATCCTCCCGGACTACACGGCGGCCCTGGATCCCGCGGGCCTGAAGGGCGCGCGCCTGGGCCTCGTGAAGAACTACCTGGGCCAGCATCCCGGCCTCGACGCCGAGCTGGAGAAGGCCTACGCCACCCTGCGGCGCCTGGGGGCGACCATCGTCGAGGTGGAGCTGCCCACGGGCTACGAGGGCGACGAGCAGACGGTGCTGCTCTACGAGTTCAAGGCCGACCTCGCCGCCTACTTCCGGAAGCGCGGCAGCGCCCTCAAGGACCTGGACGACCTCATCGCCTGGAACAAGGCGCACGCGGACCAGGAGCTGCGCTTCTTCGGGCAGGAGCTGGTGGAGCAGGCCGCCACCAAGGGCCCTCTCACGGACGAGGCCTACCTGAAGGCCCGGGCCAACTGCCTCCTGCAGACCCGGGACAAGGGCATCGACGGCGTCATGGGCCAGGCGGGCCTCGACGCCCTCATCGCCCCCACGGGCATGCCCGCCTGGATCACGGATCCGGTCTTCGGGGAGTACACGGGCTTCTGCGCCTCCACGCCCGCGGCGGTGGCGGGCTATCCGCACCTGACGGTGCCCGCGGGCTTCGTGGGCGAGCTGCCGGTGTCCCTCTCCTTCTTCGGCCGGGCCTGGACCGAGGCCACGCTGCTGAAGTTCGGCTACGCCTTCGAACAGGCCACCCAGGCCCGCCGGAAGCCCCGCTTCCTGCCGACCCTGCCGGTGCGGATGTGAGTGGCGCTAGGATGAAACCCCGTTTCCAGGAGACCGCCATGAAGCCGCTGCTCGCCGCCCTGCTGATCACCGGCGCCGCCACGCTCTCTGCCCAGTCCGTCGCGGATCTGAAGGCCCAGGCCAAGGCCAAGGCCGACCAGACCGTGGACGCCGGCAAGGCCAAGGCCGATGCCAAGGCCCAGGAGGGCCACGCCAAGGCAGACGCCAAGGCCTCGAAGGCCAAGGCCCATGTGAAGGCCAGGGCCAAGGGCACCGCGGCCGAGGGCAAGGTCAATGGCGCCGCCGACGCCGCGGAGGGCAAGGCCAAGGCCGGTACGGCCGCCGCCGAGGGCAGGTCCCACGCGAAGGCCGCCAAGGGCGCCGACAAGACCAAGGCCAAGGTGGATCAGCTGGCCAAGTAGGTGTCCGCGCCGCCTGGCGCGTTCCGGAGGTGCCCCATGGCGGAACCGAGGTTGAGGATCCTGATCGTCGGCGCCACGGGCACCCTCGGGCGCGCTGTGGCCTCCGAGCTGGGCGCGCGGCACGAGGTGCTCCGCGCCGGGCGCCGGGGCCCGGATGTGGCGGTGGACTTCACGGATCCCGCGGCGCTCGTCCGGGCCCTGGAGGGCGCCGGTCCGCTGGATGCCGTCATCTGCGCCGCCGGCCACGTCACCTTCGCGCCCCTGGAGGCCTTCCAGCCGGCGCCCCTGGCGGACTCCGCCTACGGCGTCGGCCTGAAGGACAAGCTCATGGGCCAGGTGAACCTGGCCCTCGCGGCCCGGGATCGCTTGAAGGACGGCGGCTCCATCACGCTGACGGGCGGCATCCTGGCGGAGCAGCCCATCGTGGCGGGGTCGTCGGCCTCCATGGTGAATGGCGCTCTGGAGGCCTTCGTGCGGGCCGCGGCCATCGAGCTGCCCCGGGGGCTGCGCATCAACCTCGTGAGCCCGAACGTGCTCCAGGAGTCCATGGGCGACTACGGCCCCTTCTTCCGGGGCTTCGAGGCGGTGCCCGCCGCCCGGGCGGCGCTGGCCTACAGCCGCAGCGTGGAGGGCCGCCAGACCGGGCAGGTCTACCGGGTCTTCTGAGCCTCGGACGCCCGCCCGATGCGGTGGGAGCCTACTCGACCCGCTTGGGGAACTGGCGGCGGTAGGCCTCCTCGGCGTATTCGCTGGGGGGCACGCCGAAGCGGCGTTTGAAGGCGCGGGTGAAGGCCGAGGCGTCGTAGAAGCCCAGGAGCTTCGCCACGTCGCTGGGGCGCTCGCCGTTGGAGAGCAGCTGCACCGCCCGCTGCAGGCGGCGCTCGATGAGGTGCTGGTGGGGCGTGGTGCCTGTGGCCTCGCGGAAGAGGCGGATGAAGTGGTCCGGCGTGCAGCGGGCCATCTGGGCCAGCTCGGGCACGGAGTTCTTGCCGCCGAGGTGGCCTTCCATGTGGTCCAGCACGAGCTGCAGGGTGGAGCGGTTCAGGCGGTAGGGGAAGCGGCCCCGGTCCTCCTTCTCCGTCAGGCGGGAGAGCTCGGCGCCGAGCAGGATCAGGAACAGCTCCCGGGTCATGAGCTGGATGCCGTCGGGATCCTGGATCTCGGTGGTGAAGATGTGGAAGAGCTGCTTGAGGCTCTGGCTCCGCAGCACCGCGAAGCTGGCCTCCTGCCACTTGCGGGGCGGGTTCTGCAGCGAGCCCAGGAGCGGCTCCGGGAAGGGGCCCTCCAGGTGCAGGGCCGTGAAGCCGAAGGGGACCGAGGGCTGGTGCCGCTGGAGGCTGTGGCCGAAGCCCGGCAGGAGCAGGGCCAGGTCGCCGCGGCGGATGACCCCCTCCTCGTGGTTGTCGTCGCCGGTGCAGACCCGCACCGCGCTGGAGGGCTGGATGAGCACCCAGGCATCCCGCGTCGCCATGGCCTTGGCGGGCACGGGATCCTTCTTGAGGATCACCAGCTTCAGGGGACCGCTCGTCTGGACGTGCAGGTTCTTGGATTCCTGGTCGCTCATGGGTCGGAAGAAAGCGGGACCGCCCGCACCCTCTCCCGAAAGGATAAAAGGAAAAACCCAGCCGGGATGTAAAAATTACACCTCTGGGCCAAGTTTTGCCCTGATTCCGCTTGGAATCGCCCTAGGCCTTGGCGAAGGCGTCCGCCAGGCTCCGGAAGAGGCCCAGGCCGTCGTCATTGCCCAGGAGCCGCTCCACCGCCCGCTCCGGGTGGGGCATCATGCCCAGCACGTTGCCCTTCGCGTTCACGATGCCGGCGATGGCGTTCATGGCGCCGTTGTCCGCGGAGGTCTCCCCCACGGTCCCGTCGGGGTGGCAGTAGCGGAAGGCCACGCCGCCCCGGGCCTCCAGGGCCGCGAGCCCTTCGGCATCCAGGGTGTAGTTGCCGTCGCCGTGGGCCTCGGGGATCCGCAGCACCTGGCCGGCCTTGAGGGCCCGCGTGAAGGGCAGGTCCGCCCGCTCGACCCGGAGGTGGACCTCCTTGTGGATGAAGCGCAGGGTCTGGTTCTTCAGCAGGGCCCCGGGCAGCAGCTGGGCCTCGCAGAGGATCTGGAAGCCGTTGCAGACCCCGAAGACCAGGCCGCCGTTCTCCGCGTGGCGCTTGATGTCCGCCATGACCGGGGAGAGCGCCGCGATGGCGCCGCAGCGCAGGTAGTCGCCGTAGCTGAAGCCGCCGGGGATGAGGACCAGGTCCGTGCCCGACGGGAGGGCCGTCTCCTGGTGCCAGACGGGGACCGCGTCCCAGCCCATGACCGCGCCGCAGGCGTGGAGGGCGTCGTGGTCGCAGTTGGAGCCGGGGAAGACCGGAACGGCGACCTTCATCCGAGGACCTCGATGACGGCCTTCTCCATGACGGGGTTCACCAGGAGCTTGTCGCACATGGCCTGGGCCTGGGCCTTGGCGGCCTCGGCGTCCTGGGCGGGGACCTCGAACTCGATGAGCCGGCCCACGCGGACCTTCTCCACCTGGAAGCCGAACCCGTGGAGGCCCTGCTCCACCGCCTTGCCCTGGGGATCCAGGATGCCGCCCTTGAGCTGCACCGCCACGCGAACCTTCATGGGTCCTCCGAATCCCCCATTTTAAAGGAAAAGCCCCGGGTTGCCCCGGGGCTTTTGCAGGTCGTCAGGCCCGGATCAGAAGGCGATCTGGAAGGCCAGGATGGCGGTGTCGCCGCCCTGCTCGCCGGACTGCCCGGCGCCGGGGGCCAGGAAGTTCTTGGAGCGGTGGATGTAGTTCACCTTCAGGTTGGCGGCCTTGAGGACCTTGGGGTTGAAGGCGTAGGTGTAGCCGGCGGTGATCTCGGTGTACTTCGGGGTGTAGTCGCCGCCGCGGGAGACGCCGGGGGCGGACTCGGTGTACGGGTTGTAGTCCGTGTACCAGCTGTCGCCCTGGTTGTAGTTCATCATGTCGTAGCGCAGCGCGAAGGTGTGGGCGCCGGTGGTGTAGGCGGCGGTGGCGTAGTAGCCGAGGAACTTCTGGTCCAGGGCCTCGCGCTTGGCGGCGCCGGCGGCGCCGTTCACGGACGCGTAGAGGCGGCCCAGCTTGCCGGTGGCGACCTCGCCGTCGAAGTGCCAGGTGCCGTTGTCGTAGACGTAGAAGGCGCCGTACTGCTGGGTCTTGTCCTTGTTGTCGAGGACATCGGCGGAAGAGGGGGCGTTGACACCGGCGAAGGTCAGGGCCACGAGGCCGCCCTTGTCCGACTGGTCGGTGCCGCCCTGCAGGGTCCAGAAGCCGAACTTCTGCTCCTTGCCGGCGTTGAGGTCGATGCGGGCCACGTAGTCCTTCTGGCCGTTGGTGTCGTTGCTCTTGCCGGAGGTGGTGTCCACCATGCCGTTGAAGACGGCGGCGGTGACCTTGGCGCCGAAGTCCTGGTCGCCGAAGGCGTAGGAGGCGGCGACGCCGCGGTCCCGCTTGTCGCCCAGGCGGCGGCCCAGCTGGCTGCGCTCGGCGAAGATCAGGGTGGAGGAGCCCACCAGGCCCTCGTAGGTGCGCTGGTTCTTGAACTGGCCCATGGTCAGCCCGAAGCCGCCGTTCTTGTAGGAGATGGTGGCGTCCTGCAGGATCGTGGGGTTCGACGCGCCGGTGTTGATGCTGGGATCGATGTTCAGCTCGTAGCTGAAGCCCTCGACGCCGGGGACCTTGCCCGAGACGTGGATCTCGGAGCGGCGGATCAGGAAGGTGTTCTCAGTGTAGTTGCCCGAGAGATCGTAGTAGGCGTTGCCATTGGTCTTGGCGAGGCTGTCGTGGCGGAGATTGCTGTCCAGCATCTGGGTGTACCAGACCTGCAGCAGGCCGCTGACCTTGGGGGTGGCGTCCTGGGCGGCGGCGGGCAGGGCGGCCACCAGCAGGGCGAGGGGCGCGAGAAGCATGCGCTTCATGGGTGTCTCCGAAGAAGGGGAACCGTGCATCCGGTCGTATCCAAGGTTCCCGGCTGGTTGTGAAATCCCCGTGACGGGGGGGCGTCTTTCCTGTCGAAAGGGGCGGTTCAGGGCCGCCAGCGGTGGGTGGCCAGGTCCAGGTTGCCCCGGTCGTCCACGGGGACCCGCTCCTTCCGCAGCCGCCGGATCTGCTCCAGGGCCGAGGGTTCGCGCCCCTTCGCGGGCACGTAGCCCTGGGCGTTGACGACCCGGTGCCAAGGCAGGGGCGTGCCCTGGGGCAGGCCCGAGAGCACCCAGCCCACCTGCCGGGCCCGGCCGGGGAAGCCCGCCAGCAGGGCCACCTGGCCGTAGGTGGCGAGGCGGCCCTTGGGAATGTTCGCGACCACCGCGAGCACGGCCTCCCGGAAGCCGGTGGCGGCCGCCATCAGGCCTGGACGGGCTTCTCAGCCGCGGGCCGGCGGGAGCGGAAGCCGCCCTCGTAGCTGTGCCAGTGGTCCAGCTCCGTCTCGGGCCAGGCCCAGCACCAGTAGCCGTCGCCGCTGTCGAAATCCACGAGCCAGAGGCCCTTCACCTCGGCGCCCTGGGCCTGCACGCCTTCGGTCCAGGCCTCCACCAGGGACTGGAGCCGGCCCCGCAGGTCGTCGGCGCGGGATTCGTCCCGGTCGTCCTCGGCCTCCTGGAGCTCCTGGGCCAGGCTCGTGGCCAGGAGGCAGACGGGCTCCGTGAGCCGCCTCACCTCCGGCATCCGGGCCTGGGCTTCCTCGAGGGTGAAGGTGCGCGCCATTCCGACTCCGATGCTCCATGATAGTCCGATGCGCCTGCTGCCCCTGCTGCCCTCCAGCGCCGATCCGGAGCCCTGGTCCGCGGTCCGGGACGCCGAGCTGGCCTGGGACGGCCGGCTCCATCCGGGCTGGGCCGCCTTCGCCCGCCGCGGCGGGGTGCACGCCCTGCATCTGCCCCCGGGCGCCTCCCTGGAGGAGGCCGCGAAGGCCCTGGGTGCCGCGCTGCCCCTGGGGCCGGACTTCCTCGTGCGCCCCGCCGCCCGTCCCGAGGGCCGCAAGGCCGCCTTCGCCTTCCTGGGCGAGGTCGAGGCCCTGCTGGAGGCCCTGGCCCCCAAGGGCCTCAAGCTCGCGGTGAAGCCCGGCCCCGGCGCGGAGGCCGAGCTGGCCCAGCTGCTGAAGGAGGCCCGGGGCGAGGCCGTGGGCTTCTGCTGGCACGGCGGTGTCGCCGACCTCGCCGCGATGGAGGACCGGCTCTTCTGCGCCGTGGGCGCCGAGGCCGACGACCTGGAGCCCCTGCGCCGCCTGGGCTACCGGTGGAACCTCGCCCTCCCGGCGCCGGATCCGGCGGCCTTCGCGCAGACGAAGGCGGCGCTGGAGGCCCGCTTCCCGCCGGTGCTCTTCCCGGCGGAGCTCCCCACCCAGGTGATGGGCCGCCCCGTGGCGCCGGACCCGGAGGTCCGCTTCGCCCGGCCGCCTCGATCCGCCGAGACCGAAGGGGATCCTTCGTGACCACGCTCCTCGTGGTTGCCGGCGAGGCCAGCGGCGACCTCCATGGCGCCGAGCTGCTCCACGCCCTCAAGGCCCGGCGGCCGGACCTGCGGATCATCGGCATCGGCGGGGACCGCATGGCGCCCTATCTGGATCGCCAGCTCGCCCACGCGAAGGACCTCGGCGTCGTCGGCTTCCTGGAGGTGGTCAAGCACCTGCCGGATCTGAATCGCCTCTTCAAGGGCATTCTCGCCGCCGCGGATGAAGAGGACGCCGTCGCCGCGCTCCTCATCGACTACCCGGGCTTCAACCTCCGCCTGGCGAAGGCCCTGCGGGCGCGGCGGCCGGCCATGCGCCTCGCCCAGTACGTGTGCCCCCAGGTCTGGGCCTGGAAGAAGGGCCGCATCCCCGAGCTGGGCCGCACGCTGGACGTCCTCTACTGCCTCTTCGACTTCGAGCCCGCGCTGTTCAAGGGCCTGCCGGTGGACGCCCGCTGGGTGGGCAATCCCCTCGTGGAGACCGTGAAGCCCGAGGTGGACCGGGCGACCTTCTTCGCGGAGGCGGGGCTGGAGGAGGGCCGGCCCGTGGTGGCCCTGCTGCCCGGCAGCCGCCGCTCGGAGCTGACCCGGCTCCTGCCGCCCCTGGCGGGGCTCGTGCGGCGCTGGGCCGCGGCGCGGCCCGAGGTGCAGTGGGTGCTGCCGGTGGCCCCGACCCTGGACCGCGGCCTGGTGCAGGGCTTCGTCGCGGGCCTGCCGGTCCGCCTGGTGGAGGGGCGCAGCTACGCCGCCCGGGCCCACGCGGACGCCGCCCTGGTGGCCAGCGGCACCGCGACCCTGGAGACGGCCCTGCTGGGCACGCCCTTCGCCGTCATCTACCGGCTGAACGGCCTCACCTACCAGCTCGCCCGCCGGCTGGTGAAGCTGCCCCGGGTGGGCCTCGCCAACATCGTCGCCGGCCAGGAGGTCGCGCCGGAGCTGCTCCAGGGCGAGGTGAATCCGGACCGGCTCTCGGCGATCCTCGCCGGCCTGCTGGAGCCCGGGGAGGCCGCGCGCCGCCGGGCCCTGCTGGCCACCGTCCGTCCCCACCTGGGCGAACCCGGCGCCGCCGGGCGCGTCGCCGAGGACCTGCTGTCGAGGCTCCCATGATCCTGCGCCCCCTCTCCCTCCTCCTCGCCGCCGCGGCCCTCGGCGCGGCTTCCCCCGGCGCCCCGCGTCCGGACGCCAACGCGCGGCTGGACCGCTTCATGGACGGCTACTGGCAGTACACCCTCCGCACCCAGCCGGAGATGGCCACCTACCTCGGCGACCCGCGCTACAACGGGCGGCTCGCGGACGTCTCCCGGGCCGGAGTCCTGAAGGACTACGCGGCCCAGCGGCGCTTCCTGAAGCAGCTCGGCGCCTTCAAGGACACGGACCTGGACGCGGACCACCGCCTGGACAAGGAGCTGCTGGCCTGGCAGCTCAACCTGACTCTGGAGGGCGAGCGCTTCAAGCCCTGGGAGCTGCCCCTCAACCAGATGAACGGGCCCCAGGTGAACTTCCCCCAGCTCATCTCCGTGCAGCCCGCCAAGACCCCCAAGGACTTCCAGGATTACCTCGCCCGGCTGAAGGCCTTCCCCAAGGTCCTGGACGACACCCTCGCCAACCTCCGGAGCGGCGTGAAGGACGGCATCACGCTTCCCAAGGTGATCACCGAGGACGTCATCGCCCAGGTGAAGGCCATGGTGAAGGACGCCGCCATCCGCGGTCCCCTGCTGGAGCCCCTGTCCAAGCTGCCGGACGCGATGCCCGCGGCGGACCAGGCGCGGATCAAGGCCGAGGCCGCCCGGGCCGTGGACACAGGCGTCCTGCCCGCCTACCGGCGGCTGCTGGCCTACCTGGAGAAGGACTATCTCGCGGCCTCCAAGCCGGCGCCCGGCGAGTGGGCCCTGCCAAACGGCGCCGCCCGCTACGCCTACGACGTGAAGGCCATGACCACCACGGACCTGACACCAGCTCAGATCCACGAGATCGGCCTGAAGGAGGTCGCCCGCATCGAGGCGGAGATGACCGCCATCGCCAAGGCCCAGGGCTACCCGGACCTGGCGAGCCTCCGGGCCGCGGCGGTGAAGGATCCCCGCTTCCACCCCAAGGACGGCGCCGAGCTGGTGGCCCGCTACCAGAGCTACCTGGACGGCATGCGGGCCAAGCTGCCCGAGTACTTCGGCATCCTCCCCAAGGCCCCTCTGGTCGTCATGGCCACGGAACCCTACCGGGAGAAGGACGCCCCCGCGGCGGAGTACCAGGCCCCGGCGCCGGACGGCTCCCGCCCTGGCCGCTTCTACGTGGACACCTACCACGCCTCCGAGCGCAGCATGCTCTCCTGCGAGAGCACGTCCTACCACGAGGGGCTTCCGGGCCACCACATGCAGATCGCCATCGCCCAGGAGCTGAAGGGCCTGCCGGAGTTCCGCAAGGAGGGTGGCAACAGCGCCTTCGCCGAAGGCTGGGCCCTCTACTGCGAGGGGCTTGGCAAGGAGATGGGCTTCTACCGGGACCCCCTCAGTGACTACGGCCGCCTCAGCGACGAGATGCTGCGCGCCGTCCGCCTGGTGGTGGACACCGGTGTCCACGAGCTCCACTGGTCCCGGCAGCAGGTGGTGGACTACTTCCACGCCCATACCACCAACGACGAGGTGGAGATCCAGTCCGAGACGGACCGCTACATCGCCTGGCCCGGCCAGGCCCTGGCCTACAAGATCGGCCAGCTGACGATCCTGCGCCTGCGGGAGAAGGCCAAGGCGGAGCTGGGGGCCAAGTTCGACATCCGCGCCTTCCACGACCTGGTGCTGGGCGCCGGGAACCTGCCGATGGCCATCCTCGAGCGGCGGGTGGACGACTGGATCGCGGCGAGGAAGCAGGGCCACCGCGAAGGCGCGAAGTAGACAGCTTCACCACCAAGACACCAAGACTCGAAGGGGGCGAGGCAACTCGCCGGCCCGGGCTGGGATGAGGCAGGAGAGGGGATTCCGCGTTGGTGCGCGGAATCCCCTCTCCCGCCTCATCCACCTTCTCGCGTCGCGAGAAGGCCGCCGCTTCGCGGCGGGCCCGGGCCTGGTGGGTCGGCGCTCCTCGGCGTCCTCCGCGTCTCTGCGGTGAAGAAGGCCTAGGCGTACTTCGCCAGCACGCTCTCCCACTTGCCCTGGGCCTTGAGGATGGCCTCGCCCACCTCGCGGAAGACGCCCTGGCCGCCCTTCACGGGGACCACCCAGTGGCAGACGGCCTTGACCTCCTCCGCGGCGTCCTCGGGGCAGCAGGCGAGGCCCACGGCCCGGAGCACCGGCAGATCCTGCAGGTCGTCTCCGACGTGGGCGGTCTGGGCCAGGTCCAGGCCGTACTTCGCCGCGAGCTCATGGAGGATCGGCAGCTTGTCCAGCCGGCCCATGAAGCAGTCCTCGATGCCCAGGTCCATGGCCCGCAGGCGGGTGGCGGGCGTGGCGAGTCCGCTGATGAGGGCCACGGGGATGCCGGCGGCCTGGAGCCACTTGGTCGCCGCGCCGTCCCGGACGTGGAAGGCCTTGGTGTGGCCGGACTCGAGCCCGTAGTGCAACAGCCCCGTGGTCAGCACCCCGTCCACATCGGTGCAGACCAGGCGGATGCGGGAGAGACGGGCGGTCAGATCCTCGGGCGACATGCCCGGAGGCTAGCACGAGGCCCGGAGGTTGGCTCGGGGGGCCGGGATCATCCCGGGTTCATCATGCCACCGGGCCGCATCGGCCCCCGGCTGCGCCAGAGGGGCCGGCCGGCGTCGTCCCGGAGCTGGACCCTGATCTCCCCCTTGGTGACCTCGTGGGCGATCCACTCGCCGCCGGCGGCCATCTGACGGGCCTTCACGGTGACCGCGTCCCCCTTCGCGAGCTTCAGCCCTTTGGACTCCAACCAGGCGGAGGGACCCAGATGCACCACCCGCGTGCCGTCCTTGGTGTCGAGGGTCACCTTGAGCCCCATGCCGCGCCCCATCATCGGCGTCAGCTCGGCGATGGTGCCGTCGAAGGAGGTGAGCGCCGAGGCGGGGGGCGCCGGGGTGGCGGGCGCCTTCTGGAGGGGCCGACGGGCGCCGAGGGGCACCGTGGCCAGGGTGGCGCAGAGCAGGGCGGGTAGGGCGATCACCGGACGCATGGCATCCTCCGATTCGGGAAGGATCCGAACTTCCGCCCCCGGGCGTTCCGCCGCAAGCCGCCGCCGGGGACGTGTGACGCCGGCCACACCGGGCTAGGATGGTCCGGGAGGTTCAGGATGAGCGGATTCCTCGACGAGGTCCGGGCCGCGGCGCTGATGGACCAGGGCGCCCTGGTGGTGGATGTGCGCACCCCGGCCGAGTGGGCCGAGGGCCATGCCGAGGCGAGCGTCCTCCTGCCGCTCCAGGACCTGCCCGCGCGCTTCGCGGAACTGCCGCAGGACCGGGTGCTGCTCATGGTCTGCCGCAGCGGCGCGCGGAGCGAGCAGGCCAAGCACTTCCTCCTGGCCCAGGGCTTCTCGGAGGTCCACAACCTCGGTCCCTGGCAGCGGAATCCCCGCCACCAGGGCTAATCCAGGGCCGAGTCGGCCTCCGCCCGCCGGAGCCAGCGCCAGGCCAGCCAGGCCGCGCTGCCGGCCATGCCCAGCCAGCCGATGGTGTGGGTCGTGGCGGCGATGGCCGTGTCCCGGTCCAGGCAGCCCCAGCGGACGAAGAGGTTGAACCAGTCGTGCTCGCCGCCGCCGACCAGGGGGAGCACCTGGGCCCGGGCATCGGCCATGTAGCGGGCGATGTTGTGGAGGTTCTGGAAGGCCCAGGCGGACGCCAGGGCCGTGCCGGCGGCTTGGCGGCGGCTCCAGGCGGCACCGGCCACCAGGACCGGGACCAGCACCTGCATGAGGGTGCCGCCGAGGATCGCCAGGGTCTCCCAGCCGAAGAGCCCGAACACCGGATGGCCCGCCTCGTGGAAGACCAGGTTGAGGCTATCCAACACCGGCACCCAGCCCTCGCGGGAGGTCGCCTCCACCAGGGCCATCAGGCCCATGGCCGCCAGGGCCGCGCCGGCAGGGACGGTGCCGGCGCCCTCCCAGGGGGAGCTGGCGAGATCCTGCACGCGTTCCTTCAGGTCCTCGAGCGGGGCAGGGAGCATGGCCTACAGCATGCCGGAGCGCCCCGGCGCTGGACAGGGGCGGGGCCCTTGTCCCATCCTGCGGCCATCCCCAGCAGGCACCCGTGACGCCGATCGAACCCCGCTCCCCGGAGGCGATCTCCCCGCTGAGCCTCTTCCGGGCGGGCTCCCGCTCCACCCGGGTGATGCTGCTCGCGGTGCTCCTGACCCTCGTGGTGGGCCTCTGGGGGCTGAAGCTGCTGGAGCGCCAGTTCCGCATCGAGCTCTCCAACCGCCTTGAGACGGGCCTGGGGGCCATGGCCTCCAACCTCGAATCCTGGCGCTCCCAGCGCCTGCGGGAGGTCCAGGGCTGGGCCGCCCATGATGAGGCCATCGCGGCCCTGGCGCTGCCGGAGGGCCCCGCCCGGGTGAGGGCCCTGGACCACCTGGGGCAGGAGCTCGACTTCTCCAGCCGGGCCATGGGCTACCTGGGCTACGTGCTGCTGGATGCCCGGGGCCGGATCCTCCTGCCCGCCGGGGCCCTCCCCCTGTCACCCGGGGACGAGACGGACCTCGTCCAGGGCGCCCTCGCCGGCCGCGCGGGCCTGAGCCATCCCTTCCTCGGACGCACCGACCCGCCCCCGGCCCCGCGGCGGGCCCTGCTGGACGCGGCCGCCCCCATCCGCGACGGCCGCGGCGAGCTCGTCGGGGCCCTCCTCTTCCGCCTGCCCGGCGATGTGCTGAGCCGGCAGCTCGCGGGGGGCCAACCCGGGCTCACCGGCGAGACCCTCGCCTTCGACC
>DASTWQ010000183.1:0-3571 GCA_035758545.1 Holophagaceae bacterium | reverse complement strand
GCGCCGCCGCGGCGCCGGTGCTGGCGCCGAAGTAGCCCAGCTCGAGGTCCTCGGTCTCCGGGTGCCGCAGGGCCCAGGCCGTGGCGCCGAGCATCCGCGCCGTCAGCAGGTCCAGGTCGAAGCGCAGGTGGCGGGTGCGCTCGTCCACCAAAGCTTCCTCTGGCGTGAGCAGGTCGAAGAGCAGCGTCCCGAGGCGGCTCTGGTGGAGCCGCTCCGCCACGAGGAGGTTGCGGGGGCTGTGGCGGCTGCTGCCGCTGCCGTGGGCGAAGAGGACCAAGCCCCGGGCGCGGGCCGGGAGATGGAGATCCCCCTCCAGCCCCAGGTCGCCCACGGGGATCGGGACGCGGTGGGCGAGGGCCTCTTCAGGCATGGGGCGCGTCCTGGACCGGCGTCCGGACCACGAGCACGTCCCCGGGCGCATGGCGCGCGACACGGACGGCGGTGCTCCCGAAGAGGAGATGCTCCAGCCGGCTGTGCCCGATCTGACCGACCACGATCAGCGTGTCCCGGTCCGCGCGTTCCGTGAGCGCCTCCGCGGGATGGCCGGTCTCCACCGCCCAGGTGGCGCCGGGATAGGGCTCGGTCCAGGCCTTCAGGCGGGCCTCGGCCTGGGGCTGGAGGTCCTTGAACCAGGCGGGATCCCCCAGGGCGGCGTAGGGGGACCCGGCGGGGTAGCGGGGCAGCTCGATCACGTGGAGCACCTCCAGCGGGACGCCGAGCCGGGAGGCCCAGGCCGCGCCCTTGGCCAGGGCCTCCCGGCTGGCCGTCGAGAAATCCACCCCCACGAGCACCCGGCGGATCATGGTCGCTCCTGCGGAGTCTGAAGCTAGGCGCCCGGCCGGTGACCCTCCGCACTTTCAGGAAGCGGATTCCCCGCGGGACAGCAGGACGTCGCAGCGCGCGTGCCGGGCCACGGCGGTGGAGGTGCTCCCCAGGAGGAGTCTCCGGGCTGCGGAGGCCCCGGAGGGCCCCAGGACCAGCAGGTCACCGGGGCCGGCCTCCTCCACGAGCCGCGCCGCGGGCCGGCCCCAGACCACCTTCGCGGAGGCGCCCGCGTAGGCCGAGAGCCAGGTGGCGAAGGGGCCGAGCCACGCGTCCAGCTTGCCTTCCGCCTCCCGGGCCATGGCCTGGGTCCAGGCGGGGTCCAGCAGCGGGAGCTCGGCCTCCGACGGGAAGGGGGGCGGAGGCTCGATCACATGCATCGCCATCAGGGGCGCGCCGGTCTCCCGGGCGAGGGCCGCGGCGGCTTCCAGCGCACGGCGGCTGGGCTCGGAGAAATCGATGCCGACGATGACGCGCCGGGGAACCCGCTCGACCTCCATCTCGGCCATGATCCGCCTCCGTACCACGCTAGGTCCGGTCCTTGGAACTGGAATCACAAGTCCGCCCCCATTCCGCTCCGGTAGGCTTCAGGGCGGAGGCCCCATGGTGGAGGCGCCGGTCGGCCCGGGACTCAGTGACGCCGAGGCGGTGGCCCGCCTGGCGGAGGATGGGCCGAACCTGCTGCCGGGTTCCGAGCCCGCTGGCCTCTGGCGGATGCTGCGGAGCGTCCTCTCGGAGCCGATGCTGCTCCTCCTGCTCGGCGCCGGGGGGGTCTACCTGCTCATCGGGGACCGCCGCGAGGCTCTCACGATGCTCAGCTTCGTGATCCTCATCATCGGCTTGTCCTTCCTGGAGGAGCGGAAGACCCGGCGGGCCCTGGAGGCGCTCCGGGACCTCTCCTCTCCCCGGGCCCTGGTCCTGCGCGGCGGCGCCGAACAGCGCATCCCCGGCGGCGAAGTCGTGCGGGGCGACCTCCTCGTGCTGCGGGAGGGCGACCGCGTGCCCGCAGACGCGGAGCTGAGGCGGGGCCTGCTGTCCGTGGACGAGAGCCTGCTGACGGGGGAATCCGTCCCCCTGCAGAAGGCGGCGGGGGACGCGCTCTACGCGAGCACCCTCGTGGCCAAGGGCCTGGGCTGGGCGGAGGTGCGGCGCACGGGACCGCGAACGGAGGTGGGGCGCATCGGCGGGGCGCTGCTCGAGTCGGGTTCCGAGGCCACGCCGCTTCAACGCGCCTCCCGCCGCATGGTCCGCCGGATCGCGGCGCTTGGGGGCGCGCTGGCCCTGGCTGCCGCGCTCCTCTCCTGGCTCTGGGCGGGGCGGGGGGCCCTCCCGAGCGTGCTCGCGGGCCTCACGCTGGCCATGGCGATCCTGCCCCAGGAGATCCCCGTCGTGCTGTCGGTCTTCCTGGCCATGGGCGCCCGCCGCCTCAGCCGCCAGCAGGTCCTCACCCGCCGCATTCCCACGGTGGAGGCGCTGGGCGCGGCCACGGTCCTGGCGGTGGACAAGACCGGCACGCTCACCCAGAACCGCATGGCCGTCGCCGAGCTCTGCGCGGACGGCGCCTTCCTGCCCGTGGAGGGGGCGACGGAGCTGCCGGAGGCCTTCCACGCCCTCGTGGAGTTCAGCATCCTCGCGACGCCGCCGGATCCCTTCGATCCCATGGAGAAGGCCCTGCAGGCCTTCGGCCGCGCCGCGCTGCGGGGCACCGAGCACCTGCACGACGGCTGGGCGCCGGAGCGGGCCTACGACCTGAGCCCGGGCCTCCTGGCCATGACGCAGGTGTACCGGCTGGAATCTCCGGATCAGCGCCTGCTCGCCGCCAAGGGCGCGCCCGAGGCCATCGTGGACCTCTGCCACCTGGATGCGGCCGCCGCGGAGGCCGTCGGCCGGGATGTGGAGGCCATGGCGGCGCGGGGGCTCCGGGTCCTCGGCGTCGCCCGGGGGACCTGGCGCGGAGGCGCGCTGCCGCCGGAGCAGCACGACTTCGACTTCACCTTCCTGGGCCTCGTGGGCCTCCTGGATCCGCCGCGCCCCGAGGTCCCGGAGGCCCTCGCCACCTGCAGGGCCGCGGGGATCCGCGTGCTGATGCTGACGGGGGACCACCCCCGGACCGCGGAGGCCATCGCCCGGCGCATCGGCCTGCCGGAGGGGGCGGCCCTCACCGGCCCCGAGGTGGACGGCCTCGACGACGCGGCCCTGGCGGCGCGGCTCCGGGACGCGGCCTTCTGCGCCCGCCTGAAGCCCGAACAGAAGCTGCGTCTGGTGCGCGCCCTGATGGCCTCCGGAGAAGTCGTCGCCATGACCGGGGACGGCGTCAACGACGCGCCCGCCCTGAGGGCCGCCCACATCGGCGTCGCCATGGGTCAGCGGGGCACGGACGTGGCCCGGGAGGCGGCGGACCTGGTGCTCGTGGACGACAGCTTCGGATCCCTGGTGGGCGCCATCCGGGAGGGCCGGCGCATCTACGACAACCTCTCCCGCTCCGTGGGATTCATCTTCGCCGTCCACGTGCCGGTGCTGGGCCTCGCCCTGGTCCCCCTCGCGCTGCGCTGGGCGCCGCCCCTGCTGCCGGTGCACATCGCCCTACTGGAGATGCTCATCAACCCCGCCTGCTCCGTGGTGCTGGAGGGCGAACCCGCGGCGCCGGGGCTCATGGACCGCCCGCCCCGGGACCCCGCCGCGACGCCCTTCTCCGGGGTGGCGCTCCGGGGGGCCCTGCTGCGAGGCGGCGGGCTCCTGGCGGTCCTCC
>DASTWQ010000181.1:0-26423 GCA_035758545.1 Holophagaceae bacterium | reverse complement strand
CATGCGGCACGGGCCGCACCAGGGCGCCCAGAAATCGATGAGGACCGGCTGCGGGAGCTCCGTGACGCGCCCGAAGGCGCCGGAGGTGAGGTTCAGGACACTGGACATGGGATCTCCCTTCAGGCCTTGGCCTTCCCCAGGCCGCAGGCGGCGGCGCCCTCGGAGACGCCCAGCTTCTGCAGGATGCGGCTCATGAGGCACCAGTCGGTGAAGGCGCTCTGGAGGAGGTTCGCGCCCACGAAGGCGGTGAACCAGAGGAAGCCCGGGTGGACGAAGTGGGCCAGCAGCAGGCTCGCGAGGATGAAGGTGCCCGCGGCGGCGTGGACGAAGCGGTCGATGGTCATGGGAGCTCCTGGGGGTTGAGGGATCAGGGTTCGGGGTGGAGGGAGGCCTGGCGCTGGAGGGCGGCGGCGCGTCCGCCGCGGGCGACCAGGACGTAGAGGACCGGCACGGCCGGGATGGAGAGCAGGGCGCCGGCCACGGATCCGGCCATGAGGCTGATGGCGAGGCCCTGGAAGATCGGGTCCGCCAGCATCACCAGGGAGCCGACGATGACCGCGGCGGCGGTGAGCAGGATCGGCCGGAACCGGACCACGCCCGCCTCGATGGCCGCGGCCTCCAGGGGCATCCCCTCGGCGAGCTTCAGCTCGATGAAGTCCACGAGGATGATGCTGTTCCGCACGATGATGCCGGCGCCGGCGATGAAGCCGATCATGCTGGTGGCCGTGAAGAAGGCGCCGAGCAGGGCGTGGGCGGGCAGGATGCCGATGAGGGAGAGCGGGATCGGCACGAGGATCACCAGCGGGATCCGGAAGTCCTCGAACCAGCCCACGACGAGCACGTAGATCAGCACCAGCACCGCGGCGAAGGCCAGGCCCAGGTCCCGGAAGACCTCCAGGGTGATGTGCCACTCGCCGTCCCACTTGAGGGCGAGGCGCTCCGTGTCGGCCGGGTGGGCGAGCCCGAAGCGGGGCACCTCGGGGCCGCCGGCGGCGTGGAGGGCGTCGAGCTTGCGGTTGAGGGCCATGAGGGCGTAGACGGGGCTCTCGATGGCGCCCGCCAGGTCGCCGTAGACGTAGCTCACGGGCATCAGGTTCTTGTGGAAGATGTCCGCGTCCTCACGGCCCTCCTGGACCGTGACCAGCTCCCGGAGGGGCACGGGGCCCCTCGCGCCGGGCACGGTGAGCTGCAGCAGCTGGTCCACCCGGGCGCGCTGGCCGGGGGCGAGCTGGAGGTCCACGGGCACCGGCTCGGCCCCCTTCGCGGGCGGGAAGGTGCCGAGGGGCAGGCCCTGACCCGCGGCGGAGAGGGTCTGCACCACCATGGCCGGCGAGACGCCGTGGAGCTGGGCCTTCTCCCGGTCCACCACGAGGCGGTCCTTGGGATCCGTGGCATTGAGGGAACTGTCCACGTCCACGATGCCGTCCACGGCCTTGAAGGCCTCCAGCACCTTCGCCGCGTAGCCGTCCCGGGCGGCCTGGCTCGGGCCGTAGACTTCGGCGACGAGGGTGTCCAGCACCGGCGGGCCCGGGGGGATCTCCACGAGCTTCATGCGGGCGCCGGGGGCGAGGAGCTTCTCGAGCTCCGGGCGCAGCCGCACGACGAAGGCGTGGCTCTGCTCGGAGCGGTCCCCCTTGGGCACCAGGTTCACCTGGAGGTCCACCTGGCCGTCGGCGCCGCGCAGGAAGCTGTGGCGCACCAGGCCCACGAAGGTGAAGGGCGCGGCGTCGCCGGCGTAGACCTCCACGTCCTTGACGGAGCCTTCCTGCAGCAGGCGCCGGGCCAGGCGCTGGCCCTGGGCCAGGGCGGCCTCCCGGGTTGAGCCGGCGGGCAGGTCCACCTGGACCTGGAACTCCGCCTTGTTGTCGAAGGGCAGCATCTTCACCTTCACGATGCCGAGGCCCACCAGCGAGGACGCCAGCACCAGGAGGGCCGCCACGCCGCCGAAGAACAGCAGGCGCCGCTTCGGGTCGGTGATGAGGGCGCCCATGATCCGGCGGTAGAGCTTCGCCGCGCGCCCTTCCGGGGCCGTCTCGGCGTCCGCGTCGTCCTGCTCCGGCTCCGGGGGCGCGGTGGTCTCGTCCGCGGGATGCAGGCCGGTCTCGTCGGTGTCGGGCAGATGGGCCTCCCGCTTGAACAGGAGCCGCGCCGCCCAGGGGCTCAGCACGAAGGCGATGCCCAGGCTGAAGAGCATGGCCAGGGAGGCGCCCACGGGGATGGGCCGCATGTAGGGGCCCATCAGCCCGCGCACGAAGGCCATGGGCAGGATCGCGGCGATGACCGCGAAGGTGGCCAGAATGGTGGGGTTGCCCACCTCGTCCACGGCCTCCACCACGGTACGGGCGAAGCTCTTCCGCGGCCCCGGAAGGTGCATGTGCCGGTGGATGTTCTCCACCACCACGATGGCGTCGTCCACCAGGATGCCGATGGAGAAGATGAGGGCGAAGAGCGTCACCCGGTTCAGGGTGTAGCCGAAGAGGTAGGTGAGCAGCAGGGTCAGGGCCAGGGTGACCGGCACGGCGATGCCCACCACCGCGGCGCTGCGCCAGCCCATGGCGAGGCCGATGAGGGCGACGACGGAGAGGGTGGCGATGAGCAGGTGCTCGATGAGCTCGTTGCTCTTCTCCCCGGCGGTCTCGCCGTAGTTGCGGGTGACGGTGGCGGTGACGTCGGAGGGGATGAGGCCGCCTTCGAGGGTCCTGAGCTTGGCCTCCACCTGGGTCGCCAGCTCGGTGGCGTTCTGGCCCGCGCGCTTGGCGAGGCTCAGGGTGACGGCGGGCTGGAAGCCCCCATGCTGAAGATCGGCGCGGGAGGCGAAGAAGGCATAGGAGGGCTCGGGATCGGGGCCGTCCACCACGGAGGCGACCTCCGACAGGGCGATGGCCCGGCCGCCGCGGACGGCGACGACGAGCCTGTCCAGATCCGAGGCCTGCACCAGGGCGCCGTCGGCCTGCAGCAGGAGGCGGCGGTCGCCGGACTCCACGCTGCCGGCGGGCAGCTGGGCCTGGGCGGACTGGAGGGCTGGCAGCAGGTCCCCGAGGGAGAGGCCGAGGGCCCGGAGCCGGTCCGGATCGGGCACCACGCGCACGAGGCGGCGGGCGCCACCGACGACCTCCACCTTGGCGGTGCCGGGGACCTCCGCCAGCTGGCGGCCGACTTCGGCGGCGAGGGCGCGGAGGCGGCCGGGATCCTGGTCCGGGCCGTGGAGGGTGAGGGTCAGGAAGGGCACGTCGTCGATGCTGAGGAGGCGCACCAGGGGCTTCCCCGCACCGCTGGGGAGCAGCTCCGGATGGGCGTCCAGCTCCTGGCGCACCTTCACGAGGCTCGGCTCCAGGGGTTCGTTGACCTTGAAGCGGACGGTGATGAGGGCGCCGCCGGGGCGGCTCACGCTGTAGAGGTACTCCACGCCGGGGATGCCCCAGAGGCGGCGCTCCAGGGGCGTGGTGATCTGGGCCTCCACCTCCGCGGGCGAGGCGCCGGGGTCGGGCACCTGCACATCCACCATGGGCACGACGATCTGGGGCTCCTCCTCCCGGGGCGTGAGGGCCACGGCGAGGAAGCCGGCGGCGAGGGCCGCGCCGACGAGGAGGGGCGAGAGCTTGCTGCGGAGGAAGGTCTTCGCGAGCCGGCCCGCGAGGCCCAGCCGGGTCTCGGGCGCGCCCGGGGTCTCAGCGGCCACGGGACACCTCCACGGGCTGGCCGTCCTTCAGGTCGCCGGGCTGGTCCACCACCGGCTCGTCCGCCTTCAGGCCGGCGCGGACCTCGACCCGGCCGTCCCGCCGCTCCCCGAGGGAGAGCCAGCGCAGGACGGCGCGGCCGTCCTCCACCACGAACACGCCCGAGAGGCCGCCGCGGCGCACCAGGGCGGATTCCGGCAGCCAGAGGGTGGCGGCGTTCCCGCCGGCCTTCACCTGGATGCGGGCGAAGGCGCCGGGGCGCAGGTCCTTCGGCGTCAGCACGGCGGCCCGCAGGTCCCGGCGGTGGGTGAGGGGATCGGCGCCGCTGGCCAGGGCGAGGAGCTTCGCCGTGCCGGCGCGGCCGTCGGCCTCGAAGGCGAGGGTCTGGCCTGGCCTGAGGCCGGCGGCCTCGGTGTCCGTGAGGGCGGCCCGCAGCTCCAGGCCGCCGCCGTCCACGGTCATCAGGGGCTGGCCGGGGCCCGCGAAGGCGCCCGGATCCGCGGCGCGGCTGCGGACGGTGCCGCTGAAGGGCGCCCGCAGCTCGGTGTAGCCCAGGGCGCCCTGGGCGCCGGCGAGGCCGGCCCGGGCCTGGGCGAGCTGGGTGTTGGCCTGGTCCAGCTCCGCCTGGGTCGCGGCCTGCTGGCGGAACAGGGCCGCGATGCGGGCCTGCTGGGCCTGGGCCGCGTCGAGCGCCGCCCGGGCTGCGTCCCGCCCGCCCCGGAGATCCGCGTCGTCGAGCTGGACGAGGAGCTGGCCGGCCCTCACCGCATCGCCTTCGCGCACGAGGACGGCCTTCACGGAGGCGGCATAGCGGGAGGCGATCACGGCCTGGTCCCGGGCCTCGAGGGAGGCCGCGACCCAGCCTCCGCCGGGGGCGCTGTCGGAGACGAGGCGGACCGGGGCCGTGGGCAGGGCGGGCGCGGGCGCCTCGGCACTGCGGCCGCAGGCGAGCCCGCCGGCGAGGGCCAGCGCGGCGAGCGGGAGCATCGGTTTCGGGGTCATCACTGGACTCCTTCCACGGGGCGGCCATCGGCCAGGGCCTGGCGGGCTTCCGCGGCGCGGAGTTCCACGAGGCTCGAGAGCTGGAGAGCCCGGGCGCCGGTGAGGCGGGCCTCGGCATCCAGGCGGTCGGTGAGGGGCAGCAGGCCGGCCTGGAAGCGGGCCTCGGTCAGGCGCCGGGCTTCGTCGGCGGCGGCGAGGGATTCGGCGGCGGCCTTCACCCGGGCCTCCGCGGCGTCCACCGCGGCGGTGGCGTCGGCCCGGTCCCGGTCCGCCTGGGCCTGCTGCCAGCGGAGGCCTTCCTCCGCGGCGCGGGCGGCGGCCCGGGCCGCCTGGACCTTGCGGGTCTGGGCGAAGGAGAAGGTCCAGCGGGCGCCCACGGCCAGGTTCGTCCAGGTGGCGCCGCCGGTGCCGAAGGTGGGCCGGGCGGTGCCCCAGCCCAGCTCCACGCCGAGCTCGGGCTTCAGGCTTCCGCCTTCGGCCTTGGCCGCGGCGGCGGCGGCCCGGGCCTCGAGCCGGGCCGCCTCGAGATCGGAGCGGCTGCCCGCAGGGCCTTCCGCCCGGGGCGCCGCCTCCAGGGGCGTCGCGAGCACCGCAGGCGCCGGCCCGCCCAGCAGCAGGGCCAGGCCGTTCCGGGCCTCGGCCTGCCGCTGCCGCGCGCCGGCGAGATCCGCCTCGGCCTGGGCGCGGAAGGCCTTGGCCCTCAGCGCGTCGGCCTTGAGCAGGAGGCCCTGGGCGGCCCGGGCCTCGACGAAGGTCTCCAGGGCACGGGCGTGGTCCAGGGCGTCCTGGGCGTAGGCGACGCCCTGGGCCGCGGCCTCGGAGCCGAAGTAGGCCTGCACCACCGCGGCGGCCACCTCCTGGCGGCGCCGGGCCTGGCGGGCCTCCGCGGCCCCGGCCAGGTCCCGGGCGGCGGTGATGCCCGCGTCGATGCGGCCGCCGGCGTAGATCGGCTGCCGGAGGGCGAGGGAGGCCCCGAGGCCGCTGACGGGATCGGGCCCGTTGAGGCGCGCGGGATCGAAGTCGGCGGCGGTGATGCGGGCCTGGTCCAGCTTCATCCCGAAGGCCATGAGGGGCTCGTCCGTGCGGCGCCAGCCCGCGTCCGCCTGCAGCGTGGGGAGGCGGCCGGCCCGGGCGGCGGCGGCCTCGGCGCGGGCCTGCTCCACCTGGGCGTCTCCGGCGAGGAGCCCCGGCTGGCGCTCCCAGGCCTGGCGGATGGCCTGGGGCAGGGTCAGGCCCGGATCCTGGGCCGCCAGGACCGCGGGGAGGAGGACTGGAAATAATTGTTTAACCATAAAGGAATGTTCCTTTGAAAAAAAATCAGGCCAGTTCCTTGTAGGCCCGGCGGGTGCGGGCGGCGGCGTGGTCGCAGACCAGGTCGCAGAGGTCCTTCACCAGGGGGTTCACGGCCTCGAAGTAGACGGAGGTGCCCTCCGGCTGCCGGGAGACCAGGCCCACCCGGACCAGGCAGGCCAGGTGCTTGGAGGCGTTGGCCTGGCTCAGGCCCGTGGCTTCCGCCAGGGCGCCTTGGTTCATGGCCTTCCTGGCGTCCAGCAGGGCCCGGAGGATCTTGAGGCGGGAGGGGTCCCCGAGGGCGGAGAAGATCCCCGTCACTTCCTGGATCATGGTGTCGCTGAGGGCGTGTCGCATGGGCTTGTCAACCAAACAACCATATGGTTATGTATTCCCAGGCCCGTGTCAAGCCCCCGATTCCTCGCCGCGGGGCGATGGGCTTCCCACCCTTCGAAGAGGAGTGGAATGATGGGATTCCATCCACCCCTCAACCCGGAGCGAAGCGTGCGACTGAAGCGAAGCCTGCGCCTGCTGTCCTGGTCCCTCGGCGGGGCCGTCCTCCTGCTGGGGCTCTTCCACCTGGAGGAGAACGCCCGGGGGCGGCGGGCCTGGGAGGCCTGGAAGGCCCAGCGCGTGGCCCAGGGGGACCGCTACGACTGGTCGAAGCTCGCGCCTCCGCCGGTCCCGGATGCCGAGAACTTCGCCAAGGAACCCCTGGTGGAGGCGGCGGTCACCGGGAAGGCCCCCTTGCTCGGCGGCTTCAGCTGGCCGGACAAGGCTCCGGCCTTCGCGGACTGGCGGCTCGGGCAGACCCAGGATGTCGGCGCCTGGGCGGCTGCCTTCGGGACGCCGGACCTGGCTTCGGCTCTCAAGCCCCTCGATGGCCGCCTGGACGAGCTGACGGCCGCGACGGAGCGGCCGGCCTGCCGGATGCCCTTCCGCTACCACTACCCGGAGATCTCCCGGGACCCCATCCCCGGCCTCCTCGGATTCCGGGCGGCGGCGCGGGTGCTGAGCCTGCGGGCCGTCGCGCGGCTCCGCTCCGGGGACGCCGCCGGGGCCTTGGAGGACTGCCTGGCGGGCCTCCGGCTGGTGAGGCAGTTCCAGGCGGAACCCTCCATGCTGTCCAGCCTGCTTGCCCAGGCCCTCTCGGGCATCGCGATGCAGGGGGTCTGGGAGGGGCTGTCCACGCACGCCTGGTCTGAGCCCCAGCTGGCCCGGCTCCAGGCGGAGCTGGGGAAGCTGGACCTGCTGGCCGCTTACCGCCGGGCTCTGGAGAGCGAGCGGGTCTTCGCGGCGCAGGCGGGGGAGGCCGAGCTGCGGGCCTCCGGCTGGCAACAGGCCAAGGACCGGTCCCTGACCCCGGACGCGGCCGGCGACCTCGATCTGGACCGCTTCCGGGCCCTCGGGACCTGGCTGCTGGTGCCTTCGGGCTGGCACGGCCTCACCCTTCGGGAGATGGACCGTCACTACGTGGAGGGCTACCTGCCCGCGGTGGATCCCGGGGCCCACCGGATCCACCTCGACCTCCTGCGCCGCACGGCCGCCCAGGACACCCCCAGCCTCGTGAATCCCTATGGCGGCATCGCCGCCCGGATGCTGGTGCCTCAGGGGCTCCGGACCGCCCTCCACCAGAACGCCCTCGACGAGGCCCGGACCGTGTGCGCCCTGGAGCGGCACCGCCTGGCCCACGGCGCCTATCCGGCGACCCTGGAGGCCCTGGTCCCCGCCTTCCTGGACCGGGTCCCCACGGATGTGGTGGACGGGACGGCCCTCCGCTACCGCCTCGAAGGCCCGGGGACTTTCCGGCTCTACGCCCTGGGCCCCGACGGCCAGGATGGCGGCGGCCAGCCCGCCAAGGCCCCGGATGGCCGCCTCGACCCCGAGCGCGGCGACTGGGCCTGGCCCGAGGCACCTTCGGCCAAGTGACGGCCAGACAGGGGAAGGGCCGCGAGGTGAAGCCCTCGCGGCCCTTCGTCCTGGACTTCGCGGCCCTGTGAGGGCCCGCCCTTACATCTGCTCGAAGGCGTTGAAGAAGTAGGCGACCTCGAAGGCCGCGCTCTCGGGCTTGTCGGAGCCGTGGGTGGCGTTCCGGCCGATGCTGGCGCCGAACCGCTTGCGGAGGGTGCCCTCGGCGGCGTTGGCGGGGTTGGTGGCGCCCATGAGGTCCCGCCAGCGGAGGATGGCGTTCTCACCCTCCAGGACCATGATCACCACGGGGCCCTCGGTCATGAAGTCCTCGAGCTCCTGGTAGAAGCCCTTGCCCACGTGCTCGTGGTAGAAGCCCTTGCAGATGGCCGGCGTCAGGCGGGTCATCTTCAGGCCCTTGATGGTCAGGCCGCTCTGCTCGACGGCGGCGATGATCTCGCCGATGTGGCCGTCCTTGACGGCGTCCGGCTTGACGATGGCGAAGGTGCGCTCGACGGCCATGGGCCCTCCCGTTCCAAAACTCCAGTTTGCCGGAAGCGCCTAACTCCCTCAAGCGAAAGGCGTTCGGGGATGGGATCGGGCCGGGGCTTCCGGTGGGCCCCGGGGGAGAAAGGCGCTACACTCAATGGTTTGACGCGCCTTCGAAAGCGACCGGACATGATGGACGAACTCCTCAAGAAAGTCTTCGGCTCCAAGAACGAGCGGGAGCTGAAGCGTCTCTGGGCCAAGGTCCAGGTCATCAACGCCCTCGAGGAGGACGTCGCCGCCCTCAGCGACGAGGATCTGAAGGCCATGACGCCGGCCCTCCGTGAGCGCGTCGCCAACGGGGAGTCCCTTGACCAGGTGCTGCCCGAGGCCTTCGCGGTCTGCCGGGAAGCCTCCAAGCGCGTCCTCAAGATGCGGCACTTCGACGTCCAGCTCATCGGCGGCATGGTGCTCCACGAGGGCAAGGTCGCCGAGATGCGCACCGGCGAGGGCAAGACCCTCACCGCCACGCTGGCCCTCTACCTGAACGCCCTGGCTGGCAAGGGCGCCCACCTGGTCACGGTGAACGACTACCTGGCCCGCCGCGACGCGGAGTGGATGGGCCGCCTCTACGGCTGGCTCGGCCTCAGCACCGGCATCATCCAGCACGGCCTCACCGACGAGCAGCGCCGCGAGGCCTACGGCTGCGACATCACCTACGCCACGAACAACGAGCTGGGCTTCGACTACCTGCGCGACAACATGAAGTGGGACCTGGCGGAGTTCACGCAGCGGGGCTTCCACTTCGCCATCGTGGACGAGGTGGACTCCATCCTCATCGACGAGGCCCGAACGCCGCTCATCATCGCGGGCGCCTCCGAGGAGGACACCTCCAAGTACTACCGCATCGACGGCATCATCCCCAGCCTCGTCCCCGAGAAGGACTTCAAGATCGAGGAGAAGGACCGCCAGGTGGTGCTCACCGACGAGGGCATCCGCCGCGCCGAGGAGCTGCTCAGCGTCCCCAACCTCTACGACCCCGCCCACATCGAGACCCTGCACGGCCTCAACCAGGCCCTGCTGTCCCACCACATGTACAAGCGGGACGTGGACTACATGGTGCGCCCCAAGGAGGACGGCAAGGGCCTCGAGGTGGTCATCGTGGACGAGTTCACCGGCCGGCTGATGCCGGGCCGCCGCTGGTCCAACGGCCTCCACCAGGCCATCGAGGCCAAGGAGGGCGTGGAGGTCAACGCCGAGAACCAGACCCTCGCGACGGTGACCTTCCAGAACTTCTTCCGCATGTACCAGAAGCTGGGCGGCATGACCGGCACGGCCGAGACCGAGGCCGCGGAGCTGCACAGCACCTACAAGCTGGACGTGGTGGTGATCCCGACCAACCGCCCGATGATCCGCAAGGACTTCGCCGATATCGTCTACGCCACCCGCCAGGGCAAGGCCAAGGCCATCGTGGAGGAGATCAAGCATCTGCATGCCAAGGGGCAGCCGGTCCTCGTGGGCACCCCCAGCGTGGAGAGCAGCGAGAGCCTCAGCGAGGAGCTGAAGCGAGCCGGCATCCGCCACACGGTGCTGAACGCCAAGCACCACGAGAAGGAGGCGGAGATCGTCGCCCAGGCTGGCCGCAAGGGCGCCGTGACCATCGCCACCAACATGGCCGGCCGCGGCACGGACATCCTGCTGGGCGGCAACCCCGAGAACCTCGCCAAGGCCGAAGCCCAGGCCCGGGACCTCGCGGTCTACGACGAGGAGGGCAAGGAGACGCCCGAGTTCTCCGCCCTCGTGGAAGAGATGAAGGCCAAGACCGAGGCCGAGAAGGCGGAGGTGCTCGCCGCCGGAGGCCTCCACATCCTCGGCACTGAGCGCCACGAGAGCCGCCGCATCGACAACCAGCTCCGCGGCCGCGCCGGCCGCCAGGGCGACCCCGGCTCCAGCCGCTTCTACCTGTCCCTCGAAGACGACCTGATGCGCATCTTCGGCGGCGAGAAGATGCAGGGCCTCCTGAAGACCCTCGGCATGAGCGACGAGGAGCCCATCGAGGCCGGCATGGTCTCCCGGGCCATCGAGAAGAGCCAGAAGCGCGTCGAGACGCAGAACTTCGAGATCCGCAAGCACCTGCTCGAATACGACGACGTGATGAACAAGCAGCGGATCTTCTTCTACAACCTGCGGACGGAGATCCTGAAGGGCAACACCAAGGACTACGTGCTCCGCATCTCCGCCGAGATCATCGAGGGCCTCGTCCACGATTTCCTCCCCGAGAAGGGCGAGCGGGACGTCCCGGCCCTGCGGGAGCGCGTGGAGCAGCTGTTCTCGGCCCAGGCCATCGACTGGTCCGCCGTGGAGGGTCTCCCGCAGGCCGAGGCGATCCGCCTGCTGACCTCCGCCGTGATCGCCTCCTACCAGTCCAAGGAGGAGCGCATGGACTCGCCGGACCACCTCCGGTGGCTGGAGCGCGTGTCCATCCTCCAGGTGATCGACGCCGCCTGGAAGCGGCACCTCCTCGTCATGGACCACCTGAAGGAGGCCATCAGCTTCCGCGGTTACGGCCAGAAGGATCCGCTGGTGGAGTACAAGAAGGAGTCCTACGAGTACTTCGAGCAGATGCGCTACGGCTACGAGGACGAGATCGTCTCCTACCTCTACCGCGTGGAGCCCCAGCCCGCCTTCATCTCCACGCCGGATGAATCCTTCTTCCGCGCTCCGGAGATGGTGGAGCTCGGCCCCGACGAGCAGGGCAACCTGATCCTCCCGGCCAAGGCGGACGAGGGCGTCCAGCGGGTGCTCCGCTTCGCCGCCGGCGGCCTCGACGACGAGGACGAGGGCCTCTTCCGCCGCTAGCCCCATGCGGCTCCAGCTTCCCGACCAGCAACTCCGGGTGAGCCCGCGGCTGCCGGCGGGAACGGCCGTGCTGGCGGCCCTGGCGGGGGCGGCGCCCTGGCCCTGGCTGGGCGCCTGGTCCCTGCTGGCGCTGGCCCCCGGCCTCTCCCTGTTCCTGTTGATCTTGCGCTTCCAGCGCGGCTCCTGGATCCGGGTCAGCCAGACGCGGGGCATCTCCTGGCGGCTGGAAGGCCCCTTCCGCCGACGGCTGGGCTCTGTGGCCCTGGACCCGGCGGAGATCGGCGAGCTGAGCCTGGAGGCCAGCCTTCCCTCCCGGCTCCTGGGCCTGCAGGACCTCCGGATCCTGAGGCGGGACGGGACCTCGCACCGGTTCCGCGGCTTCGAGGGCGTCGGGCCCTTGGCGGAGGCCCTGCACGCGGTCCTGCAGCAGGCCGCCCGCCGCTGATAGGCTCTTCCCCATGGATCTCGTCATCGTCACGGGCCTTTCGGGCGCCGGCCGGCATTCGGTGCTGGAGGCGCTGGAGGACCGCGGCTTCACGGCCCTGGACAACCTGCCGGTGCGGATGCTGGAGCCCCTCATCGAGCTGGAGTCGAGGCTCCATCCGGACGCCAGCCTCGCGGTGGGCATGGACAGCCGCCACGAGGATTTCGCCGCGGAGTTCGAACCGCTGGTGGAGCAGCTCCAGGGCCGCAGCCAGCCCATCCAGGTGCTCTTCCTGGAGGCCTCGGACGACGTGCTGCTGCGCCGTTACTCCGAGACCCGCCGGGTCCACCATCTGGCAGCCCGGCACGGCCTGAGCCTGCCGGAGGCCATCCAGCGGGAGCGGGTGATGCTGGCGCCCATCCGGGAGCTGGCCTCCGCGATCCTGGACACGAGCCGGCTCTCTCTGGGGGAGCTGCGGCAGCGGTTGGGCGAGGCGCTGCATCTGGAAGGCGGCTCCGGCTCCCAGCTGCGCCTCCTCTCCTTCGGCTTCAAGTACGGCGTGCCCGGCGATGCGGATGTGGTGCTGGACGCGCGCTTCCTGTCGAACCCCTACTATGTCCCCGGCCTCCGGGAGCAGACCGGCCGCGAGGCGGCGGTGCGGGACTACGTCCTCCAGCAGCCGGACGCCCAGCGCTTCCTGGACCAGGCCGAGGCCTGGATGCGCTGGACCCTGCCGCTCATCGCCCAGGAGGGCCGCGCCTACTACACCCTCGCCATCGGCTGCACCGGCGGCAAGCACCGCAGCGTCACCCTCGTGGAGGCGCTGGCCCAGCGCCTCAAGGACGCCGCCCCGGGCCTGCGGGTCCAGCACCGGGAACTGGGGTAGGACGAGGGAACCGCAAAGACGCGACGGCCGCGAAGATGAAGACCGTCAGGCGCGTTGTGGAAGACCCGCTTGGCGGCCTTTGCGTCTTCGCGGTTCAAGCTTTCTTCGGCTTGGCGATCCAGTAGACTGGCAGGCCCAGGAGGACGATCACGAGGCCCGGCCAGGTGAAGGCGGGCTTGTGGACCAACAGGGCGCCCATGATGGCCAGGGCGCCCGCGAGGTAGAGGACCGGCAGCACGGGGTAGAGCGGCACCTTCACCGGGCGCTCCAGCTCCGGCTTCCGGATCCGCAGCAGGATCACGCCGCCGACGGTGAGCACGTAGAAGAGCAGGGCCGCGAAGATCACGTAGTCCAGCAGCTGGCCATAGCTGCCGGTCATGGTGAGGAGGCAGGTCCAGACCGCCTGGATGCCCAGGGAGAAGGCCGGCACGCCGTGGGCGTTGAGGCGCCCGGCGGGCTTCAGGAAGAGCCCGTCCTCCGCCATGGTGTGGTAGACCCGGGCGCCGCTCAGCACGAGGCCATTGGTGCAGCCGAACATGGAGATGAGGATCGCCCCCGCCATGGCCAGCTCGCCGGTGGGGCCGAAGAGCGCCTTGAGCGCCAGGCTGCCCACCCGGTCGTTGGGGGCCGTGGCGATGGCCTGGGGGCCGAGCACCTTCAGGTAGATGGCGTTGGCGAGGATGTAGAGGCCGCAGACCAGGCTGGTCCCGATGAGGAGGGAGAGCGGGATGGTGCGCTTGGGCTCCTTCACCTCCGCGGCGATGAAGGTCACGGAGTTCCAGGCGTCGGCGCTGAAGAGGCTGCCGGTCTGGACCACCAGCAGGGCGGTGAGGAAGGGCAGGGAGGTGGCGCCGTCCAGGGGGTGGAAGGGCGCCGGGTTCGCGGCCACGGCGGGCTTGAGGAGGAGGCCCAGCAGGATCAGGGCCGCCAGGCTGCCGATCTTGGTGACGGTGAAGGCGTTCTGCACCAGCGCCCCGAGCTTCACCCCGTAGGCGTTGACGACGCTCAGCAGCACCACGATGGCGATGCCCGAAAGCCGCGCCGTCGTCAGGCCGAGGTCGTAGGGACCGACGACGATGGACCCGAAGGCGTGGGCCTTCACGTGCAGCGGCCCCGCCAACCAGGCGCTCTCGCTCACCGCCGGCCAGAAGGTGCCCAGGTACTTGCCGAAGCCCACGGCCACCGCGGCGATGGTGCCGCACTCGATGACCGCGAAGAAGGTCCAGCCGTAGAGGAAGCCCACCGCAGGACCGTAGATCTCGCGCAGGTAGGCGTACTGCCCGCCGGCGTGGGGATAGAGCCCCGCCAGCTCGCCGTAGCTCAGCGCCGCGAAGACCGTCATCACCATCGTCAGGGCCCAGGCCGCCAGCAGGAATCCGCCCGTATGCCCCTGCCGCACGATGTCGGCGCCGACGATGAAGACGCCGGAGCCGATCATGGAGCCGGCGATGAGCATGGTGGACGAGAACAGGCCGAGGGAACGGCGGAAGCCGGGATCGGTCATGGCAGCCTCAGGAAGTCCCTTAAGCTTATCCGCGATGCCCGACTTCCCCTTCGACCCCGATCCCGCCGCCGCCGAGACCCTTCCGGCGCGCTGCTACACGGATCCTGCGATCCTCGCGCAGGAGCGGGGGCGGATCTTCGGCCGGAGCTGGCAGTGGGTGGGGACCCTGGACCAGCTGCCGGAGCCCGGCAGCCGCTTCGCTGCGGAGGTGGCCGGGGAGCCGCTGATCGTATTGCGGGATGAAGGCGGGCTCCGGGCCCTCTCTGCCGTCTGCCGGCACCGGGCGGGGCGGGTGGGCCCCGCGGATGGAGGAGGCCGGGCCCTGAGGTGCGCCTACCACGGCTGGACCTACGGCCTGGACGGCGCCCTCCTGGGCGCGCCGGAGTTCGAAGGCGCCAAGGGCTTCGACCGCGCCGCCTGCCGCCTGCCGACCTTCCGCGCGGAGGCCTGGGGGCCCTGGATCTTCGTGAACCTGGATCCGGGCGCGCTCAGCCTCGCGGCGACCCTCGGCGAGATCCTGCCGGAGACCGCCGCCTGGCCCCTGGACCGCCTGAGGCCGATCCATGCCCTCGACTACGACCTCGCCTGCGACTGGAAGGTCTACGTGGACAACTACCTCGAGGGCTACCACATCCCCGTGGCCCATCCGGAGCTGTTCCGCCAGATCGACTACGGCGCCTACCGGGTGGAGACACGGGCCTGGCACAGCCGCCAGCACGCGCCGGTGAAGGGGCAGGGGACCCTCTACCACCGGGACCTCGAGGCCGGCGGGACGCCGGAGGCGCTCTACTACTGGGTCTTCCCGAACCTCATGGTGAATGTCTATCCGGACCACGTGCAGCTCAACCTCATCCTGCCCCTGGGCCCGGGCCGCTGCCGCACCCGCTTCCTCTGGTTCGCGGACCGGGAGCTGGACCTCGCGGAGAACCTCGCCTTCAGCGACCGCGTCCAGCGGGAGGACATCGCCCTCTGCGAATCGGTCCAGCAGGGCCTCGGCTCCCTCACCTACGACCGGGGCCGCTACAGCCCGTCCCGGGAGAACGGCGTCCACCACTTCCACGCGCTGTGGGTGGATGCGATGCGGGACTGAGCCTCAGCGCCCGCGTCGCCAGTAGTAGACGGGCACGCCCAGCAGCGCCAGGATCAGGCCGGGCCAGGTGAAGGCGGGCTTGTACCGGAGCAGAAGGACGAGGATGCTGCCGCTGCCGAGGATGTAGACCAGGGGCACGACGGGGTAGCCCCAGACCTTGTAGGGCCGCTCCAGGTCCGGCCGCTTCCGGCGCAGGAGGATCACGGCGGCGATGGTGGCCACGACGAAGAGGAGCTGGGCGAACTCGGTGAAGTCCACCAGCTGCTCGAAGGTGCCGGTCAGCGTCAGCAGGCAGGCCCAGCCGGCCTGGAGCCAGAGGGAGATCGCCGGCACGCCGTGGCGGTTGAGCCGGTCCGCGCCAGCGCCGAAGAGGCCGTCCTCGCCCATGGCCTGGTAGACCCGGGCGGAGGTGAAGGAGGCGCCGTTCACGTAGCCGATCATGGAGACGAGGATGGCGCCGGCCATGAGGGTGCTGCCCGCGGGGCCGAAGAGGGCCCCCAGCGCCGCGGCGCCGACCCGGTCCTCCGGCGCGCCGGCGATGCCCGCCGGGCCCAGCAGCCTCAGGTAGGCGAGGTTCGCCAGCAGGTAGAGGACGATGACCGAGGCGGGCCCGATGAGCAGGGCGAGCGGCAGGGTGCGCTTCGGCTCCTTGATCTCGGAGGCGACGTTGCCGACGAAGTTCCACCCGTCGCAGGAGAAGAAGGCGCCGATCTGGGCCACCAGCAGCACCGTCAGGAACCCCGTGAGGGAGGAGGGCGCGGGGCCGATGGCCGCCGCGGCGGGCGCCGCCTTCGGCGCGAGGAGCAGGCCGAGCAGGATGAGGGCCCCGAGGGCCGCGAGCTTGGCGACGGTGAAGGTGTTCTGGATCCAGGCCCCGAGCCGGACGCCGTAGGTGTTCAGGAGGGCGATGGCCGCGATGAGGCCGATGCCCACGAGCCGCGCTCCCGTGAGGCCGAAGTGGTAGGGACCCAGCACCAGGCCGAAGGGGAGGTGGAAGGCGGGGATGAGGGCGTGGGGGCCGATCCAGCGGGCGTCGTCCACCGAGGGCCAGAGGGCCCCCAGGTACTTGCCGGCGCCCACGCCCACGGCGGCGATGGCGCCGCTCTCGATGACGAGGAAGCAGCACCAGCCGTAGAGGAAGCCCATGAGGGGCCCGTAGCCCTCCCGCAGGAAGACGTAGAGCCCGCCGGCCTTGGGGATCATGCCCGTCAGCTCGCCGTAGCTGAGGGTCGCGCAGATGGTGAACAGCCCCGCCACCAGCCAGGTCAGCATGAGCATCGGCGCCGTGTGCACTTGGCGCATGATGTCCGCGCTGACAATGAAAATGCCGCTGCCGACCATGGAGCCGGCGACGATCATCGTGGACGAGAAGAGACCGAGTTCTCGCCTGTAGCCTGTGGTCATGATTCACCTGCACGGGCGAAGAGCTGGCGGGGGTGGGTCGGCGCCGCCTCGTGTATCGCCGCAGGCGATACCGAGAAGATGCCTGATCCGACCATGGAGCCGGCGACGATCATCGTGGACGAGAACAGGCCCAGCTCGCGGCGGTAGCCGGTGGATTCGGACATGGCGCACCAGGGGATTTGGACCAGCCTAACCGGCCCCGGTAGCCTGAGGGGATGGCGAAGTCCCGCGTGTCCCGGCGCCTGCTCCTGGCGATCCTGATCCTGGCCCTGCCGCCGGCGGCGGGCTGGTGGCTCTGGAAGGGCCAGGGCCCCCTGGCGGAGCAGGCCGACTTCGTCGTGAAGAAGGGCACCACCGTGGACGCCCTGGCGGACCAGCTCCAGTCCCAGGGCGTGATCCGCTCGGCGGAGCTGTTCAAGCTCTGGGCCCGCTCCCGCAAGCTGCAGATCATCCGTGGTGAGTACACCTTCGACGCCAAGGCCTCCCTGGCGGACGTCGCCGCCAAGCTCCGCAAGGGCGAGGTCCACTGGACCAACGTCGTGGTGCCCGAGGGCGCCCACGCCTGGTCCCTGCAGAAACGCCTGGCCCCCTTCGTGCCCGAGGACGCCTTCTGGAAGCTCTGGACGAGTCCGACCCTCGCCCGCACCGCCGGGTTCCCCGAGGCCCCGGACCTGGAGGGCCTCGCGGCCCCGGCCACCTACAAGCTGAACCGGGCCCTGGAGCCGGAGGAGGTGATGCTGGACCTGGTGGAGGCCTTCCGGCGCCAGGTCCAGCCGAAGCTCGAGGGCGGCGTGCTGCCGCCCTACCAGACCCTCATCCTGGCGAGCCTGGTGGAGAAGGAGACCCACCTCCCGGAGGAGCGGGCCCGCATCGCCGGGGTCTACTACAAGCGCCTCAAGCTCGGCATGCCCCTGCAGTGCGATCCCACCAGCCAGTACGCCCGCTGGCGGAGCGGGGACCTGCGCTTCACCGCCCCGGGCCCCGAGGACATCCGCCGCTCGAGCCCCTGGAACACCTACACCGTGAAGGGCCTGCCCCCCACGCCCATCGCCATCCCCAGCCCGGCCGCCATCGAGGCGGCCAAGCATCCCCTGGTCACCAAGGACCTCTACTTCGTCGCCACGGGCCTCGGGGGCCACCGCTTCGCGCCGACCCTCAAGCAGCACGACCGGAACATCGACCTCTACCGGAAGGAACTGGCGCGGCAGAAGGGGAAGGGCTGATGCCTAAGCTCCGCCTGGACCAGCTCCTCGTGCAGCGCGGGCTCTGCGAGACCCGGGCCAAGGCCCAGGCGCGCATCCTCGCCGGCGAGGTGCTCGTGGGCGGTCATCCGGTCACCAAGGCCGGCCAGGCCGTGGCGGAGGGCGCCGAGATCCGGCTCCGGGGGGAAGGCCTGCCCTTCGTCAGCCGGGGCGGCCTCAAGCTCCAGGGCGCCCTGGACCGCTGGGGGATCGAGGTGGCGGGGAAGGTCTGCTTCGACGCCGGCGCGAGCACCGGAGGGTTCACGGACTGCCTGCTGCAGCGGGGCGCGGCCAAGGTCTATGCCGTGGACGTGGGCACCAACCAGCTCCACTGGAAGCTCCGCAGCGATCCGCGGGTGGTGTCCCTCGAACAGACCAACCTCCGGGCCTGGGATCCGGCGGCCATCCCGGAGCGCTGCAGCTTCCTCTGCGCGGACCTGAGCTTCATCTCCCTGAAGCTGGCCATCCCGCCGGTGCTGGGAAGCCTCACCGAGGACGCCGAGGCCGTCCTCCTGGTGAAGCCGCAGTTCGAGGCGGGGAAGGGCGAGGTCGGCGAGGGCGGCATCGTCCGGGATCCGGCGATCCATGCCCGGGTCTGCGACGAGATCTGGCGGTTCTTCGAGGGCACGGACCTGAAGCCCCTGGCCCTGGCGGAGAGCCCCATCAAGGGGGGCGAGGGGAACACCGAATTCCTGCTGCGGCTGAGCCGGCAGGCCGCCGCCCCCGGTTCCATGCCGATAGGGGCCTGATCTCCGTCCTCTGTGAAAGGGTATCGAAAAAACACCAGAGAGCGTGAATGAAATTGGGCCATCAGGCGGTTGACGGCCGATCTGGACCTGTTTAGCGTGGTCCCAGTTCCCCAGGAGAAACCCCATGCCCACCTTCCCTGCAAGGCCTTCCTTCCTGCGCCCCAACGCCCGACTGCTCGTCGGCCTCCTCCTCGCCGCCGCCCCGGCCGCCCTCTCCGCCCAGTCCGCCTGGACGGGCTGGTACCTGGGCGTGAACGCGGGCTACGGGACCGGGAAGTCCGATGTCGCCAGCACCATCTCCGATCCGAGTCTCTCCTACTTCCCCAGCCAGGATCTCCCGGCTGCGGTCAGCGCCAGCGGCTCGGACAGCGTCAAGCCCAAGGGCGCGATCGGCGGCATCACCTTCGGCTACAACACCCAGAGCGGGAACACCGTCTACGGATTCGAGGTCGATGCGGATGCCTCCGGCTTCAAGGGCGATCGCTCAGTCACGTCCCCCTATCCCGGCTACCCCTTCCTGAGTTACACCGTTGCCCAGAGCACCAAGGCCACCTACCTGGCCACCCTCCGGGGTCGCATCGGCTATGCGAGCGGGAGGAACCTCTGGTTCGGGACCGCGGGGCTGGCCATGACCTCGCTCAAGCTTGAGGACTCCTTCTCCGACACCCAGGGCCCCGCCGCCGAGAGCCAGTCCAAATCCAAGGGCAAGGTGGGCTGGACCCTCGGCGCGGGCTATGAGCTCGACATGCAGAACCAGTGGTCCTTCAAGGTCGAGGTGCTGTACGCGGATTTCGGGAAGGTTGAGGTTGCCGGAGGCACCTTCACGGATGGGGGCACCCCCAATCCGAACGTCTCCTACACCCACTCCGCCAACCTGAAGTCCGAGATGATCCGGTTCGGCTTCAACTACCGGTTCTGATCCGAGGGCCAGGACGGGGACAGGGCCTGAGGGGGCCCTGTCCCTGCCGGCCTCACCCAAGTGTCACGAAGGATTGTGTTTAATAAATTTTTTAAAATTTAGATCAAATCTATGGATTTTTAATCTAAATCGCCAAGAATTAAGCCATGGCGAGCAGGCGGGCTGCCTCGTCCCTCCGGAGACCCCCATGGCGACCAACGGACTTCGCGACTTCCTGGAAATCCCCTACGACGAGCTGGAGCAGCTCAACCTCCAGGCCAAGCAGCAGCGCCTCGACCGCGTGGATCCCGAGAAGATCCGCGAGGAGCGCATGAAGTACCTCGAGGGCGAGAAGCGGATCAAGGCCGTCACGGTGTGCTTCACGGACATCGAGGGCCGGCTCCACATGCTGGACTACGACAAGAAGTTCCTCCTCAAGTCCAGCGACAACCTGACCTTCGACGGCTCCTCCATCCGCGGCTTCAGCGCCCAGGCGGAGAGCGACCTGCGCCTGGCCATCGACTGGCCGGCCTTCTACTGGTTGCCCAGCGACATCTTCGGCCCCGGCAAGGTGCTCGTCTTCGGCAACGTCCTGAACCAGGATGGCTCCCCCTTCACCGCGGACATGCGTGCGCGCCTGCGGGCCTACACCGACGCCCTCTTCAAGAAGGAGGGCACGATCCTCAACGCCGCCAACGAGGTCGAGGGCTTCCTCTTCAAGGGCCTGGACGCCGAGCGCCATTACCACGAGACCGGCCACTTCGAGTACTGCTCCACCGGCGGCTACTACCACAGCCTGCCCGGCGATCCGCTCCGCCAGTTCATCGACACCGCCGCGGAGGCCCAGCGCGCCATGGGCTTCGGCAATGAGAAGGACCACCCGGAGGTGGCCCCTTCCCAGTTCGAGATGAACTACACCTACGCGGAGGTCAACGTCGCCGCGGACCAGGTGCAGCTCTACAAGCTGCTGGCCCGCCAGGTGGCGGCCCGAATGGGCATGACCGCCTCCTTCCTGCCCAAGCCCGTCACCGGTGTGAACGGCAACGGCATGCACACCAACATCAGCCTCGCCAAGGGCGGCAAGAACCTCTTCTTCCAGAAGGGCGGCAAGGACGGCCTCTCCGATGTGGCCTGGGACTTCACGAACCGCATCCTCGCCAGCGCCACGGACCTCTGCCTCATCCTGAACCCCAGCGTGAACGCCTACCGCCGCCTGGATCCCCACTTCGAGGCGCCGAACCAGATCAAGGTGAGCCCCACGGACCGCGGCTCCATGATCCGCATCCCCACCGGCAACGAGAAGTCCACCCGCGTCGAGGTGCGCTCCATCGGGCCCGACGCCAACCCCTACATGGTCTACTACGCGCTGCTCCGCACCGGCCTCGAGGGTCCGGCCCTGGAGGTGGACGAAGCCAAGCGCGCCCGCACCCGCTTCCTGCCCGACAACATCTTCGACGCCATCCGCCTCTTCAAGGGCAGCAAGTTCATGGCCGAGACCCTGGGCGAGGGCGTCCACGAGAAGTTCGCGGACATCAAGCTGGCCCAGGCCGAGCGGTGCCCCAAGGCCCTCGGCACGCGGGTGAAGGAAGGCGAGATCATGTTCCACCATGAGGTCACCAACCAGTACCTCTGGAACCAGTTCTGAGTGGTTCCCGGCCCTGAAGAAGGCCCCGCGACCGCGGGGCCTTCTTCCGTTCGGCCGAGGCTCAGGCGTGGGCCGGCGCCTTCCGCTCTTTGAGCGCGCCGGGCAGGCCCAGGAGCCGGCGGGTGGTGGCGATCTGGCCGATGTGGTAGGCCTCGTGGACGAGGAAGATGCCCACGAGCTGCTCCAGCGGCGTCGGCGCGCCGAGGGCGGGATGGGTGCGCAGGACCGTCCAGTCCTCCACGGCCTCCAGGGCCCGGGAGAGGGCCTCCTGGGTCTCGTCCAGGGCGGAGATCAGCTCCTCGAGGGATCGGGGCTCGGGGACCGAGGGCGTGAAGGGCGCGTCGAGCGCCCCGAGGGTCTCGTGCCGGTAGTCGAGCACATGCCGGAGCAGCCAGGTGACTGTGTTGAGCCCTTCGGCGGGAGCGCGATCGGCCTCCGCCTGGGTGATGCCGGCGAGGTTCAGCTCCAGGACGGGGTTCCGGTTGATGGCGAAAAGGGCAGACCAGGGCTGAGGCATGGGGATGCCTTTCAGAAGGGGGCCGGGTGGCCCGCGGGGGGTGGGCGCGCGGGGATCCGCGCTAGGGGCGGTCGGTCTCGACGAAGGCCTGGAGCCGGGCCAGGGCGTCGTCCCACTGGCGGGAGATGCGGTCCAGGTAGGCATGGGCGTCCGCCAGGCGCGTGGGCTCCAGGGCCCAGATGCGCTCGCGCCCTTCCCGGACGCTGGTGACGAGGCCGGCCTCAGACAGCACCTCCAGGTGCTTGGTGATGGCCTGGCGGGACACCTCGAAGCGGCCGCTGAGGCGGGTGAGGGAGGCGGGCCCGCTGGCGCAGAGGCTCACCAGCAGGCCCAGCCGGGTGGCGTCGCCGAGGGCGGCGAAGAGCGGCGCCGCGTCCTTCAGCTTGGCGGGGGAGAGGGCCTCAGGCTTCGACATGGCGCTGGATGTTGACGAGCTGACCCTTCCAGCCGCCCTCGTTCATGCGGAAGGCCTCGTCGCGCCGGCCCGCCGGCAGCTGGTCGAAGCCGGACTCCACCACCCTCAGGCGGGTGCCGCCCTCCGCGGCCTCGATCCAGAACTCCACGAGGGTCATGGGCTCCTGGGAGTAGTCCCGAGTCGTGTCCACGGCGCCGGGATGCCAGCGGTAGGCGAGATGGCGCCCGGCCTCCATGCGCTCGATCCGCAACTCCAGGCGCACGTGCTCATAGCCCGGATGGGTGAGGCGGCCCGTGATCCGTTGGCCCGGCTCGAAAGGGCCTTCCAGCTCCATCCGGAACCAGATCCCGAATTCCTGCGGATCCGACAGGGCCCTCCAGACCCGCGAGAGCGGGGCCTTCAGCAGGATCTCCTTCTCGATGCGGTCGGTGCTCGTCGCGGTCATAGGCAACCTCCAGATTGCATATTAGGAGGGCCAGGGAATTGTGCAACCCCCGGGTTGCTCTTTTTGCGCAGACCAGCATCCCGGCGGCGGGGGGGAGGCTCTGTTACGGTCCTCCCCCGAGGTGTCCCATGCCCTTCGACCTGGCGGAGGCCCGCGCCCAGCTCGCCCGCACCCCGGAAGTCCTCGCCGCCTGGCTCCCGGGCCTCCCGGCCCCCTGGCTGGCGGTGGACGAAGGTCCGGACACTTTCAGTCCCCGGGACGTGCTCGCGCACCTGATCCAGGGGGAGCGCGAGGACTGGCTCCCCCGGGTGCGGATGATCCTGGAGCAGGGCGAGTCCCGGGCCTTCGAGCCCTTCGACCGCCGGGCCTTCCTGGCGGAGGCCCGTACCTGGTCGACGGAGGCCCTGGTGGCGGAGTTCCGGCGCCTGCGGCTGGAGAGCCTCGCCGGTCTGGACGCCCTGACCCTCGCCCCCGCGGATCTGGCCCGGCGGGGGCGGCATCCCGCCTTCGGCCCCGTGACCCTGGAGCAGCTGCTCGCCACCTGGACCGTCCATGACCTCGGCCACCTGGCCCAGATCGCCCGGGTCATGGCCCGGCGCTGGAAGGCCGAGGTCGGCCCCTGGGTGGCCTACCTGCCGATTCTGACGCGCTGACCTTCGGGAATTCGCAGGTAGAGAGATATCAGGCGCCGCCCGGTCCGCCGCCCGAAGGTCTCAGGGGGGGCGTGTTGACTTTGACCAGATGGAGGGATAGCCTCCTGGGCGACCCTCTATGACAAAACAGATCAACCTTCCTGGAAAGGCGGTCTTTCTATGAATGCCAGAACCTTGATGCATCTTCTCGCCGCGGCCAGTTTCACCTGCGCGGCCTCAGCCCAGGGGGCCTCCGCTTGGACGGGATGGTACCTCGGCTTCAATGGCGGGTACGGGACCGGCAAATCGAACGTGACGACCGCTGCTGTCTACGACGGTTTTGGTTATTTCGCTGCGAGCAGCGTGGATTCCATCAACGCCACCGGGTCGGGAAGCGTGAAGCCCAAGGGCGGACTCGGCGGCCTCACCTTCGGCTACAACACCCAGGTCGGCGGGACGGTCTATGGCTTCGAGTTCGATGCGGACGCCGCCGGCCTGAAGGGCGACCGGTCGGAGACGGTGGTCTATCCCGGATTCGCTCCGGCCACCTACACCCTCTCGCAGACCACGAAGGCCACCGCCATCCTCACCCTCCGCGGCCGGATCGGATACGTCGACGGGGACAATCTCTGGTTCGGGACCTTGGGCCTGACCTCCGCCTCCATCAAGATCGAGGACAGCTTCTCCGACACCTACGCCTCCGCGGCCGAAGGGGCATCCAAGGCGAAGAACCGGCTGGGGTGGATCCTCGGCGGTGGCTACGAGCGGGCCCTCCCCAACCGCTGGACGTTCAAGGCTGAAGTCCTGTACGCGGACTTCGGGAAGGTGAGCGTGGGAGGAGGAACCTTCACCTACAGCGTGCCGCCGCAGCCCTACCCCAACACCTCGATCAACCACTCGGCCGATCTCAAGGCCGGACTCGTCCGGATCGGGTTCAACTACCGGTTCTGAGGGTGGCCCCGGTTGCGACGAAGAAGCCCCGCCGAGGCGGGGCTTCTTCGTCGCGCCACAGGAGCTGGAGGCCTTACAGTGAAGCCCAATCCGTCGCGGCCTTGGTCTCGACGTAGCTGGTCTCGATCTGGGCCAGCTGGAGCTTGCCGCTGGCGTCGTCGTTGACCGCGTGCCACTTGGTGTAGGCGTCGATGACCCAGATGCCGCTCTCGCGGGTGCCGTTGCCGCTCCAGCCGTTGCCGCCGAAGGGCAGGTGGGCCTCGGCGCCGGTGGTGGAGTTGTTGATGGAGCTCATGCCCGCGGAGATGCGGTTCTTGAACTGGTCCACCCACTGGCGGTTCTCGGTGTAGATGGAGCTGGAGAGGCCGTAGGGGGTGCCGTTGGCGCAGCCCATGGCCTCCTCGAAATCGTCCACGGTGACGAGGTTCACGGTGGGGCCGAAGACCTCGTTCTGGAACAGCCACATGTCCTTGGTGACGCCGTCCCAGAGGGCGGGCTGCATGTAGATGCCGTGGTCGATGGTGCCCTTCACGCGGGCATCGCGGTTGGAGGCGTCCCAGGCGGCGCCGCCGGAGAGGAGCTTGGCGCCATCCTTCTTCCCGTGCTCGAAGTGCTCCAGGAAGCGCTGGGCGAAGCGGGCGTTCATCATCGGGCCGTAGGTGACGCCGTTGCCCTGCTCGATGGGGTTGCCCATGGGCAGCTTGGCGAGGCCCTCCAGAAACATCGCCTTGAACTTCTCGGCAATGGGCTTGTGGAGGATGAGGTTGCCCAGGGACGTGCAGCGCTGGCCGGCAGTTCCGTAGGCGGCCCAGAGGGCGCCGGAGACGGCGTTCTCCAGGTCGGCGTCCTCCATGACGATCATGGGGTTCTTGCCGCCCAGCTCGAGGCTGGGGATCTGGAGCTGGCGGCCGCAGGCCTCGCCGATGAGGCGGCCGACGGCGGTGGAGCCGGTGAAGCTGAACTTCTGGAAGAGGCCCTTGTCGATGGCCTCGATCATGGCCTGGCCCGCGCCGTTGGCGCCGCCGCCGTGGACGATGTTGACCACCCCGTCCGGCAGGCCGGCGTCCTGCATGGCCCGCAGGAAGAGGTCGGCGATGACCGGGGCGTCCTCGGAGGGCTTCCACACCACGGTGTTGCCCGCCAGGATCGCGGGGAGGATCTTCCAGCTCGGCACGGCCATGGGGAAGTTGCCGGCGGTGATCATGCCCACGACGCCGATGGGCCGGCGGTAGGTGAAGAGCTCCTTGCGGGGCATCTCGGAGGGCACGGTCTGGCCGTAGAGGCGGCGGCCCTCGCTCTGGAAGAACTGGGCGGTGTCGATGGCCTCCTGCACCTCGCCCTCGGCCTCCCGGGGGGTCTTGCCGATCTCGCGGGTCACGATGTGGGCCAGCTTGGCCTTCTGGTCCTCGAGGATGCGGCCGATGCGGCCCACGATGGCGCCGCGGATGGGGGCGGGGGTGGCCTTCCAGGCCTCGAAGGCCTTGCGGGCGGCCAGGGCGGCGGCCTCGACGTCCCGGGCGTCGCTCTCGGGGAAGACGCCCACCAGATCCCGGCGGTCCACGGAGGAGCGGGCCTCGAAGGTCCTGCCGGTGGCGGAGGGGACCTCCTTGCCGCCGATCCAGTTGGATCCCATCAGGGTCTTGCCGACCTTGGCCATCTCGGGAGCGTTGGGCTTGAGCTGCATGGTTCCTCCGTCCAGGACCTTCCAGGATACCTCCGCCGGGCCCCGCCTTCCACGGAAGGCTTGCGGGGACCGGGGCTTCCGTGATGGAAGCCCAGCCCTACCAGGGGTAGACTGGTCCTTTGCACGGAGGCGTGGCGTGCGCAGGTTCGATCTGGTCGTGGTGGGCGCGGGCATCGGCGCGGGCTCCCTGGTCTACAACCTCCTGAAGCAGGGCTTCACGGGCTCGATCCTCGTGGTGGAGCGGGGCGACAAGATCGCCTTCGGCGCCACGGCCTACAGCGCCGGCGGCTTCCGGAACCTCTGGACCACGGAGATCAACCAGCAGCTCTGCACCCTCGGCATCGCGAAGCTGAAGAGCTTCCAGACCGACATGGGCGTCAGCTGCGGCTTCGACCAGAGCGGCTACCTGTTCACCTACTACGCCAAGGCCTGGGAGAGGATCCCGGCGGCGGCGGAGATCTGGTCCCGGAACCAGGTCAACTTCGAGCTGCTGACCCCGGCCCAGATCGAGGCCATGATCCCCGGCCTCCAGTGCGGCGTGGACCACATGGACGAGGAGGTCCGGGAGTTTCTGGGCTTCGAGCCCATCGTCGGGGGCGTGTACGGCAAGGATTGCGGCGCCTTCGACCCCTCCCAGGCGGCCGTGGGCTACTTCGAGCGGGCCGCGGACTTCGTCAACAAGCCCAAGGTCGAGCTGCACACGGAGGTCGAGAAGG
>DASTWQ010000022.1:0-4629 GCA_035758545.1 Holophagaceae bacterium | reverse complement strand
AACCGGATCATCGAGATCGAGGCGCGGGAGCGCAAGCGCGTGGAGATCGTCCTCGGGCAGATCCACCCTCTGGAAAAGACCCTGGTGTTCTGCGCGACCCAGGATCATGCCTTGAAGGTGCGGGATCTCTTCAACCAGATCAAGCGGGTGCCGGATCCCAACTACTGCCACCGTGTGACGGCCCTGGATGGCGCCTTGGGTGATCAGCGGCTGCGGGACTTCCAGGACAACGAGAAGACGATCCCCACCATCCTGACGACCTCCCAGAAGCTGAGCACCGGCGTAGACGCGAGGAACGTCAGGAACATCGTCCTCCTGCGGCCCGTGAACTCCATGATCGAGTTCAAGCAGATCATCGGGCGCGGCACCCGCCTCTACGATGGCAAGGACTACTTCACCATCTTCGATTTCGTGAAGGCGCATCACCATTTCAGCGATCCGGAATGGGATGGGGAACCCGAAGCCCTGGAGGGGAGCGCGGTGGCTGCCGGGCAGGTCTCGGAGCCCTGCGATCCGGAGCCCTACCAGGGAGAGCCCTGTGAGGTCTGCGGGCAGCGGCCCTGCGCCTGCAAGAAGCGCGCGAAGGTGAAGCTGGCGGATGGCAAGGAACGGCAGATCCAGCACATGATGAGCACCCATTTCTGGCACCCGGACGGCACGCCGATGTCCGCCCACCAGTTCATGGAATCCCTCTTCGGGAGCCTGCCGGCCTTCTTCCAGGACGAGGACGAGCTGCGCACCCTCTGGAGCTCACCGGACACCCGCCGGAAGCTGCTCGCCGGCCTGGCGGAGAAGGGGTTCGACAAGGACGCCCTGCTGGAGATGCAGCGGGTCATCGACGCTGAGAACAGCGATCTCTTCGATGTGCTGGCCTACGTGGCCTATGCCCGGGCCCCACTCACCCGGCAGGCGCGCGCGGACCAGGCCCGGACCAACATCTCGGCCCACTTCAACGCCAAGCAGCAGGTGTTCCTGCAGTTCGTCCTGGAGCACTACGTCCATCAGGGCGTCGATGAGCTGGATCAGGCCAAGCTCACGCCCCTGCTGCGGCTGAAGTATCACGACTCCCTGGCGGACGCCTTGGCCGATCTCGGCCAGGCCGATGAGATCGGGGCGGCCTTCGCCGGATTCCAGAAGTACCTCTATGAGCCCACCGGAACGCCGTCCTGAAGACGGAAAGGGCCCGAACTGGCAGGTTCAGGCCCTTTCGAATGGTTGGCGCGAGTGGTCTCGAACCACCGACCCCCACCGTGTCAAGGTGGTGCTCTACCCCTGAGCTACGCGCCAATGGGGAACAGCCATTGTAGCGGAATGGGGGCGGATGTCCATCCTGGGCTGGAGGCTGGAGGCTGGAGGCGATCAGGCTAGGGCGCCGGAGGCGCCCTTCGCCTTGAAAGACCAGGTCACTTTGAACACGGCGACCTCGTCGCCCTGTTGGTCGCGGCCGGTGCTGGTGCAGGGGACGGTGCGGGGTTCGCCGTCGGCGCGGGTGGCGGCGACGGCCTGGGCGATGGCCTCGCCGTCCTCGCAGGTGAAGGTGATGCGGCCCACGGCCTTCTTGGTGAAGGTGCCTTCCAGGCCGACGACGAGCATGGCGACGGGGCTGCCGTCGGCGGTGCGGACCAGGCCCTGGACGCCGCTGGCCAGTTCCGCGGCCATGGCGAGGCAGGCGAAGTAGAGGCTGCGGAAGGGGTTCTTGGTGAGGTAGCCGTAGCGGATGGTGACGGCGGCGCGGCGCTCATCGAAGGCCACCACCCGCAGGCCCGCGAGGAAGCCCATGGGCAGCTTGGCGAGCATGTAGAGCCGCAGCTTCCAGGGGCTCAGGATGTCCCGTCGCAGGGCGGCGGTGTCCTTGGGCATGGGCTACTCCACGGTGACGGATTTGGCGAGGTTGCGGGGCTGGTCCACGTCGCAGCCGCGCAGCACGGCCACATGGTAGGCCAGCAGCTGGAGCGGGATGGCGTAGAGGATGGGCGCCAGCCAGGGATGGACCTGGGGCAGGTGCAGCACGGACTCGGCGATGGTGGCGAGGCCCTCGTCGCCGCCCTCCACGAGGCCGAGGATGCGGCCGTCCCGGGCCGCGGCCTCCTGGAGGTTGGAGAGGGTCTTCTCCCGGTGGGCGTCGGCGGGCAGCAGGGCCACCACCGGCAGCTGGCGGTCGATGAGGGCGATGGGGCCGTGCTTCATCTCGCCGGCGGGGTAGCCCTCGGCGTGGATGTAGGAGATCTCCTTCAGCTTCAGGGCGCCCTCCAGGGCGATGGGGTAGAGGGGGCCGCGGCCCAGGTAGAGGAAGTCCCGGGCGCCCTGCCAGGTCTGGGCCCAGCCCTTGATCTGGGGCTCCAGGCCCAGGGCCCGCTCCAAGTGGGCGGGCAGCTCCCGCAGGCCCTGCAGCAGCTCCGCCCGCAGGGCGGGATCCAGGGTGCCGCGCACCTCGCCCAGGCGCAGGGCGAGGAGCATGAGCACGCCGAGCTGGGTGGTGAAGGCCTTGGTGGAGGCCACGCCGATCTCGGGGCCCGCGTGGGTGAGCAGGGTGGCGTCCGCCTGGCGGGTGGCGGTGGAGCCCTGGGCGTTGCAGATGACGAGGGTCTTCGCGCCGCGGGCGGCGGCCTCCTTGAGGGCGGCGAGGGTGTCCGCGGTCTCGCCGCTCTGGGTGATGCCCAGGGCCAGGGTGCCGGGCTCCACCACCGGCTCCCGGTAGCGGAACTCGGAGGCGTAGTCGATGTCGGTGCCGATGCGGGCGAGCTGCTCCAGGTAGAACTTGCCCACCAGGCCCGCGTGCCAGCTGGTGCCGCAGGCGACGATGGAGACGCGGGTGATGCCGCGCAGCTCCTCGTCGGACCAGGGCAGGTCCAGGGGGATGGGCTCGCCGTCCACGGGCAGGCGGTTCAGGAAGGTGTTCGAGAGGGCCTGGGGCTGCTCGAAGATCTCCTTCTGCATGAAGTGCTTGTAGCCGCCCTTCTCCGCGGCCACCGGGTCGTAGGGGATGACGTGGACGGGCCGCGGCGCGGGCTGGCCATCCAGCCGGAAGACTTCGGCGCCCTGGCGGGTCAGCACCGCCACGTCGCCGTCCTCCAGGAAGATCACCTGGCGGGTGTGGGGCAGCAGGGGCACCACGTCCGAGGCCAGGAAGGTCTCGCCCTCCCCCAGGCCGATGCAGAGCGGGGGGCCGGAGCGGGCCGCCAGGATGCGGCTGGGGTCATCGGCGTGGAGGCAGGCCAGGGCGTAGATGCCCCGCACCTTCTTCAGGGCGGCGACGAAGGCGTCCTGGAAGGAGAGGCCGTCCCGGCGCATGAGCAGGGCCACCATCTGGGGGAAGCACTCGGTGTCGGTCTCGGAGGCGAAGGAGACCCCGGCGGCCTGCAGCTCCTCCCGCAGCTCCAGGAAGTTCTCGAAGATCCCGTTGTGGACCGCCACCACCTTGCCGCTCTGGCTGCGGTGGGGGTGGGCGTTCTCCTCCGTGGGCCGGCCGTGGGTGGCCCAGCGGGTGTGGCCGATGCCCAGGGGGGTCGGATCGGCGCGGTCCACCTTGGCGTCCAGGTTGGCGAGCTTGCCGGAGGCGCGGGTGAGGCGGAAGCTGCCATCCCCGGGCGCGAGGGCGATGCCGGCGCTGTCGTAGCCCCGGTATTCCAGGCTCCGGAGCCCATCCACCAGGAGGGGCGCCGCGCCCCGTTCACCGATGTATCCGACGATGCCGCACATGCCGACCTCCAGGGTTCCAGGGTGGGCGAGCCCCCATGATCCCGCCAAGGTGGCCGGATCGCCACAGGGTGTGGCCGGAATTGTCCTACAGGTCACCGGCCCGGCGCGGGCCCGCGGCCTAGCGCTGGTTTCCCAGCTCCTTGCGGAGGTTCTCCATGGCCTGGGCGTGGAGCTGGGAGACCCGGCTCTCGGTGAGGTTCAGGAGGGTGCCGATCTCCTTCATGGTCAGGTCGGCGAAGCTGTACAGCTGGATGACGAAGCGCTCCTTGCGGGGCAAGGCCTCCACGGCCTGCTTCAGCAGCTCCTCCCGCTCCCGGCTCTCGATCTGGGCCTGGGCGTCCTCGGTGTCCAGGTCCGGCAGCAGGCCCGCGAGGCCCTCGGCGGTCTCGTCCAGGCCGGGCTCGGACAGAGGATCGCCAGGGCCCTCGAGCTCGTCCAGGGCCGCCTGGAGCTCCTCCACCGTCAGGCCCAGGTCCGCCGCCAGCTCCTCCCGGGAGGCGCCGCGGCCCAGGCGGTGCTGGAGCCGCTCCCGGGCCTGCTCGATGTCGCGCTTGCGGCGGCGCAGGCTGCGGGGCATCCAGTCCAGCTCCCGGAGGCCGTCCACGATGGCGCCCTTGATGCGCAGCTCGGCGTAGGTCTTGAACTGGACCTCCCGGTCCGGCTGGTACTTGCGGGCGGCGTCCAGCAGGCCGAGCACGCCGAAGTGGATGAGGTCCTCCAGCTCCACGTGGGCCGGCAGGCGGCTGGCCATGCGGCGGGCGACCAGCTGGACCAGGCGCAGGTGCTCCTGGACCAGGCGGTCCTGGTCGGGGAAGGCTTCCGGGGCGGGCGTGGGATCGGCGGTCATCGGGGCGGACGGTCAGGCCTCAGTGCTGCGGCTGCTCCCAGAGGGACGGCAGGGTCGCGGGATCCCATTGTCCGCCTTCGATA